>JAISCC010000156.1 GCA_031265845.1 Treponema sp.
GCGTTAAGGGGCGTGTCGCGCCCGCGCCAAGGGGTCTGTCGCGTCCGCGCTGGGAAATGTGAGTGTCTGACACGGGCGCGGGTGTCTGACACCGTGTAACCCGCAGCGTATCTGACGCCAGCCCGCGAACAGAAGAGCATGGCGCGAAATCAAACTAGGGGCGTGTCGCGCCCGCGCTGGGAAATGTGAGTGTCTGACACCAGAGGTCGAGAGGTTCGGGGGCGAAGGCTGAGCGTCCATGCGGCGCAAGGATTGGAAAAGCGCCGCCAAAGCCGAAGCCCCGCCCAGAGCGCGGAATCCCGTTTTCCCGCCCGCAGAGCGGGCGAGTGGGATTCGCGGGAATGGATGTGTCAGACACCCGCCCGCGCTGTAGCGCTGTGGGAAATGTGAGTGTCTGACACCAGAGGTCGAGAGGTTCGGGGGCGAAGGCTGAGCGTCCATGCGGCGCAAGGATTGGAAAAGCGCCGCCAAAGCCGCCAAAGCCGAAGCCCCGCCTGTCTGTGTGGCGGACGTGTCAGGCGTTGTGTCTGACACCAGTGTTCGGTTTTGCGCTTAAATGCTAAAAAGAGGATGACCAATGGCTTTATTAACCCAATATCGCACTTTCTTTATCAGTCCTTTCGGTGAAGAGACGGTCTGCAATGAATTGAACGCCTTCTTGCGCTCGCACCGCATCGTCAATGTGGAAAAACGCCTCATAGACGGCGAGCGTGGCACCGGATGGCTTTTTCTGGTTGAATTCTGCGGGGAGGAGAAGAACACGCCTGCGGGCGGCGCCCAGCGTGTGGACTACCGCGAAGTGTTAAGCCCCTCTGACTACGCCTTGTTCGACAAACTCCGGGAATTGCGCAAGGAGGCGGCTGAAAAACAGGGCTTGCCGGCTTACGCGGTCTTCACGAATGAACAGCTCGCCGCGATAGTCAAGAAACAGCCTAAGTCGCCAAAAGACTTGCTGTCAATACCGGGCATTGGCGAATCCCGCGTCAAGCAATACGGCGCCCTGTTTCTCAAGGTATTCGAGCCGCTCCCCCAGGGGATCACACAGGATGAAGCGGGCGAATAATCTCTTTGACCAGATAACGGACTATGCCAACATCCGTTCAGCCTTTCTCAAAGCCCTGCGCGGCAACCGCGCAAGTCCAAGCGCCATTGTTTTTTGCAAAAACATTGAGCGCAGCCTTGCCACCGTCCGCGTCAAGCTGGAGACCCTCCACTGTGATTGGGGCGAGTATCACGCCTTCCAGATTAATGATCCCAAGCCGCGTGTCATAAACGTCGCGCCGTTTGAACAGAGAGTGATGCATCATGCGATAATGAATGTCTTGGAACCGGTCTTCGAGCGTCCGATGATTTGTCACAGTTACGCCTGTCGCAAGAATAAAGGCGTCCACGCGGCGGCGCTCTACGCCTTTCACCAATGCAAACACAGCGCGTGGTTTCTTAAGCTTGATATGCGTCACTATTTCGACTCTATCGACCACGCCACGCTTAAAAATACCATCCGAACTTTGATAAAGGATGTCAAAACGCTTGCAATGCTGGACGACTTGATTGACTCTTTTCATACGGAGCACGGCAAGGGTGTGCCGATTGGCAATTTGACGAGTCAGTTCTTTGCAAATCTGTATCTTGCGGGTATGGATCATTACATTATTGAGCGTCTGCGCCCTGCCGCGTATTGCCGGTATATGGACGACTTTGCGCTGTGGGGAGATTCGCCTGACGCATTGAAACAATGGCTCGACGCGGCGCGAACCTATGCGGCTTCGCTTGCTTTAACGGTGAAGCCGCCTATTTTGGGGCGGACGGCCCAGGGTTTGCCTTTTCTCGGCTTTCTCATCAAGGACAGGGGCGTTTTCTTGTTGCAAAAGTCCCGCAAGCGGGCGCGCGAGCGCATGGCGCAGATAAGCGCCGGACTTGCGGATGGCAGTATAAGCGAAGAGAAGGCTGCGGAACGCGCGTTAAGCGTCTTTGCGGCGATCAAGCTTGCGCGATGCGGGCGTTTTCGCCTTGGCGAAAGCGCTTCTGGGTCAAATGGGTCAAAGCTATGAGACGGGGAGCCTTTAGAAGGTTTCGCGGCTTCGCGGCTTCGCTTGTTCGTTGCGAGCCTTGCCCTCTTGACCTGCTCTCCGTTTCCTTATAGCATTAAGAATGTGCGCCTTCGGGCGCCGCCGCTGGCTCTAACCGCGTGAAACGCGGCGGGTCGTGGAACAACGATGCGCAGAACGCGCGTTCTGCCAACCGGAACAACAACACCCCATCGAACAGGAACAACAACCTTGGCTTCCGGCTGGTTCGCCCCTAGCTCCGTGGAGTAGCCGCGGAACAACGCCCTCGCGCCGAGGGCAAAACATGAGTGGAGCCTTTCTGTTGGTACGAAATTGCAAGGAAGACCGAAAGGCTCTTTTTTTAACGGTGCATGTCCATTTTTATCCGTAGTGTCCCCATGCGCATATGAACCAAACAGGATAATCTGATCCGGTGAAGCGAGAGACACAATAAGCGCCGTTGCGCCTTGCCGCCGGACAAGCAATCCCCGCGCGGTGTCAGATGCCAGACTTCACGCTCCCGGTTGACGGTTATTTCCAGCCGCTTGCGCTCTGATATGGTGTCAGACGCCAAACTTCACTTGATTGATGGTTATTCCCAGCCCTTACGCTCTGCTCGGCGGTGTCAGACGCCAGACTTCACTCCCGGTTGACGGTTATTCCCAGCCGCTTGCGCTCTGATACGGTGTCAGACGCCAAACTTCACTCCCGGTTGACGGTTATTCCCAGCCCTTGCGCTCTGATACGGTGTCAGACGCCAGACTTCACTCTTGGTTGACGGTTATTCCCAGCCCTTACGCTCTGCTCGGCGGTGTCAGACGCCAAACTTCACTCTTGGTTGACGGTTATTCCCAGCCCTTACGCTCTGATACGGTGTCAGATGCCAGACTTCACTCTTGGTTGACGGTTATTCCCAGCCCTTACGCTCTGATACGGTGTCTGACGCCAGACTTCACTCTTGGTTGACGGTTATTCCCAGCCCTTACGCTCTGATACGGTGTCTGACGCCAAACTTCACTTGATTGATGATTATTCCCAGCCGCTTGCGCTCTGATACGGTGTCAGATGCCAGACTTCACTCCCGGTTGACGGTTATTCCCAGCCGCTTACGCTCTGATACGGTGTCAGACACCAAACTTCACGCTCCCGGTTGACGGTTATTTCCAGCTGACACCAAACTTTACTTGATTGACTTATTCCCAGCCGCTTGCGCTCTGATACGGTGGAAAACGCGGCGATGGGCGCGTTCCGTACGCCGCCGCGTTTCCCTGCGCGGTGTCAGACACTAGACTTCACGCTCGATGGGCAATCTTGACGATTCAAAACGATACCGGTATAGTATGAGCATGAGAGTTGTCTTTAGCATATTGGCGTCCGCCACCAGCATGTATCTTTTGCTTATCTTTGTCAGAATCATGCTTACGTGGTTTAGCGGCGTCAGGCATAGTACGCCGGTCGCGGTGTTAAACGCCATGACGGACCCGTATCTTGACTGGTTTCGCCAGATTCCCGGATTGCGCTTGGGCGGTTTTTTGGATATTTCGCCTATTGTCGCCATGTCGGTCTTGTCCATAGCAAACAGCGTCTTTGCTACAATGGCGAGTTATGGGTACATCACGACGGGTTTTGTGATCGTGTTAATTGTCAAGTCGCTTTGGTCTGCGGTTTCGTTTCTACTGGGCTTCATCGTCATTGTATTGGGGCTTAGGCTGTTCGCGTATCTCACGCGGCAAAACACGTTCAGCCCGTTCTGGAGTATTGTTGACGCCATAAGTCGGCCTGTGTTGTACCGGATAAACGCGCTCTTTTACGGCGGCAAAAGCATACAGTACAGCGTGATTATAATCACCGCATTGGCGGTCTTTCTGGCGGCATGGATCGGCGGAGGCGTTGCGATCAACATCGCGTCATCCTTTTTGCAGAGACTGTAAATCTGAATAGCTAACCTGTGTTTGTCAGAGAGATATGCGATCCGGTTGCGGCGCTCACGGGCGGGAAAGGTGGCGCCGCCGAAAAAGCGCTCGCCCATGTCGGGGTTACAACAATAGGCTCGTTGCTGTGCCGGTATCCGAGGGATTGGGAAGACAGGAGCCGTCTTGCGCCGCTCAAAGATTTTCGCAATGGTCAGGTATGCTCCATTGTCCGAGTCCTCGCGCACGATTGGTTTTATAGTGGCAAGACCCGCACATTAAAGATTTTTATTGAAGATGATACGGCGCGGGCGTGTCTGGTCTGTTACAACCGCCCTTTTATGAAAAACCAGCTTGCGGTAGGGAATGACTATCTCATCTATGGTGATTTTGAGTTTAAATACGGCGAGATTCAGTCAAACGCCTTTGACTTTGAGCCGGTTCCTGCGGCGCCTGACGGCGTGGGGCGCATTGCGCCGGAGCAGGCGTTGCTAGGGCGGATACTGCCCATTTATCCGCTCACAAAAAATCTCCGCATGGCGAAGTTGCGCACTCTTGTCAGGCAGGCGCTTGACGCATACCTTCCTGTTATAGAAGATGAAATTCCCCAGAGCATACGGGAACGGTACCATCTGCTTGCAAAAGCCCGCGCCTTAAACGCCATTCATTTCCCTGAATCCATGAAGGAACTTGAAAAGGCGAAAAAGACCATCATGTATGAAGAGCTTTTTTATCTGGAAGTGATGGTCGGGAAACGGGCGCAGGCGAAACGCAGCGTTATGAGGCCGGCGCAGATGGAAATCACGCCTTGTATGACGCGACAAGAACCGCCTGACTTGCAAAACATGCTGCTGGATAGGCTGCCTTTTTCCCTGACAGAAGGACAGCGGGAAGCCGTGGCGGACATCAACAAGGATATGGACAGCCCGTACCCCATGGCGCGGCTTTTGCAGGGCGATGTCGGTTCAGGCAAGACCCTTGTCGCGTTCCTGGCCGCGCTCAAGGCCATTGAAAAGGGCGGGCAGGCGGCGATCATGGCGCCAACAGAGCTTTTGGCGCGCCAGCACGCGGAAAACGCGGCGAAACTGCTGGAGCCGTTGGGCGTCAATGTCGCCTTTCTCACTGGCAACATCAAATCCAAAGGGCGAAAACAACTGCTTAAAAACCTCGCGTCAGGCGCTATTGACGTGGCAATCGGCACTCACGCGCTTTTTTCCCGTGATGTATGGTACCGCGATCTCCGTCTCGTCATCATTGACGAACAGCACCGGTTCGGGGTCATGCAGCGGCAGGCGATCATGGCAAAGGGCGACGCTCCGGATCTGTTGATGATGAGCGCGACTCCCATTCCAAGGACGCTGGCGATCACCGTGTTTGGGGACCTTGACGTATCGGTCATCAAAGGGTTGCCTCCGGGACGGCAGCCTATTGTCACGCATCTTGCGCGGGAGTCCAACGAGGACAAGGTGTACGAGTTTGTCCGCGCGCGGCTCAGGGCTGGCGCTCAAGCCTACTTTGTGTATCCGCTTATTGAGGAAGGGGAGTTGGACCTTAAAGACGCGGTTTCGATGGAAGAACGGCTTGCAACGGAGATATTTCCGGAATACACGATTGCCCTTGCCCATTCAAAAATGGACGAGGAGGAGAAGCGTCTGACCATGGAGTCGTTTCGCAGAGGCGACATACACATACTCGTTGCGACCAGCGTTGTGGAAGTGGGCGTTGACGTGCCGAACGCAACCTGCATGGTCATAGAACACGCCGAGCGTTTTGGGCTTTCGGCGTTGCACCAACTGCGCGGACGAGTCGGGCGGGGGACGGCCCAGTCCTACTGTTTCCTCGTGTATTCCGATAAATACACGGAAGACGCAAAAACCCGCCTCATGGTCATGCTGGAGCATTCGGATGGGTTTGTCATTGCGGAAGAAGACTTGAAATTGCGCGGGCCGGGGCAGATCAACGGCGTTGAGCAGTCGGGCTATATCAGGCTGGGGCTTGCGAATCCTGTGGAACATGCGGCGATTCTCGAAAAAGCCCGTGAGGACGCCTTTGCCATGCTGGAAGCGGATCCCGGTCTCCTTTCAAGCGATCACCGTTGCGTGGCGGACGTATTGTCACGCGCCCCGCCTTTTGGCGATGTGGGCGTGTGAACTTCGGCGCGGCGTTTGCGGGCGTTACGAACTGTCCGCCCATTTTGAATAGCGAGACTGCCGGGTTACGCTGAAGCTATTCCGGTCTTTGTCTGTGTCGCCGCGCCATAATTCAAATTGTTTCCCTCTCTATGCCCCCCGTCAACCGTTCCTAACAGCGCCAAAATCCTTGAGATTGTACACAGCGCCTGGTGTCTATGGCGATACGCTGAAAATAGATTATTCGCTATTCGCAGCGGGGTTTGGCGCTCCGCGCTAAAGAACGTCCGTTCAGGGCGCGAAGGCTCATGGTATATGCTTATGCATTTTATTGTATTCGTTATTCTGCTGACGAATAACGCCGCCAACATTGCGGTAATAAACTATATAATTATATTCATTACTGTCTTATAATCAATTATTACCCATCTAAATACAAATATCCCCGGCAGCGACATGGCGATAGAAACCGATATTTTCCCTATTTTGTCAAAGAACACAATGGTTTTAGATTTCCGGCTCTGAAGCGATAGCCAGTCTTGCCCCCGCGTTTGACGCGCATTTCAGCTTCCTTGCCAAATGACCGTCAGCCACATCGGATATTATTATGAAAGGCAAAACAAGCGACATTCTTGTCAATGATAAAATAGCGGGATATTTTTTCTAAACATTTTCACCACAGCCGCCCATTGTATTGTGTGTTGCATTTATTATCAAGGTAAATTTGCGCCGCAATGGACGTTGCGGTTTGCGAACCTATGGTTCGGCTTTCGGACGGTTGGAAAGTCCTGGCGCCGCCGGTTGTGCGCGTCCGGCTATAAAAAAAGCGGATCGTCTTGTGGACGATCCGCTGCGCGGGTTTGCAAGGGGCGCAAACCCGCTTTTGATTTTTACTTGGGTTTATGTTCTTTTAACTATAGGAGGCTTCGCAAACGTTCAATACGCATTATCCCGCCGCACACGATTACCAGCCCGAGGGAGCATTACCTATAACCTTATTTGTTACAGTGAATGTCATTATCTCCCTGGTACCGGCGCTACCGTTGACGTTGGTAGGTATCACCACAGAATACGTCTTAGGAGTTGATGTCGTGTTCAGGTTCTCCAACGCGGACTTTGTGAACTGGGCAACGTAAGCATACTGTGGAACGTTGTTATCAAGAGCGCCGGTGCTTGCGGTGACTCTGCTAATGGTTGATGAGGTTAGGATGGTGCTTGTATCTGTGGAGAGTACCACAATCGCATCCGCTCCATCAAGCAGCTTCAGATAGGGATTATCACCGCTCTGGGTTCCTTCCACATAAACCGCTTTAACGGTATCCGCATTGTTTGTAGTGTACTTGTAGTTATACGAGTACGAGGCGCTAGGCGCCGAAACATACCCAGTCTTGTCTTGGGTAGTAAGCGTTTTTATCGTAGTTCCTTTAGTTGAAGTCAGTACCACGTGGTATGTATAGAACTTGCCGAGCCAGGTAACGTCGCCAGCGTCTATATAGCCGTCGCCGGAGAGCGTGTCGAATGACACCTTTGTAGCGCCGTTTATCGGGCTCGCCGTCCATACGCCAACCGGCTTGCCATTCGTAAGCTTATCCACCTCCACCCGATAGATGTCCGCGCTAAAGGTCTCCTCTGGATAAGCGTCGGTTGCATCAAGCGAAATCTGAATGCTGTACACATTTACTGGCGCGGCGCTCGCGGATATGTAGTTTACGAAGGGCGTGTACGCTCCGGTGTTGACGGGGGCAGTCTTCTCGGATGAAAGTCCGCCTTTACTTGCGGTCAGCTTGTAGCGGTAGGAGGCGCGTATAGCAGGCGTGTCAACCCATGTGTAGGATGTGCCGGCGTTTGTGCCGCCCGATACCGCTGTGTAGGCGCCAATAGACTCCGGCTCTGTGGCGTCAGCGGTCGCATACACGGCCTCCGCCCGCTCCAGAATGAGCGTTTCGCCGTTTTGGGCGTCCACGTTAATCGTAAGATACGGATTCCCGGCAGCGTCTTTGGTCTGAACAATGTTGCTGGTGCTAAAGGTTGTGGCGATATTCTGGACGATGGCATCCGTTATCTTTGTTGCCAGCCCGGATTTCGCCTCGCTCTCTGTATTTTTGGCGACAATGCCATAGATGTACCGTTTGGATGTGTCGTCTACGCTGTCGGTGAGCGTGTAGACGTTTCCATCTTTCTTTTTGGAGGCCGTGTCAATTGACTTCCATTCGCCGAGCGTCGCTCCGGGCCAAGCAGCCTCGTAGCCGTCGAATTTGACGCCCTCCTTCCACTCCGTGAATTCAATAGAGCCGCTGATCAATTCGGCTCTCCAAATGTCATAGGCATCCGCGCCGTCTATGGCGGTCCATGTGAGAGTGTAGATTCCGGTTGCGGCGGGCGTTACTTTGAAGTCGTAAGCGCCCGGAAGTCTAGAGCCGGTTCCGGTGAACGTCTTAGACCCCTCCGCGCTCTTATAATACTCCTGCTCATCCCATTTCACGGTTATTTTTACAGTGGTGTCGCCGCCCATGAAGGGTATCGTCTGCCGTTTCAGCGAGGTTCCTTCTATTGGGTATAGGTTATACACCAACGGGACTGTTCCGTCGCTGTATACATAATAAACGGAGTAGTTGAGATTCGCGTCTCCTGTCCAGGTCACCTCTAATTTGTCTTGGCCTCCATATACAATCGGCTTGAAGGCGATGTCTACAGGCGCTGCGACCACATCGGCGGCATCCCTCCCGGGAATAACTGCGGTTACATCGGTCGTCGCCTCGCCGTTGCGCAGATCGCTTCCGCTCTTGGCGACCACCGTGTAGGTGTATTTGCGTTCGTTAACCAACGGGTTGGTGAAGCCGACTTTGTCCGCATAATAAGGCGTGGTCGGGGCGAACGTCTTCACCTCTCCCGTCACGGTGTCCTTGCGGGTCACCTCATAGCCGTCCTTGGCGTCTTTCACCACGTCCCATGTAATCACGTTGATTCCGGGTTGGGCCGTCGCCTTCAGGTTTTTCGGCGCGGAGATGGGTTCGTAGTCGTTCGAAATCACCTGACTTCCTCCGTCGCAACCAGCAAAAATCATGGCGAACAGCGAAACTGCCGCCACCGAAAGATAAAGGGCTTTTTTCATAAGTTTCCTCTCCTTATTAAAGTCGGGAGCCAAGACTTGGCGTGGCTCCCATAAAATATATGGATGCGGATAATCCGCATTCCGCGACGCGCTTTGGGCGCGGGGCAGACTGAGTGGAGGCTCCCGTTTCAAGGGCGCGAAGCGAAGCTCGGCGCGTGGAAAACGGGCGCGAAGAGGAAACGACGCGTTGCGTCTAAAGAGAGGCTCAAAGAGTGTTTGTATAATATAAGACGATGTATGGAACGTGCGAGCGTACTTAAATATGGGGGGGGGGGGGGGGGGCTTGTTTTGGTTATTTGCACCGTTTTCTTCAAGCTCTTCACTGTTTGGTAAACCATCCGTTTCCTCCTAAAAAAAATTTGCTGGAAAGCCGCGGCGTCCGTTTCTGAAAATGGATCGGCTTCTTTCACAACAGGCGTTATGGCTAATACTATACCGCATGTTTTTTGAAAAGTCAATCTTTTTCAAAAAAAATATGAAAAAATGTGATTATTTTCTCGTACGCGTGATGATATACGCAAGACGCTGGCGTCGCGTGCGGCTTGCTACACAACCAACACCCGCGCCGCTGGCGATAACCGCGAGCCGGTCTTCCTCAGTACGCAGAGGTGAAATCACCCGCCCCACGCCAGTTTTGTGCGAAGCGCCTCGTAGAAGTTTCGCCGCCCTACAGCGACAAGGGTCGCGTAATAAGGGGCTTTTTGTATAAAAATCTTGTCTCCGGGAGCGAGCGGCACAGTCACTTGTCCATCCAGGGACAGCAGTACGCCGCTTCTCTGTTCTTCTTCTATTTCGATGATGATGGTTTCAGCCGGGGGCAACACGAAAGGACGGTTCGACAGGGTGAAGGGGCAGATGGGGTTTATGATGACGGCTTCCATTTCAGGATCAATGATGGGACCGTTTGCGGCTGCGGAATACGCGGTGGAACCAGTGGGCGTGGCGGCGATAAGTCCGTCTGAGCGATAATTGCCAAGCGAGATTTCCCCGCTTCCGCCGGAAGTCTTTACGCAGAGCCGGATGACTTTGGCAATGCCGGACGAGGAGACAACCGCGTCATTCAGGCAGGAGCCGCGTTCTATAACCGCGCCGCGCCGTTCCACCCGCACTTCAAGCATGAGCCGTTTTGAAATGTCTGCGGAGCCCGCTAAAAACCGGTCGAAGACCGGCGTCCACCCGTCATGCGGTATTGAGGCGATAAAGCCCAGGGTTCCCATGTTTATGGGAAAGACGGGTATTCCCAGGGCGGAGACGGTGCGCGCCGCGTACAGCACGGTGCCGTCCCCGCCGAGGCTGAACGCCAGGCCGTACGCGGCGTCAACAGGCTCTTTGTCCGTGTCTTTGAAAGAAAAAAAACGGTATTCAATGCCGCGATCCGCGAGTTTCTCGGCGATTTCCAGCGCGGTTACGGACGCCAAGTCTTTGTGCGGATTTACAAACAGCAAAACTTTTTTCAGCATGGCGCCTCCTCAAAAACCCAACACGCCGGGATTTTTTTGCCTCTAAAATCCTCGTCCCGCGCTTGTTCGGTGAGATCGCGGGATGTGAAGCGATTTTTCAGCGGCTCGTCCGCAAGCGCGAAACGCCGCGCATTCGTCGAAAAATAGAGGGCGCCGCCCGAATTCAGCAGTGTCAGGCATGTTGCGATGAGGCTTTGATAATCGCGGTTCACGTCAAAGTCGGAAGCCATTTTTTTTGAATTGGAGAATACCGGCGGATCGAGGATGATAATGTCCCATGTACGCCTCTTTTTCACCGCTTCATCAAGAAAACGGAGCGCGTCGGCGCGGATAAGGCGAAAGGGCGGAAGGGCGTTTGGTGAAGAAAAGAGCGCTTCCTGCGGCACGGATTCAGCCCGCAAGCCGTTGAGCGCGAAATTCACCTTCGCCCAGTCGAGATAGGTGTTGGATAGGTCAACCGAGTCCACCTCCACATTCCCTCCCGCAGCCGCATACAGGGAAAAAGCCGCCGTATAGCAAAAAAGATTCAACACTTTTGCGCCGTTGCGCTTCGCCACAGCCTGCCGAATCAAAAGCCGGAGCTTCCTTCTATCCAAAAAAAGTCCGGTGTCAAGGTAATCCGAAAGATTTGTTCTAAAAACAAGCCCCTGTTCCATCACATCAACAAAAAAATTATGATGAACAAGTCTGGTGTATTGATTGGATCCCCGCTGTCTTTTGCGGATTTTCAAAAATATGCGTCCAACCGGGATAGAGAGTGCGCGCGCCGCGGCTTCCGTCATTGCGTTAAGCCAGAGCGCTTCTTCGCCCTCGTCTTTTTCATAAGGGCGCTCAAAGAGAGCGCCGCATAGGGCGTCATTGTAGAGGTCGATCTGCAAAGGGATTTCGGGAATATCCCTGTCGTAGAGCCTGAACGCATTGACGCCAATACGCGACGCCCATTTTTTAAGGTGTTTTTGCCTTTTGGCGAGACGATTGAAAAGCATTTCCGCCTGACGCGCGGTTTTCTGATCGCTGCGCTCCATGCCGACAGGTCAACCCCTCTCAAGCGCCTTCTTTATAATAGGCTCGTTTTGAGCCTTGCGGGAATAGTCGATAGCCCGCAACGCCGCTCCTTCGGGCATGGTGGCGAAGGCGCAAAAATCTTTCATTTCGATGCCATCAACCATGCGCCCGGGTATATTGCCCGCGCGTGAAAGAAGTTGCGCCACATCGCGGGCGGAGGCGCCATGCTGCCGCCCAAGCCCCACATAGACCCGCACGGCGCCGCTTGCCACGGAGAAATCCGGTGCGAAATTCGCATGGCGGGAGGCGCCGTCCGCAAAGCGGGGCGCTTTCCGATCATGCCGAATCGCCGAATGCCTTGAATGTTTTTTATCGTATTTTTCATACGCGCCGCCGTGTGAAACCCCATGCACAGGCGCAACCCGCTCCGATTGCTCTTGAAATTCCATGATCGCTCCGTAGCGCGAAGGCTCCAACTGTTCGCCATAGGACAGAGTGACCAGCGCCTGCACCGCTTTTTCAGCGCCTAATTTTTCTATCAATTCCTTGCTGATCGCCGCAATCGGATCCGAGAGAAGCAGGGAGACAGCCGACGTTGCGCCAGCCGTTGCGCCAGCCGCCGCAACCGCCACGTCTGTTGGAGAGGCGGTTTCCACCGGAACGGAGGAACCTTCTCCCGCAACCGCGACCGCGTTCTCAACGCCCTGTTCCACGATTTTAGCGGATTCATCCTCATTCTGTATATTCTGTATGAGATCATCAGCTTCCGTTGCCCACGCCTCTATGACGGAACTCACGATCCGGCGTTTCATGGCTTTCATCACGGCTTTCACGTGGGGAACCTTGGTAAAGACAATGGGAGAGCCAAGAAGCCGTTCCATGTTGCGCGAAAGGAATTTTATGCGCTGGCGCTCGGAAGGAAGGGCGAGACTGACAGCTTTGCCCCGGCGCCCGGCCCGTCCCGTTCTGCCGATGCGGTGAATGTAGATTTCCTTATCATTGGGCAGATCAAAATTGATGACGTGAGTAAGACGCTCTATATCAAGCCCCCGCGCCGCGACATCGGTCGCCACAAGGATTTTGGTCAGCTTTGAACGGAATCTACGCAACGTCCGCTCGCGCGCCTCTTGGGAAAGATCGCCGTGTATGGCTTCGGCAGGATACCCATTTTCCACCAGACGGTGCGCCAGCTCATCCGCGCCTATTTTGGTCGCGCAGAAAACCAGCGCGTAAAAATCGTCCGCCGCGTCTATAATGCGGCGCAGGGCTTCCAAACGGTCTTCTTTCTTGATCACCAGATAAAACTGATCCACCGCCGGCTTTTCGTCTTCGGGAGCCGCGTCTTCCAAAATCTCCACCTCGCCGATATAATCCCGTACGATTTTTAGGATAGGCTCCGGCATGGTCGCGGAAAAAAGCCCCACTCTGCGTTCCGGTTTCACCGCCTTGAGAATGGTTTCAATGTCCTCAAAAAAGCCCATGTCGAGCATTTCATCGGCTTCGTCCAGAATAAAATAGTCAACCGCGGAAAGATCAAGCGCTTTGCGGTCCATTAAATCCATAACCCGCCCCGGAGTGCCGGCGACTATTTCCGTGCCCCGTTTAAGCTCGAATATCTGGTTTCGGATAGACGCCCCGCCGTATACCGCGGTAATGCGCGGAAACTGCCGCGTGGTGAGCGAAGCGATCTCTTTGCAAATCTGCTGACACAGCTCTCGCGTCGGCGTAAGGATGAGGGCGCGCGGGGCATGCGTTCCGGTTGTGAGTTTTTCCACAAGCGGTATGCCAAACGCCGCTGTTTTTCCGGTGCCGGTGCGGGCTTTCACCACCAAATGCCCCTCGTCCGCGAGCAAGCGCGGCAAACTTATGGCCTGAATAGGCGTGGGCGCGGTGAAGCCCTTGTTTTTCAACGCCTCAATCACCGCATCGGACAACCCGAATTCCGCGCCGAAACCAGCGGCGCCAAAACCAGCGGCATCAGAGCCATCGGCGCTGAAACCGGTAGCGCCATCGGCGGCGCCTGCGGTTTCGATAATCATGTTACTGTTCATACAACTCCTATAGTGAGCGGCTTCATTGACCGTGTGACGATATATTCAGGCGCGTATTCCCGCAACACGCCCTCATTACCGTAGTCTTCATACAGATCGGTCAACATAAAACCGGCTTTTAATTGTCCGCCTATTTGTTCTTCCAGAGAATGGCTGAATTGAATGGTATCGTATTCCCAATTTATTTTTTCATATAATGTATGATCTTTTAATGGATTATACGGCAGTTTATTCACAACGACGAGCGGCGGTTTTTCGATGTCGTCAAATAAATAACATATCCCGTTGCCCATGCCCGCCAATAAAACGCCGCCTTTTTTCAATACGCGGAAACATTCATTCCAGACATGGCGGACATCTTCCACATAACAATTCGACACCGGATGAAATATAACGTCAAACATTTCATCGGAAAACGGGAAACGCTCCGTCATATCCGCTTTAACGATAGTTATTGGATACGATTCCCGCTCCGCGACATATTGTTCAGCCGCAAGCTGCTCATCCGAATAGTCAAGCGCGACGCAATCCGCTCCCAGCGCCGCGAAAACAGGCATTTGTTGACCGCCGCCAGAGGCGAGCCCCAGCAGGCGTTTTCCCTTCAGCGAAGGAAACCATTCTTTAGGAACAAATTTATTCGGCGACAGCAATACATTGCATTCGCCGTTTTTTGCTTTCACGAATTCTTCATGCCCAATGGGTTTTCCCCATTGCCAGCCGTCTTTCACCCATTTGTTGATCATCTTGATGTTCAAATCCGTGTACTTTTGCCGCTCCATTGCGGTATTATACGATATCGTGCGGTTTTTGTCAATGACGGGGAGTCGCATACGGGCGTGTTGCGCGTGGACAGGGACTGCGCGGCGTCCGGCTAAAAAAAAAGCGGATCGCCTTGTGGACGATCCGCTTTCGATTTTTTACTTGGGTTTATGTTTTTTTACTATAGGAGGCTTCGCAAGCGTTCAATACGCATATCCCGCCATGCTATTACCAGGTGGTCACACTATTCGCTACAGAGAAGGATTTGAAGTAGGAGGTGAATCCGCCGGATACGTCCTCTGTCGCTAAATAGTAAGTCTTAGAGGCGCCTGTGTTCAGGGCGTTCAAGTCGGCGGTTGTGAAACTGGTAAAGTACTTATACGCTGGAACGGAACCAACGGCAGTACTTCCGGCTTTGTCAATGGTTGCGGATAAGCCGCTCGCCACTTTTTTATACTCGTAGGTGGTGCTGTCGTATTCCACCACAAATACCTTCGCCCCCAGAAGCGTCTTCAGATTGTCGCTATCGCCAGTTGCGGATCCCAGAGATGTATAAATCACGGAGGAGTCAGCCGTTGCAACGGGGTTCCAGGTGAAGGAGGAGGGATTATAAGCCACCGAAGGCCGTACCGCAGAGCTTTGGCTCGTGACATTAAACGTCTTTCCCGTATTCTCCGTTGAAGTCAATACCACGCGGTATACATAGTACGCGCCAACCGTCAAACTGGATTTGATAAAGCCGTCGGTGGAGAGCGTTTCGTAGGTTTGCGGCGCCGCAGTGGTGATCTTTTCCCAGCCAGTAGGATTAACTGGAACGCCATTCGAATTCGACTCCGCCTGATAGATGTCCGCCTTCAAATCGTCCGTATAGGCGAGGGAGCCAGAGAGCGAAATCTTGATGCTGTACACGTTTGCCGGAGCGGCTTGCGTGGATACGGTAATATAACTCTCAAGGGAAGACGTGTACGATCCGTTGTTCTTCTCAACGACGATGTCTTTCGAAACGCCGCCTTTAGTTACGGTCAGCTTGTAGTTGTAGGAGTCGCGTATAGCGGGCTTGTCGATCCATGTGTAACGCGCGCCGACTGACGTGCCGCCCGTCACCGCTGTGTAGGCGCCGACAGACGGAATCCCGTCCGCAATCGTGACGGTGGCCCTTGCCAGAGTGACGGCCTCGCCGTCCGCGACATCCACGTTAATCGTAAGCTGCGGCTTCCCGTCCGCGTCTTTGGTCTCGACAATGTTGGCGGAGGTAAACGTTGTGGCGATAGACTGCGTGATGGCGTACACAATGTACGTTGTCAGTGATGAAGATTTCGCGGCGCTATTTTTGGCGATGATGCCATAGATGTACGTTTTTGATGTGTCTTCGCCGGATATATTTTCGATAAGGGTGTATGTGTTCCCATTCTTGCTTGCGGACGTTGTGGCGACTGGCGTCCAATCGCCGAGCGTTAACGTTCCGTCAGCAAGTGAAGAAGGAGAATCACCGCTCTTCACTTCGGCTTTCCAAATGTCATAGCCCGCACCGCCATCCGTAGCGCCGTTTATGGCGTCCCACTTGATAGTATAGATGTTGCTTGCAGTCTGCTCTACATAGAAGCCTTTTGGGTCTCCAAAGTTGTAGTCGTAGGAGGCGACGTTCGGAAGTAGTGTAGTGGTTCCATCATACGACTTGGACACTTCATCGGATGCATAATAGTCATTACTATCCCATTTCGCCGTTATTTTTACAGTGGTCTTGCCGCCAACAAGGGGGACTGTCTGCCGTTTCAGCAAGCTTACGTTTCCCTCCGAAGTCTGCTCGGTGTCGGTAATCGTAAACGGGACTGTTCCGTCGCCAATGGTATAAAAAGCCGAGTAGCCGATATACTCCTTTGCATTCCATATCACCGCAAGCCGCTTGCCGTCCGCCGTAGGCGCGAATTCAATGTCGGCCTCCTCAGGCGCTGCGACCACATCGGCGTCGGTCCGCAAGGGAATAGTCGCGGTTACGTCGACGCTTGACGAGCCGTTGCGCAGATTGAGGTCGGTTCCGCTGTTTGCGACCACCGTATAGGTGTATTTGCGCTTGTCAACCAACAGGTTGTCGAAACCAACTCTATCCACATAATAAGGCTGCGACTGCGATGTGGTGAACGTCCGCGGCTCTCCCGTCACGGTGTCCTTGCGGACCACAGTATAACCGGCCCTGGCGTCTTTTTCCACGTCCCATGAAATCACATTGATTCCGCGTAACGGGGTCGCTTTCAGGTTTTTCGGACCGGGGATGGCGGCGTAGTCTCTCTCTTGAAAAATATCCTGAGCTCCGTCACAACCGGCAAGAATCATGGCGAACAGCAAAGCCGTCGCCACCGAAAGATAAAGGGCTTTTTTCATAAGTTTCCTCTCCTTTTAAAGTCGGGAGCCAAGACTTGTCGTGGCTCCCGTAAAATATATAGATGCGGATAATCCGCATTCCACGACGCGCTTTGGGCGCGGGGCAGACGTGGCGAGAGCGCCTGTTTCAGGACGCGAAGCGAAGCTCGGCGCACGAAAGCGGGCGCAAGGAGGAGACGGCGCTGTGTCTAAAGAGAGATTTAAAAAGTGTTTGTATATAAGACGATGTATGGAACGTATGAGTGTACTTAAATATGGGGGGGGGGGGGGGGATTGCCTTCGCTATGTTGAACTATTATTTTCTTCAAGCTCCGTACTGTTTTGTAAACCATCCGTTTCCTCCTTAAAAAATTTGCTGGAAAGTTGCGGCATCCGTTTCTGAAAACGGATCGGCTTCTTTCACAACAGACGTTATGGCTATAACTATACCGCATGTTTTTTGAAAAGTCAATTTTTTTCAAAAAAAATATAAAAAAATATGATATATTTCTCGCGCGCCTGACGGCATACGCAAGACGCCGGTTAGCCGCGCCGCCCTGCGGCTTGCTACACAACCAACACCCGCGCCGCAGCCGCCCGCATTGTCGCAAGCGTCTTGCCAAAAACCTTTCTGCCGGCAAACGCCGAATTTTTCCCTCTGGACTTGAACGCGGACGGATCCACGATCCACTCGGCTTCCGTGTCAACGACAACGAGATCCGCGCGCAAGCCTTCCTGAATGGCGCCCCTGTCTTTCAAGCCCAGTATACGCGCCGGCGACGCGCTCATAAGCGAAGACAGTTTTTGAAGGCTGACAACGCCGCTTCGCGCCAGTTCCGTGTAGCACACGGCGAAAGCCGTTTCAAGACCGGAAAACCCCGGGGCGCCGTTAGCCTTGTCTTGCGCGGTGTGCGGCGCGTGATCAGTGGCTATCGCGTCAATGGCGCCGCTGGCGATGCCGACGATAACCGCGAGCCGGTCTTCCTCAGTACGCAGGGGCGGATTCACTCGCCCGAAGGAACTTTTTCCCAGGAGCGAGGCGGTTTCCTCTGACAGCGCGATGTGATGTGGAGTCGCCTCGCAGGTGACACGCGGGTTTTTCAGCTTCGCGTCCCGAAGCGCGGCGACAGCCTCTTTTGTCGACACATGGGCGATGTGAAGGGCGCATCCCGCTTGGCTCCCAAGCCGGAGCGCCCGTTCCGTGGCGTTGTTTTCTTCAATGCGGCTCCACACTTCACGCGGTTCGCCGAACAGTTTCGCCTTTTCCGCCTCAACGCCGCCATTGTCGCAGTGGCAGGACACCGGTACGCCGAATTGCGCGGCGGCGGAGCACGCTTCAAGAAAGAGGGCGTCGTCAAAAACGTCTTTGCCGTCTTCGGAAAAAATGAGCGGCGGATCGAAAATAGGGGGGTGGAGCGCGCGCTTTTCCTGTTTCATCAATCCCCGTTTGATGTCAGACAACTCCTTTCCTTCCATGCCTTTTGTCAGCGCCACCGCAGGATGCAAATCAATAAGCCCCAATGCGGCGGAACGCGCTCTCAGCGAGTGCGCGGCTTCAAACGTGTCAAGCGGCGGCTTGGTGTTCGCCATGCAGACTACGGTGGCGTAACCGCCCGCCCGGGCCGCGAGGCTTGCGGATTCAAGGGTTTCCTTGTCGGGAAAGCCCGGATCCCTGAAATGCGCGTGCAGATCGATAAACGCGGGGAGCAGCGTCAGTCCCTTCCCATCAATAACCGCGTCAACGTGCGCCGGCGTCCGTCTGTCATGCGGAGCGACTTCCTTTATAACGCCGTTTTCAACCACAACGCGCCCCATCATGTCAATGCGCTCGTCAACCAAACGAAAATTTTTTAGTACGTAAATTATGCTTTCCCTCCTTGACCTTTTTGAGTATCTTTATTATAGTAGTATCTTAATTTAGGTAATATAATTCAAGATAGAGGTTTTCCCAACGGCGGCGGCTTGCCTGCAAGCGGGCGTCCGCAACGTGAAGTTTTGGGAAAGACCCTGTATATAAGGAGAATATATGAAAAGGACGTATCAGCCCAGTAAGGTTAAGCGCAACCGAAAATTCGGATTTCGGGCAAGGATGAAGACGCGCGGGGGCAGGCTCGTTTTGAAAAGGCGCAGGGCGAAGGGACGGTTTAAACTGACGGTTTCCGACGAGAAGAAGCCGTATTAGGCGTGAGCGGTTTAGGGAATTCAGAAGCAAGGCGAAAAGAAGGAGATTTGCGGTTCAGACGGGAATGTCGGCTGAAAAAACGCGAAGAAATCAGAGCGGTATTTAAAGAGGGTAGGATCAGTTCCTGTTTTGGCGCGAAATTGTTTGTATTGAAGAATACCGTGGGGCATACCAGGATAGTGTTCTCCTTTTCACGTAAATTCGGCAATGCCGTGGAACGAAACCGGTGCCGCAGGGTGGGAAGGGAAGCGTATCGGCATTTACAGCGCGATGTCAAGCAGGGGTTTGATTTGGCGTTGTTGGTGTATCCGGTTGGCAAGGACACTTTTTCCGGCCGCATGGAGCAGTTGCGGCGGTTGTTTTCTAAAGCGGACCTGTTCGTGGCGCCTGTACTGGAGGAGCGAGTTTGAGTTGTGTGGTCAAGACATTGAGATCACCGTTGCGGAACGGCGCGCTTCTTTTAATACGGTTTTATCAATATGTGATTTCACCCTATGTGGGACCCTGTTGCCGGTATGTTCCGTCGTGTTCCGCGTATGCGTTCACGGCGATAGAAAAATACGGTTTCTTCCGGGGCGGTTTCATGGCGCTCAAACGGTTGCTTCGTTGCCATCCTTTTCATGCGGGCGGCTATGATCCGGTGCCGTAAGTGTGTTTCTGCAAAACAATGTTGAGGAAGAAGGCGCTGTTGTGATGAATTCCTTCATTAAAAACAAAATTTAGATAAAACAAGAGGCTCTCTGTGGAGAAAAATACAATATTAGCGGTGGTTCTTTCGATTGTGGTCATCGTAGGGTTCTACGTTATTCAGGGGATTTTTTACCCCCAACAGCCCGCCGCGCCTATTCCAGTGGAGCGGACGAACGGTGACGGAACGTCCAGCGTTTCGCCCGTTTCGCCCGTCTCGCCCGTCTCGCCGGATGCGGTTCAGCCGTCAGACGAAACGGCGGACGCGGCTGTTGTGGGTGAGACGTTCGTGGAAGCGCCTGACCGTGAAGAGCGGATAACCATAGACAACGGGCTGGCGGCGGTTGTGTTGAGCAACGCTGGCGGCGACATAGTTTCTTACAAACTCAAGAAACACTATGATAAAGAAGATTTCGTGGAAATGGTGTTAAGCGGCGACCGCGAATCTCATGCGTTTGCCATTGCGTTCGGCGACATTAACGCCGCGCCCATAACATCATTTTTCAATATGCGCCGCATTTCCGATTACATTGTTGAATTTTACCGTGACTTTGTCACGACCGGCGATTCCGGAAACAACACATTCCGGTTGACAAAACGCTACGAATTCAAACCAGACGAGTACATGTTTGAGCTTGTCATTACGCTGGACGGCGCTCAAGGAACGGGCTTCAACTTCTCCGGCGTATCTTATACGCTGGGATCCGCGCCGCAATTTGGACCCGCTTTTGACAAGCTCGATCAGCGCTATGAGTACCGGCATTATTACACCTATACAAACAACAAGCTGAAACAGGAGAAAGTGACTGACAACGGACCGGTCATTATCGGCAACAGACCTCCATGGGCGGGCGTTGCGGGCAAGTACTTCACGTTCATCGCCATCCCCTATCCGTCCCAGTATGATATAGCGTTTTCCACCAAGCCGGAACCGGGAATCGCTGGCGCTTCCCGGCTGTACATCGTTCGTCCAAGCCTGAATGCGTCCCGAACCGAAGACACCTATCGCTTTTATCTGGGACCAAAATCTCAAGACGCGCTTGGGATTTACAACAACGGCAAAAACAACTTCAACCTTACCAACATGGAGCTTATCAAGGCGGCCAACACCTCCGGCATACTCGCTCCGCTTGAGACGGCGTTGAAATGGCTCCTCCTGCTCTTTCACAACATTATACCTGGACATAACTACGGCGTCGCCATTATTCTTCTCACCCTCCTGGTAAAAGTGATCATGTTCCCGCTGACCCGTAAAAGCTCGGAGTCCACCCTGCGCATGCAGGCGCTGTCTCCGAAAATCAAAGACCTACAGGCTAAGTACAAAGACAACCCCCAGAAGCTGAATCAGGAAATGGCGGGATTCTACAAAAAGGAAGGGTACAACCCCATGGCGGGCTGTCTTCCCATGTTGATTCAGATTCCCATTTTCTTTGCGATGTACAACCTGTTTAACACGCACTTCGATCTGCGCGGAGCGATGTTCATTTCTGGCTGGATACCGGACCTTTCCCTGCCCGAAGCTGTGTTCTCGTTCCCGAATAATTTCACTCTGCCGATTCTCGGCTGGACAGCTATCCGCGCCCTGCCCTTTATCTATGTGGCTTCCCAGCTTCTCTATGGCAAGATTACCGAGACGCCTGGTCAAGCGGGCGGGATGCAGATGAAAATAATGATGTACGGTATGCCGGTGATTTTCTTTTTCATTTTGTACGATGTGCCGTCCGGCTTGCTCATCTATTGGATTATGTCCAACGTATTGACCTTGATTCAACAGTTGGCGATAAATAAATATCTTGCGCCCCAACGCGCCGCGCTTGCGGCTCAGTCCGAAGAATCGCTTAAACTGCCGCCCAAGAAGAAAAAAAAGCGATGAGCGGCATATTTTTTTAGGAAAGTTTTAATAGCGGGACGCTTTCTCAAAACGGCCGTTTTGGATCCGCGCATTGGGAAACGTCTCACAGGAGAAAATATATGGTTTATGAATTTGAGGGCCGCACTGAAAAAGAGGCCATAGATCGGGCTGCGGCGGAACTGGGGCTTGAAAAAGATGCGTTTGATGTTGAGATTGTTGAAGCTCAACGAGGCGGTTTGTTCAAAAGAGGATTTGTAAAAATCAAAGTCCATACAAATCTGGCGGCGAATATGCAACGTGACGCAGAGCGTGGCGGCGCGTTGCGCGTGGAACGGGCGGCGCCGCAGGATACGAAAACTTTCACCGCCAGCATAGCGGAAAAAGAAGGTGAAAGAAAGCGTCAAACTGGTTTCAGCGATCCGTCCAGCCAAAATGAATTTGAACAAAAGCTGGTTGAATTTATGGAGACCCTTATAAAAAAAATGGGGTGTCCGGGAAAGATAAGCGTTCAATTTCGTGAAGATCATAAAATAGGTCTTAAAATTGAATCGGAGAATTCGTCTATTTTAATCGGAAAGAAAGGCAAAAGCTTGGACGCTTTGCAGCTTTTGGTGAATATTTACGCCGGCAAGCTCGGCAGAGAGGACATTCGGGTGATCCTCGACAGTGAAAACTACCGCATCCGCAGGGAAGAATCGCTGGTGCGCCTCGCCTACACCGTCGCGGACCGAGTGCGGGAAACGAAAAGCTCCATTTTGCTTGAACCCATGAACCCGTTCGACCGCCGTCTTATTCACACCACGCTCAACGATATTGCTGATATTGAAACAAAGAGCGAGGGTGAAGGCACTTATAAGCAGGTGCGGGTTTATTTTCGGGGCGCCAAAAATGGAGATGAAGGCGGTTATAAGCAACGGACTTATCTTCGAGGCGGCAAAGCGTAATTGTATGGGTGAAGAAACGCCCACACAGCGCCGATTATTAACAGAGAAAGGTCTAATACCGCCCTGTAGGGCGTCCTATAGGACGTGTTCCAGGACGGTTTAGCATTGGCGAATCTGATATTCGCCCTGTGACACTAGCTCACCCGGATAGAGCGGCTGCCTTCTAAGCAGCAGGTAGGGGGTTCGAGTCCCTCGTGTCACGCTATGGCTATTACGGTAAAAAGCATGGCGGTTACCGGCGTTCTTTCGGCGGTTGTGATCGTACTTGGGACTACGGGATTGGGCTTCATCGTCTTTCCCTTTGGAGCGTCAATCACCATCCTCCAGACGCCGGTCATTATAGGCGCGATTCTGGAAGGCCCGTTCGCCGGTTTTTTCATAGGGCTTTTGTTCGGCGTGTTCAGCATCGTTCAATCCGCGCTCATGGCCGCGACGCCCATAGACATGGCGTTTGTCACCTATCCCTATATTGCGATAGTCCCCCGCATCCTGATTGGTCCTGCGGCGTGGTTGGTTTACGCGCTCATCAGCGGACAATTGAAAAAACCTTCGGCGTTTGCGGCTTCTTCGGCGGTGAGACCGCAGGCTGTTAATCCGGTGTTGGAGTCCGCCGCAATAATCGCCGCCGCAATAACAGGAAGCCTTGTCAATACGGCGCTGGTTCTTTCCGGGTTTGGAATTGTGCGGCTTTTCCCCTGGGAAGCGATAATTCCAGTGGCGATAGCAAATGGCGGGTTGGAAGCGGCGGGTTCCGCAATTCTTGTCTTCCTTGTAGCAACCCTGTGGAAGCGCATTCCCAGAGGGAGCGGAAAATCCCGAATCAGCAAGAATATTGAGCATGATCGTTCGTGACGCGCCCAAAGTAGATCGGTGTGCGCCGCTTGCGGCGCAACGTCGCCGGCGGCTGTGCAGGTGGTAAAATGGCGCAAGAATTCATCACCGACATCTATCCACAGGGCGGTTGGTTTGCCGTCACCCTTCGTTCTCCCGTCGCAAAAGGAACAGTAAAAAGCATAAACTGTCCGCCGAATATGCCTTCCAGTTATCTGCTTGTCACCGCAAACGACATACCCGGCAAAAATGAAATTGATGATTTTCCGGTCCCGGTTCTCGCGGAAAAAGTTTCCTATATAGGAGAACCGGTCGCCCTGCTTGTGGGCCCCCATGAGGTGGAATTAGGGAAATACGCATCCCAATGCGAAATCGTCTGTGAAGAAGAAGCGCCCGCATTTTCACATCTTTCTACGGACAGTAGCGTCGATGCGTTTGAAGGCGTTGTCCTTGCGGAAAGAACCATCGTCTTGGGCGCCCCGTTTGAAGCGGATACGGTGAAAACAACCGTACAGGGCGTATACAAAACCGGCGTGCAAGAGCATTGGTACGCGGAACCCCACGCCGCAGTTGCATCCATTGACTCGCACGGCGGCGTCACCATCCATACCGCAACACAATGGGCGTTTCATGTCAGACGTTCTGTGGGCAAGATGTTGAAAGTCCCGCTTGAGACGATTGCGGTTGTCCTCCACAATACCGGCATGCATCTTGACGGGAAGCTCTGGTATCCTTCGTTGATAAGTTGCCACGCGGCGCTTGCGGCGTTTGTCGTCGGCAAGCCAGCGCGTCTCTGTCTTACCCGCGAAGAAGATTTTCGTTTTTCGCCCAAACGCAACGCTTCAGAAATCAGGATAACCAGCAGTCTGGATGAGAAGGGCGATCTTTTGGGAAATGACATATCTGTGGCCGCCGATTTGGGCGCGGCGGGTGTTTTTACCGATGAAATTCTGGACGCCACCTGCCTCGGCGCGTTGGGATTTTATCACACGCCGTTTATTTCAATGAAGGCGCAGTGCGCACAAACCAATGTGCCGGTACAAGGTCCTTTTTCAGGCTTTGGTTTAGCCCAGGGTTTCTTTGCGGCGGAACGTCATGCTTCTCGCACGGCGGACATGCTCGGCATAGACCCCGCCGAATGGCGCAAGCGGCGTTTTTTAAGAAAGAAGAAGAGCCTCGCCATCGGCGTCCCTATTCAAGACCCGGGCAACATGGATGCGGTCATGGAAATGGTTGAAGCGATGAGCGATTATAAGCGGAAATGGGCGTCCTATGAACTGTTAAGACGGCGAGTGCGGGAAAATAACGCCATGCCGTTTCGTGGCATAGGCGTAGCTGCGGCGTACCAAGGAAGCGGGTTTCTTCATGTTTCAGGAGCGGATAAGGGGAACTATACGGTGGAAGCGATCCTTAAAGAAGATGGCGCCCTGGAAATCCGTACCACTACGGCGCCGTCAAACGGGTCATGGGAGCGAATTGTGCGGCGTCTTGCCGCAAAGATACTGGCTTTAGACGAAAATTCCGTAACCGTGAACAACGAAAGCGCCGGCGATGCGCCCGATTCGGGTCCATCAAGCAATTCCCGTACTATTGCGGTCATAACACGGCTCGCGGCGCGTTGTTGCCTTGCGCTCAAAAAAGAGCGGCATCACGCGGCGCTTCCGCTTGTCATACGCCGGAGCGTTAAGCCGTCCAATGTCCATGCGTGGAGTGAAAGCATACAGCCTGTCCGTACTTCTGCGGTTGATAAAAACGCCTTTTCACCCATAAGCTGGGGCGCCGCCGTGGTGGAAATTGAAATGGAACAGACGGACTCCGTCCCAAAAATACGGGGAATTTGGCTTTGTATTGATGGAGGGCGCATCTTATCGGAACAACATGCCCGCAGAACTGTCGTCGTATCTGCGATTCACGCGCTCGGTTGGGCTTCGCGGGAAAATCTCTCTTACGTAGACGGCAGGATCATGGATGAATTCATTTATAACTATGACATCCCTTCTCCCATGGACATACCGCCTATAGAAGTGCGCTTTCTGGAAAACGCGGAAAAAACGAGCGAACCCAAGGGCATAGGAGAGCTTCCGTTTTGCGTGATTCCCGCGGCGTACGCGCAGGCTGTTTCTCAGTCGTTGGATCATGTGTTTGAGAAAATCCCATTGCGACCGGAAGACATGTGGGTTGCTGTCCAGGGAGAAAAAAAGTGACCATAGGGTTCATTTTGAACGGCGAAGATGTCGCCGTCCGTGTCGATGCGAACATCAGGCTCATCGACATTTTGCGCAGAGACTTTTCTCTGATGGGCGCGAAAGCTGGTTGCCTCTGTGGAAGGTGCGATGCGTGTTCGGTTATTTTTAACGGAGAAGTTGTCAAATCGTGTCTGATACCCGCGTTTCGCGTACACGGAAGCGAAGTCATCACCATAGAAGGATTCACGCAAAATAACGAATACGAGGACATCATCGCGGGATTTTTTCAAGCCGGTGTGGAAACCTGCGGGTACTGCGAAACCGGCAAAATTCTGGCGGTTGAGATGATTCTCTCGAAAACTCCCCGTCCCTCGCGCAAGGAAATCTTGCTTGGGTTTCAGGGCTTGAAATGCCGGTGTACTGACCCTGACGCGCTGATAAACGCGGTGTCAGCGACTGCCGATATACGGCAAAGAAGACTCTATGGACGTTTCACCTAACAACCAGGCGTTTTTTCCCGCCAGTTTCGGAGAACTCTTTTCAGCGTGGAGCAAATTCCCGGATGCGGCGCCGTTTGCCGGCGGAACAGAAATTATGCGGCGTCAGGGAGGCCGGTGTCCATGCCTGCCGCGCAATATTCTATGTCTTGACAAGCTTGCCGACTTGCGGCGCGTTACCCGTACGGAACGCTATCTTGAATTGGGAGCGATGGTCACCTTGAATGAGATCATCCGGCTTGGAAAAGCCGTGCCTGAGGTGTTTATCCGTTGTCTTGAACTTATTGCGGGGTCCCAAGTCCGCAACATTGCGACCATAGGCGGCAATCTCTGTTATAAGGCGAAAAGACTCGACGCTTCCGCGCCTCTTATCGGGCTTGACGCGCTCTATGAACTTCGATGCGCATCGTCCGCCCGCTGGATCGCCGCGTCCCGTTTCTCTTCCCTCTCAGAATCCCTCGCCTTAAACGAACAGGAACTGCTCACCCGCATCCGCATCCCCCTTGAGCCGTGGGATTATTCCGCATACAAGAAATTCAAGCGCCATGAGACCGGCGAGTCCGCTGGCGGCGCGGTCTTCCTTGTCCGCAGCGAGAAGAATACGCTCACCAGCTTGCGCGTCGTGTTTGCGGGCGATGTGGTTTTGCGGGATAAAAACAGCGAAAGCCTTCTCATAGGGAAGCGGCTGCCCCTTGAGAGGAAAGATGCGACTGGTTTTGCCGGGCGCTGGGACGCCTATCTTGAAGGCGTTGGGAATCAGGACGCCTTGTTCCGGTCGAGTCTGCTTATGTTTATTATAGCAAGTCTGGAGGCGCTGGTGGTGTGACTCCGGTGTCGAGATCGTGGCGCATAAGCGTGATCAAAATCGCCCTTTCACTCAATTTTTCCAGGGCAAACTCATGTACATTTTTCTAGATGCGCTCGGAGCCTGTTTTGGGCGCGAAGCGCAACAAACTCCTAGAGCGTTGTCTGTCCCTCTGCAAGCGCCTGACGTTCAAGGCGTTTGGGAGTTGTATGAGTTCGCCTTGTTTCAAACGCCGGTTTTGGAAAACAACCCCGGATGTATAGGAAAGAAACGGGCTTCAAACCATTCTTTCATGAGCCGTTCCCGAAATCGGACGAGGCTTGGGAAACGCTTGACACGGCGTTATGCGAAAGCCTTTGACAGCCGTGCGCTCCGCATGGCTTTGCGCCTAAAAGAAAAGGGGCGGCGCTATCTCCGCCCCCGCTTGACTTTTTAAATGTTTTTTAGATAAAAGCGACTAGGTTTCAACGAATCGGATATAATGGCCAATACACATCCCATAGTAGAGTGTCATACCAAATTTCCGCTGATTCGCCCCATCCAGTACTGTTTTTTCCAGTTTCCAGCCGGAATCTGTAATGGTTAGAGTTTCATAAGCCCCAGTCCATATCCCCGCTAATATGTGGTAAATTGCCTCTCTTCTGATGGATCGCTCTCACCGGCGCTATTTACAGCAGTAACTCTGTACCAATACGTTGTATTTGAAATCACACCTGTATCTTTATATGTTGTCGAGGCGCCGGAATACACAACATTCCAGGCGTTGTTTATGCTTGACTTACGATACAGCTTATAGCTAGTTGCGCGCATCGCTGTACCCCATGTAACTGTTAAACTGGTTGAACTTGGGTTGCTTATCGTTGGCGATCCATAAGGGGTGTTTGGTTTTGTCAGAGGGGCATCCTGGGTTTTCGCGGAAACGGCGGTAGATTGAGCGCTCTCACCCGCGCTGTTGATCGCGGTGATACGAAAATAGTAAGTCGTACTGGCATCCAATCCGGTGAATGTATACGAAGCGCCTTCCGCCGTAGTTTCACTGGGAGTCCAAGTTGATGAAACTCCCCTATATATCTTGTAGCTGGTCGCGCCGGACACACTGTTCCATGATACACTGATGCTGCTGGAAGACTGAACGGCCGCTTTTACGCCGGTCGGGACGCTTGGTTTTGTGGCGGTTGTTCCTCCGCCTCCTCCACTGTCAGAACCGCCGCCGCTTGATGATGTTTTTGCGGATGCGTAGCTTGACTGCGAGCTTTCTCCCGCGCTGTTATACGCGCTGACCTTGTAATAGTAGGTTGTGGACGCGGAAAGCCCCGTGTCGGTGTAAGCGGTTGTTGAGGGGCTGCCCACTTGAGTATAACTGCCGGAACTGCTTGTCGAGCGGTAGACACGATAGCTTGTCGCCCCGCTTGCCGTGAGCCACGACACACTGATGCTGCTTGACGACTGGGCGGTCGCGCTTAGTCCGGCCGGGGTGGACGGTACGCTCGTTCCTCCGTTATTGCCACTATTGCCGCTGTTGTCGCCGCTATTGCCGCTGTTGTCGCCACTATTGCCGCTATTGCCACTGTTATTATCTCCACCGCCGTTATCACAGCCGGTCAGAGCCAATCCGAATACCAGTATAAAACTGAGTATTCCCGCCATAAACGCTGAGCGCTTTTTCATAAAAGCCCTCCTTACATAATCTACCCTCCCCTACGGGAGAGTTAAAAAAGAAGGCTAACCGCTCTTGAAGGCGCCCTGCGTTCAGGGGTATACTCTCAAAAGCGTTTAGCTGACCCGGAAACGGTTTGCTCTTGCCAGATACGCCGTTTTCGGGGTTTCTCTTTGCTCATCAGAAGCCGGACTTCCTGCCGCATTAGCCTCTGGTACAGCCATTTTCCTTTATATGCCTTGGATTTCATACAACCTTGCGCGTTCAGAGTATGGTTGTATGGGCATAACCCTTTATACGCGATTTCTGAGCGTACTCCAGCCGAAACCTGCCGACTCATCAGGGAATAACCATGTTGAAAATATCGCTCTCGGGACCCTTTTTCACCGTACCAGTCTCCCGCCGCGTCGCAAAATACACTCCCTTCTCTTTTTTATCCTCATCAAACGTCAGTTCCAGCGGATTCTTCGCGCTTGAACGTAGAATGTAGAAACTCCCGATCTTCACTGGCGGCGCATCTAGTATCATCTACAGAAGCTCAAGCCCGTGTACGGCCCTCCGGCTTCCCCAGCGTTTCGCCTCTATCCGCCTTGAACCTGAATCGCAGCGTCCTCGGCAGCGGCGCCGAAACTTCCATCTCAGGCGTATACTCCGGATTCGACGCTGGCGTGGACGCCATGTCGTGGATGAGGACTCCCATCCTCGTTCGTAACCGGATCGAACCGTAAATACCGGTTCACGAAATCTCGTATCACGTGTTTCGCGCTCTCTTTCTCACACGACTCTTCTCCTGCGGCGTGTGTGGCCCCAAGGTTGACGTGTAAGCCGTCGTCCACGCGGCATAGGCGTCCGCCAGTCCGATCAGCGCCGATTGCGGGTGTGATCCCAGTTCAGTGAATTGCCGGAGCGTTTCTGTTCCGTGCAACTGATGAAAAATTTGAGCCAGCGGTCAAATTCCGCGTCATTAATGGGAATGCAATTTCTTCCTCCTCCACATGTTATGTACATTACTCACTGGGCGTTCACACGCGCTCTTCAGGCTATAAAAAGTGATATGCGAGCGATTCCATGAAGTCTTGAAACGGTTCCAAGAAGTCTTTGAACTGTAATAAAAAGTCTTGCAATGATAAAAAGAGTTCTTTGGATGAGAATAAGATTTCTTCAGGTTGCGAAAGAAATAGGTGGAAGCGGGAAAAGAAATCCCCCAAGCGGAAAGACCGGTAAAACGCGGCTCTGCCGACGGCAAAGCCGCGCTGGTTTCCCTATGACAGGCGGACGATAAACCTAGCGGGGGGGGGGGGGGTCTCATGAATATCGGATGCGGCGCTAAAACGCCCGGAAACCAGAGGATGCCTGCCGTTAGTCAATGCGTCCGTTTTGAGACGCCGTATGGAAACGCTCATACGGAATACTATAACGCGCAACCGCCGCCTTGTCAATACGCGGCGGCCAGTTTTTCCCGCTTTTTTTAGCATACTGAAACGGCGGGTGCCGGAGAAAAAACCGGTTGCAAGCGATTGCAAGCATCTGATGTTCAAGATGTCGCTTAAGGGCGATTGGCTTCCCACTCTTTGGGAGTTGCATGAGTTTGCCCCGCAATTTTTCCTATTTTCCTAGTATTCGACTCTAAAATATGCTATATTGTATAGCGTATGAAGTTCACTTTCACTTTTGGCGGTATTGCGTCAACAATCTATATAGAAAAAGCCATTCGTGATATTCACGCTATACGTGGTGCCGAGGGCATCGCCGGCTCCGGAGATGCGCGTTTGCTTGTTTGCGATGAAAACACCGCCGGCATTGCAGCCAGAATTGCCGCCGGCGAAAGCGCTGGCGCTCAAGCCATGTCGCAGACATGCGGAATATGCGTGTTGCCGGCCGGGGAAAGCGCCAAAAATTGGGTGAATGTCGAAAAAATCCTTAAAGCCGCAAGCGACGCGGGACTCGGAAGAGACGGCGTTTTCATAGGCGTAGGGGGCGGCGTAATAACCGATATGACGGCGTTCGCGGCTTCGGTGTACATGCGGGGCGCAAAACTCGCGCTCGCGCCCACCACATTGCTTGGCATGGTTGACGCCGCTGTGGGAGGGAAAACCGGCTTTGACCTTTTCGGCATAAAAAATTTTGCCGGAACATTTTATCCAAGCCCGCTCATTGTCATGCCTCTGGAAAGCTTGTCAACATTGCCCGGACGGGAATGGAAGTCTGGATTCGCCGAACTTTTAAAAACCGCTGTTTTGGATGACAACGATGATTTTCTTGACCGCGTAGGGCGCCTGAAAGACGCATTCTCCGCGCCGGACTTTCCGGCGAACATGGCGCAAGACAGCTTTCTGCGGGAAGAATTGCTCGCGTGCATAGCGAGATCCGTTGAAATAAAAGGGCGCATCGTTGAAGAGGATCCGAAAGAGACGGGAACGCGACGCAGGCTTTTGAACCTTGGACACACCTTTGGGCATGCGCTGGAAGCGTCTGCCGGACTTGGGCGCCTCACTCATGGGGAAGCGGTGGCATGGGGGATAGCGCGCGCCTGCGATCTGGGGCGGTCGCTTGGCATGACCGGGCGCGACCGCGCTGAAAAAATTACAGGGCTTTTGGACTCATTCGGGTATGAGACGCGAGCGCCGCATCCCGGCATGAAAGAAACGGGGCGTTTCATGGAGGCTCTGTTTAATGACAAGAAGAAAAAGGCGGGCAAGCTCGCGTTTGTCGTACCGGAACAACGCGGGTGTGGCGTCGTCTTTATAGAAAAAATAGAAAGAATACTCCATATTATCAACGGAGAAGCCGCATGAAGAGAAAGCGTCGGTTTCTATGGTTTTTAACCTTTCTCTTGATAACGCCGCTGTACGCTCAAGAAGATGAAGGCGGCGGTGAAGCGCCGCTTGGAGCGGATGAGGAGGAGACGGTTTTTTATATCAGCAGCGCGACATTTCAAATAACCGGGCGCACCAAGCCGTGGGCTGCCGCCTCTGTTGCGCAAATCAATGAAGGGGAAAGGATCACAGGCAAAACAAAGCTGGATAACTATATCAAGGGCAAAGAACAAATTCTTTTAAATACACGAGTGCTGGAATCCGCGCGTATCACCTACACCCTGGGAGAGCCTGAAGAGGACGGCGAAATTCCGGCGCATCTTGTGGTGGAACTCGTTGATACGATAAATTTTATTGTGTTGCCTGAGCCAAAGTACAGCACCAGCGAAGGGTTTGATCTGGAGTTAAAAATCAGGGACTACAATATTCTTGGCACTATGTATCCGTTGCGTTTGGATATAGGCTATATGCTTGACGCGGATCACTGGGATGGCGGCAAGGGTATATCGCAACCATGGGAGGAAGGTTCCATAACCTTCGGCATTGATTCTGATACGCCGTTTAAATTCATGGGGTTTCTTTGGAATTTCAATTTTGATCATGATTTTGCCTACACATTTGGAGAGCCGCTGTACTATAAAAACACTACAGGCGTTTCAATGGATATTCCCTGGGGAAAAACAACAATTACGGTTGGTTTTGAACAAAGTTTTGTTTTCAGCGAAAAGAACAGTACTGTGTATCAGGATGAATTCGGCGAATTCGCTCCATTTTATACGTCAAGCGCGTTGAGCGCCTCGTGGAAAATCCCTCTGGGCGTGGAAGCTGGCGGTTTTGGAGAATTGACGTACACTCCAAAAATTACCGGAGAAATCAAGTACAATTTCACGGATCAGGACGAGCTGAGAAAAGGTCCTGACTTGACGTTCTCCCAGATCTTTGGTTTTGGAAGAATAAACTGGTTTGAAAATTTCAGGAATGGATTGGACGCTTCCATTGAAAACTCAAATACGTATAACATTTATAGAAACGATTGGTCTATCAATTACAGCGCCAGCGCGCGCGCGCATAAGAAAATCGCTTCTTTTTTCGGCGTTTCCGGGCGGTTGTCGTTTAACCAATGGTTTTTTACCAATAATTTCAAGGGCGGATGGTATCCCGCGTATGCCGAAGTTGGAGACAAGATCCGCGGCGTAAGGGACAATACGCTCATAGCGGAAAACGCGGGTTTTATGCTCCTGTTAAACGCCGATTTTCCTTTGCAAATCCTGCATTTCACGCCTTCCGAATGGTTCGGCGTGAGAGCCTTGCGGTACTTTAATTTTGATATGCATGTGTCGCCGTTTATTGACGCCGCTCTTTTGCAGGGGAAAAGAGATGTTTCATGGAGCAAGGGAAGATATACGGACAGTAAGGACAGCCATTTTTTATCGGCGCCGGTTTGCGCAGCCGGTTTGGAAATTATCGTCTTTCCGCTTGCATGGCGTAGTTTTTATTTGCGTGTAAGCGCCGGTTATAATATAAATAAAATAATTGAAACCGGAAAAATGCCATGGTACGATGAAATATTCATCGGCGTTGGACACCACTATTAGAGGACAAAATGCCTGATTTCAAACTCGTTTTTGATATTCTTGACAACCGTGAAAAAAAACAGCTTGTTTTTATTTTTTCCCTGATTCTTGTCATGGGATTTATTGAAATAATCGGGGTAGGCTCTATCGGTCCGTTTATGTCTATGTTGTCAAACGCCGGTATGATCCACAGCAATATATATTTGGAAAAGATATATGATTTTTTGAATTTTTCTTCGGATGATCAGTTTATTATCGCTTTCGGCGTCGCCGTTGTGATCTTTCTGGCGTTGAGCAACTTGTCTCTCGCCTTTATTCACTATGTCCTCTATTCATATACGGGGAAGAGAAATTATTCTATTTCAATGAGGCTTTTTGAAAAATACCTGAAGCAACGCTACATTTTTTTTCTGAATACAAACACCGCGTCAATAACCCAGCAAATTTTAACCGAAGTGAACAATTTTATTGCCAACATTCTGCTGAATGTTTTGAATCTCATCGCAAGTTTGGTGATTTCCATTGCAATCGTTATTTTGCTGATTATGGTAAATCCCCTTATCGCGCTGTCTATCAGCGTTATTTTTTCTTTATTGTATATTTTTATTTTTTATACGATAAGGAGATTCCTCGACCGGAAAGGAAAAGAACGCTACGCCTTGAGCGTTCTCAAAAATAAATACGTTCTTGAGACATTCGGCGGGATAAAAGATGTAAAAATATTGGGAAAAGAAAAGGTGTTTCTTGACCTTTTCAGCGTACCGTCAAAAAGAGTGGCGAGGAACAACGCGATAAGCGACACAGCCGCCGAGCTTCCAAAATTCCTGTTGGAGACGGTCGCATTCGGCAGTATTGTCGGCATTATTGTCATTATGATAGCCATGGGGCAGCGTATAGAGGATTTCCTGCCGTCATTGACCGTTTACGCCTTCGGCGCGTACCGGTTGTTGCCGAATTTACAGAAAATTTACCGCTGTTTCACGGGGTTGCGCTATCATCGGGCGACGCTGGATAAGTTGTACCGTACATTGGTCGAGCTTCCCGAAGGGATTCCGCTTTCCAGCGATGTCCAAAAGTTGGATTTTCACAATGGCATCAGGCTTGAGGACATCGCTTTTTCTTATCCGAACGCTGAGAAAATAGTGATTAAAAACCAAAGCCTGCATATAAAAGCCAACACCTCGATGGCGCTGGTCGGCTCGACAGGGTGCGGAAAAACAACGTTCATTGATATACTGCTGGGGCTTCTGGAACCTCAAGAAGGCAAGATTTTCATTGACGATGTTGAAATAACCAATGAAAACCGGCAAAACTGGCAGATGAACCTGGGCTATGTGCCGCAATCCATCTTTTTGACGGATGACACCATACGGAACAATATCGCGTTTGGCATCGCGCCAGACAAGATAAATGACAAGGATGTCGTTAATGCGGCGAAGATTGCGAATATCCACGACTTTGTGCAGAATGAACTGGAGCAAAAGTATGAAACCGTTATTGGAGAGCGGGGAATCCGTCTTTCAGGCGGACAGCGGCAACGTATTGGCATCGCCCGCGCCGTGTACCATAAACCCTCGGTACTGATACTTGATGAGGCGACTAGCGCGTTGGACGGGGTTACGGAAAGCGCGATCATGGATGCCATCAAACGAATTGGGCATAAAAAGACCGTCATCATGGTGGCGCATCGCATCACCACGGTAAAAAACTGCGATGTCATTTATATGATGGATAAGGGCGTTATTGTTGACAGTGGAAATTACGAGGAATTGTACCAAAAAAACGAAATGTTCAGGAAAATGGCTGACGGGCTGTAGATCTGCGGTGTAGGAGGAAAAATGGTCTCTATTGCGGTGATAGGAACAGGATATGTCGGCTCCGTATCGGGCGCGTGCCTTGCGGATTTTGGCAACACAGTCGTCTGTGTTGACAGCGACAGTGAGAAAATCAAGGCGCTCAAGCGGGGGATTATACCGATTTTTGAGCCGGGACTCGATGGCATTGTGGCAAGAAACATGCAAGAAGGGAGGTTGTCGTTTACCACAGACTTTTCCGGCGCGGTAAAAGCGAGCGAAGTGGTTTTTATTGCGGTCGGCACTCCGCCCGCAGCCGATGGAAGCGCCGATTTGCGGTATGTGGAAACAGTTGCGCGGGAAATCGGACGCACTATTGAGAAATGGACGGTCGTTGTTGACAAAAGCACCGTTCCAATCGGGACCGGGCGCAAGGCGCATGGATGGATACAGGAAGAGTTGACGCGGCGGGAAGCGGCGATACCCTTTGAAGTGGTTTCAAATCCCGAATTCCTGCGCGAGGGAACTGCGGTGTACGATTTCACCCATCCGGATCGTGTGGTTATTGGTACGGAAAACGAAAAAGCCCGTTCCCTTATGAAGGACGTGTACCGTCCGCTATATCTCAACGAGACGCCGTACATTGAAACCAATCTTGAATCTGCGGAAATGATAAAATACGCCTCCAACGCTTTTTTGGCGCTGAAAATAACCTTTATCAATGAAATTGCGAATTTATGCGAGAAAACAGGCGCCGATGTACAGGATGTCGCCAAAGCCGTGGGCAGAGACGGACGCATAGGCTCCAAATTCCTCCATCCTGGTCCCGGGTACGGCGGCTCTTGCTTTCCGAAAGACACCAGGGCGCTGGCGCAAATCGGCAGGGAATATGGCGAACCGATGTCGCTTGTCGAAGCCGTAATGAGCGCCAATGAAAGGCAGAAACTCCGCATGGCGGAAAAGATACAGGCTGAATTGGGCGATTTACATGGGAAAACCATCGCCATTTTAGGACTGGCATTCAAACAAAACACCGATGATATGCGAGAGTCGCCCGCAATCGCCATCTGTGAGCGGCTTGCGGAAGCGGGCGCGAAGTTGCGCCTTTTTGACCCCGCCGCAAGGAAGGAAGCGGAATGGCGGCTTGCCGGCATTAAGGCTTCGATAACGTTTACAGGCGGCGAGTACGAAGCGTCTAGGGGCGCGGACGCTCTTGTCATTCTTACGCCATGGAACCAATTCAGAAACCTTGATTTGAACAAGATCAAAAAATCGCTCATTCTCCCTTACTTTTTTGATTTGCGAAACATTTATAAGCGGGAAGATGTTGAGAGAGCGGGTCTCAAATACGTTGGGGTGGGGAGGTAGGTGTCAGCGCGTAGTGGGTTGCGGCGGAGCTTGTCATAGGCAGGTTTTCCATGAAACCGGCTTGACCGGGAACCCGTTTGTAAGGGCGAGGCGAATGCGCCCTACCATCGGTTATAGCCATGATTCTTCCTGAAAGCTGGGCGCCTGTAAATTTTGACATATTCTAGGAAAAAGGCTCGCGAGAGAAAGGGCAAATGGCGCTGAAAGAAGCGGGGGAAGGGTTGTGGATAAGTTGAGGGATGCGGAAAACTCATTTTCAAAGTGGGTGTGAAAAACTTGAGGTTGAAATCATTCCTGCGGAAAGCCTATGGGCTGAAGGGCGCGTGAAACGAAATCGTGGAGCGTGAAAGGATCGTTTTGTAAAAGATCTGCGGCGTATCGACAATAGAGGAAGCGTTTCTTTTTCTACGAGAGGCGGCTTAAAATAAACGCCATGTTTGCTATAACGCTTATGAGAGCGGGCTTGCCGGAAATCTTTGTTTACAGGCGTGTTCGTGCAATGTCAAATTGCGTGGTACGGTTTGAGACCATGCGGTTTCAGAGATTGTCCGCCTTTTTCATTTCCGTTTCAATTTTAGTGAAATTGCGTTGGACGCGCTTGACAAAAAGCGCGCTTTCCGCTATTATAAATATCTCGTGGAGAGATGTCCGAGCGGTTGAAGGAGGCGGTCTTGAAAACCGTTGCGCTGCAAGGCGCCGGGGGTTCGAATCCCTCTCTCTCCGTTTTAGGCGACAAAGCCGATGATTTCTTTTGGTATGGAAAAAGACGGCGTTTATTGGAGCGGTGACCGAGTGGCCGAAGGTGGCTCCCTGCTAAGGAGTTTTACCCCTAAAGGGTAACGGAGGTTCGAATCCTCTCTGCTCCGTGTTTTTGCTTGTAAAAAAAGCCCGCAAAAGCAAGAAATATGATGTGCAATGAGGTTGTAGCTCAGCTGGATAGAGCATCAGATTGCGGATCTGAAGGTCGCACGTTCAAATCGTGTCAGCCTCATAAAACGGGAGGGGTTCCGGTGGAACTCCTCCCGTTTGTTTTTAGGCGAGGCGCCGCCGGTACAATGCAACTAATTGCCTGTGAGTTTCACTCGCCAACCATCTGGCGGTGGAAGTTTTGTCTTGATGGTTTCGAGAACGATTTCTAGCGTAATAAAATTGTATTGCTCATGAAGGTATCTGAAAAAGTCGGCGCCGTAAGACCCGCGTCTTTGCGGGAAGGCGAGGAGATGGGGAAAAACACCGCGACGGCTGTTTATTTTTATCATCCCCATTCGCTGTGGGAAGTAATACATTGCTGGGCGGACGATTTCAGGTGACTGAGTCTGCGTGACATGCCAAAAATCGCAAGATTGCTCAATGAGCGGTAAAAAACTTGGTTTTAGAACGCCTTATGAAGTATTCCCGGAATTGCGCTAGGAATACTGATCGCCTGCCATATAACGCCAATGTGCGCGGAGAAAGTCCACGATAAGCGTCTACGCTCGCCAGGGGACACTCGCGTCACATAATGACGCACACACCCGACAGCGTTTCGTATTCGCGAGTTTTTTCCAGAACGCCCGTTGTCCTGTCAATATGAAAAACGACAAGGTTGTCTGACTCCTGGTGGCAGACGAGCAGGTAAGCGCCCGTTGGATCGACGGTGAAATCCCGGGGCATTCTGCCTTCGGATGGAACAACTCGTTCCGGTTCGAGCAATCCGTCTTCCCCAACGCGGAATGACGCTATGCTGTCGTCCCCGCGGATTGACACATAGAGGCGCCGGGCGTCCGCGCCGAATTTTATCGCGGCTGCTGTCGCGCCGACGGCGGTCTTTGCCGTAGTTGGGAGCGCCGGAATGGTTTGCAGGAGGGAGAGGCATTCACCTGAAAGGACATCGACTGTGCAGGCAAGCTCATTCGCCACATATACAATATTTTTTGTGGGGTGGAAGATCGCGTGTCTTGGACCAGAACCAGCGGCGGATTGAAAAAACGGCGGGTCAAGTGGAAGCAAGGGGTTTCGCCTGTTTTTGTCAAAGGCGAACCGCCATATCCTGTCCGAGCCTAGATCACAGGCAAGCGCGCGGTTGGGACGCTCCACGCCCGCCGGCGTCTTATGCGTTATAAAGAAGTGTCCATGCGGGGCTTCCTGCCGCTCCGTATTGGGACCGCTTCCCGTAAATTGAACAGTCTGGATGCATTCGCCAAGGCTTCCGTCCGCATGGACGGGAAAAACAGCCACAGAGCCTTCCATATAATTAGAAACAACGGCGTACGTTCCGCTGTTGTCAAGCGCGATGTGGCACGGGCTTTTTCCCATGCTGGAAACCTGGTTGATAAGGGAGAGATTCTCTCCCCTCGCCCCGCTCACCGCGAAAGCGGAGACCGCGCCCGTGGGCTTCCCCCGGAATTCATTGATCTCATGGGTCGCGTACAGAAACTTTTTAGAAGCGGACAAAACAAGAAATTCTGGATTCACCGCCTCCGCCGCGATGCGCAGGTCTCTTGCCTCCCCTGAGTCAGTGTCAAAAAGAAATGAATAGATGCCCGCGCTTCTCCCGCCCGCGCCGTGGGTATACGTGCCAATGTATCCGGCGGCTGTCATTCAACGCTCCCCACTTCTGCGCTTCGCGTTTTTCTGATTGCACATGAGCGTTTCAATCTTGACAAGAAAATCATTGACGCTTTGCTCTGAATGGGTGACAAACGCGCTATACCCGTAACTCAGCTTGAGTGTATAAGCGCGGTCGCTCTTCTCATTCTGATCGTATATCGCCTTCTGAATGCGTTCCATAAGTCTATCAATGTCGTATTCGGATTGAATGGCAAGAATAAATTCGTCGTTTCCATAACGGACCACTAAATCCGATGCGCGGATGCAGCTTTTAATGGTAACCGCAACATCCCGCAGGGCGTTGTCGCCCTCAATATGGCCATACGTGTTGTTAATGCGTCTGAAGTCGTCAATGTCAAGCATGGCTATTGACCATGATTGCTCTCCGCTTTGCTTGTTCAGCTTGTCGATAAATTCGTAAAACAGATGCCTGTTGCCGATGCCGGTAAGAACATCGAATTTCGCTTCGGCGCGTATAATAAAAAGGTAGAGAGCCAAAAGACCTGATGTGGAGCATATCCAGAACAGCGGAGTGTTATTCGCTAAGAAGCTGAGCGTGGAGCCTGCGCTTGACAATATAAGGATTATGAAAATCAGGTTGATATGATAGAATGAAACGTTTTTATAGGATAAAAACAGATCAACAATATCAATGACAAAAGGAAGATAGCTTATCAACAAACGGATGAAATACTTGTCGCCGTACATGAATTCATTGCGGTTCGTAAAAAAGAAATAGAAACCCCATTGCAGGTTGAGCAAGAGCGCGGCTATATGGACAAGGTTAATCGCAGCGACTATTATAATAATTGTTTTCAACCGCTTCATATTCTTGTAAGAGATATAGTCAAGAAAAACAGTCATTACGTACATCGCGCCAACCTGAGAAATATAGTAAAGCGTATTGACAATATACAGTATGGTTTGTACGATTTGTCCGCCTTGTCCCGCCAGCGCCTGATGAGTGAAGTCGCATACTATCGCCAGAAGTGTCATAAACAAGCAAGAAACAAAGATTTTTCTTTGAACAGCATCCGTATTGTATTTGAGGAGATAGTCGATGCAAATAATAGCGACAACTAAAAAAGACCCAAACAAGACGTTAAACGAATAAATTAACGGCATTTCCCTTTTTTCTCCTTTTAAAGAGCCTGTTCCAAAATGCGAATTACATTCAGCGAACATAGTTCGGGTTAGTTTTGGAACAGCCTCTAAGACAAGATAATTCTAGGACAAACTGTTTAAAAAATTCCTCAGAAATTCAGCAGGTTCAATTTCCCTGTTCAGAATTTGATGAAGACCCATACTTATCGGCGTCTTGAGTCTGTATTTTTCCGCCAACACTTTTATATGTTTGGCTGCGGCGACGCCTTCCGGCAGATAGCCAACCTCTTTGATGCGGTTTATCAGATCGTCCAAATCGCTGAACCGCTCAAGAATGCGTTTTTCAATGATTTCCCGTCCGAATCTGCGGTTCCGCCCCCAGACCGAACGGCAGGTGACGTCAAGATCGCCGACGCCGGAGATTGAGGTGAATGTTTCGGGATGGGTCGACCCCATCGCGTGTCCAAGCGCTTGTATCTCGTTCAGACCGGCGGCGAGGAGCAGGGATGAGGTGCCGTCGCCAAACATATCGCTTTCAACGTCGTCAACGCCCGCTTTGAGCGCGTCGAGCATACCGAACGCTATGGCGATGACGTTCTTTGCGGCCGCCGCCACCTGGACGCCATTGACATCAAAAGACGAAAACACCAAAAGACGCTCGCTTTTGAGCAGGTTTCTGAAACGGATCGAATTCTTGGCGCTTTCGCTCGCCGCGATAAGCCCCGTGATCTTTCCGCGGCCAACCTCCTCGGCGTGGCTCGGACCCGCTATGTACACAAGGGAATGCTGGTAAAAACCGGGAAGGTAATCTTCCAGCATTTCAAGGATAAGCCTGGGCCCTTTGGGGCTTGACAAAAAACCTTTGGTGATGACGGCGATGGTCGTTTCCCCATCCCGAATTGATGGAATGGAGAGAATTTTTTTCACCGTATCCAAAAGGTAAAGAGACGGCGACGCCAAAACAAGAAATTCCCGGCCGCCTGCGGCTTCGGTCAGATCCGTGGTCGCAGTCAGCGTTTCGGGAAGACCGACATCGGGCAAGAACCGCAAATTGACGCGCCGCTCGTTTATGTCTTCCACCACATCGTTTTCAAGCCCCCAAATGACAACATCAATGCCCTTGTCAGCTATTGACTTGGCAACCGCAGTTCCCCACGCGCCCGCGCCTAACACCGCCACTCGTTCATTCATACTGTTCCTCCAATTTTATTTCCACCTTTTTTCAGCAATTTTCAGCATTGCGTGTATTTTTCAAACATTTTTTAAATAATGCGTCCGCTTTCAGCGTTGCGCGTATTTTCAAGCGTTTTTAAAACATTCTTCAAATTCATCAACCTTTTTCGCCAGTATATGCAGGCTTTTCCGCCAGAAAGCGCCGCCTTCAATATCGCAGCCAATGGAACGAGCGACATCTTCGACGGTTGCGCTGCCGGTCAATGCGAGCATGGCTTTGTATTTTTCCGCAAAGCCCTGGCTGTCTTCCGAGTGCGTGGCGTATAAGCCAAGTGAAAAAAGCTGTCCAAAGGCGTAGGGGTAGTTGTAGAACCCCAGCGCCGCGCTGTAATAGTGGCTTTTCACGGCCCACATATACGGATGCAACAGGTTCTCGTCAAGGCCAGCGCCGTACGTTTTCTTTTGCGCGTCAAGCATGAGGGCGCATAGTTCCGGCGGCGAAAGCTCCGCTGTGGAGCGCCGCTCAAACAGCGCTTTTTCAAAATAAAAGCGGGATAGTATATCGACAATGACCTGACAGCAATCCTTGAGATTCGCTTCTATTAAAAATAGTTTTTCCGCGTTGGTCGCGGCTTTTGCATAGGCGCCCTCAAAAATGATGGTCTCCGCAAATACGCTTGCGGTTTCCGCGAGCGTCATGGGATACACAGAGCGCGTACGGGGCAGGGACTTGATGACATCGTGGTGCCAGGCATGCCCAATCTCGTGCGCTACGGTACTCACACTGTCGAAAGAGCCGTCAAAGTTGCAGAGAATGCGGGAAACGCCTGCAAGCGGGAAATCCGCGCAGTACGCGCCGCCTACCTTGCCTTCCCGTATTCCGGCGTCTATCCAATGCGCGTCAAAAGCCGCTTGCGCAAACGCGCCCATCGCCGGATCAAAAGCCGAGAATTGGGTTGTGATAAATTTAGACGCCTCGTCAAACGTCCATCGCCGCCTTTCGCCAACAGGCGCAAAAAGATCGTAGAACGCGCACACGGGAATTTTGAGCGCCGCCGCCTTTATTGCGAGATACCTGCGGAACAACGGCAGGGAATGTTCCAGGGCGGCGATGAGGGAAGCGAGCGTTTTTTCGCTTATGCGCGACTGAAACGCGGCTTTTTGCAGGGGTTGACATTCGCCTGCGGCGTTGCGCCAATTCCGCCGCGTGTCCAGGGCAATCGCCGCGCCTTTCACCCCGTTTAACGCGGCGGCCAGCGGAATTTCGACGCTTCGCCACGCCTCAAGCTCCGCTTTGTACGCTTTCTCCCGCACCGGTCGTTCCTTGTCCCCGGCCATGCCGCGCAGTTGGGTGACGGTTTTTTGTTCGCCGTCAAACGCGGCGCCTGCGACAGAAGAAACCGCCTCATGCAGGCGTTGCCAGGCGTCCGCGCCGGATCGCGCGAGGTCGTTGGCAAGGTCTTCCATTTCCGGCGTCATTTGAAAATGGGCTTTGCGCACAGCTTCGGCGATAAAAAACAGATGCGGCTCAAGAGCTTTGTCTTCGCGTCCCTCCCAATCCTCAATTTCAGCGAGCTTGTTCCTGAGGATGACCTCAGCCTTGCCGAGCGGCAGCCTCGCCGCCTCAACAGCGTTTATTTCAGCGAGCGCCTTGTTGTTGCGGGTGTCGGCTGTATAGACGGCTTCCGCGTAGGACATCAGGTTTTCCGCAACGTTTGCGGCGGCTTCCCACGTGCGAATCGCGTTCACTGCGGAAGCCGCGTCAAATGGGCTTTTGAGCGATTCCAGCAACAGAGCGATCTGCCGCTCAAGCAGAGCCATGTCTTTTTTGTATTGTGGCGAGTCAAAAGACGGGTAGATCGCTTCGAGATTCCATGACGGAAGCGCGTCTGTCAAAACATCCGCAGATACGGTGTCCGTGGGTGCTGCATCCGTGGATGTGTTTTTGAGATTATCCATGAAAAAAGTCTAGCACAGTATAAAGAAAAACGCAATTACGTATTTATGTAGACGCATACCTTAACATCGTTGAAGCAGGCTCGCCGAATCTACGGTTCGCTGCAATCAAAACGTCAGCGCTTATTGCCGCAACAACTCTTTGCCATAATCAGTCAGCGTATCCTGTATCGCCTCATAGGGGACGACCGTCTCAACATATCCGCGTACATACGGCGCTATTTCGTACGGGTTCCAGTGAAAACCAACGCCCGACGACGCGCCTTCCCGCGCAATGAAGAACTGGGAGGGCGACTTCACCGCGTCGTCAAAAAACCCGTTTCCACTTAAAGGAGCATCCTCGCTTAAACCCGCGTCCCTGCGGAGTTGCGACTCTATGATCCGCAACAGAGCCGTCTGCGCGTCCGGCAGGATTATATCGTCCAAGAGAACATAGTTGGGCGTTTCGCCGTCTGCGCCGGCTTTGTCAAAAACAAAGAACTCCTCGGTTTGGCTGCCGTGGGCGCCGCCGGCGAACTCGTATCGCGTCCGCTTTATCTGCGCGACGCGCCCTAAATCGGACGCTTCCACTGTCTCAATATATTCCCAATTAAAGGAGGACGCCGCGCCGGATTCTTCCCAGACGCCGGCGCTGGCGGCGTAACGCTCTTCCAAAGCGGCTATGAGGTTGTCTCCATACATTGCGGGCGGGGAATTCTCGTATAAAACGCGGTACATACAGTCTCGCAAGCTGTCATTTCCCGCAATTTCAAGCAAATTGAGCGAAATCTTCATACTTGGGTTATTTTCGCCTTCATCCGCTTTATCCGGCGGTAAAAAGACCGTTTTTTCCCGCGCATGCGGCGCATACGTTGTATGCGTTTTTAAATTCGCCGCGCCTTGTGGAACGTTTTGACACGCGGATAACAAAATGAGCGGTAAAATAGAAAAGAACGCTGTATTTTTCATAACGATTATGAACATACTATTTTTATATCCATGAGTCAAGAATAATATGCTTGTGGAAACAGCGCCGGACGCGATTTGCGTGGAAAACTGGGGTGCGGAGGATTTGCTCCCCCGAATACGTGAATATTTTCAAAGAGAAATCTTCAATATCCTGCGGTTTGCCGCAGGGATTCTTTATTCGCAGTGGGGTCTAATACCCCGCCCCTTGGGGCGGTTGGAATTGGCGACGCCAACGGAAAATGGCGGCCGGCTGGTTTGCATAGCAAACCTTCACAGTTACATAATTTCCTTGCAGTCGACCCAAAGGGTCGCAAACCGAAGATTCGCCGAACCTCGTAAATAATGCGACGCTTGCAAGACGCCCCGCCCTTCAGGGCGGGGAGGTTCATTGTTTTTTTTTTGAATAGCGGATAGTATAGAGAGCCAGTTTCAAAACTGTCGCTCTGCGCGTTTTGAAAGAGCAACCCTATATTTTACAGGAAAAACCATGTCCTTGGCTGGTTTTTCTCAAGCCAATTTCAAAACTAACCCGAACGTAGTTCGCTGAACGTAGTTCGTGTTTTGAAATTGGCTCCTTTTTACTAAATGGTTGGACGAAGGAGTAAAGGCGATGCTATGCGGTATTGATGAAGCGGGACGTGGACCCCTGTCGGGACCGGTATGCGCCGCCGCAGTGATGTTGCCCGATGATTTTCCGGTGGAGCGCCTCAATGACTCCAAGAAACTCAATAAGAATAAACGCGGGATGGCGGAGGCGTTGATTTATGAAAGCGCCGGCGCCGCAGATGGCGCCGTATACGGCATTGGCTGGGCGTCCCATGAAGAAATAGACGCGCTTAACATACTGAAGGCAAGCCTGCTCGCCATGAAACGCGCCTTTGAAGCGATTCCGGTTGGAAAGCGGCGGCTTATTGATGAGGTTGTTGTTGACGGACGGCACACGCCTGACATCGCCGCAAGCGGCGGCGCATCCGGCGTACTGGTTCACGCTCTGGTAAAGGCGGACGGCAGCGTCCCCCAAGTGATGGCCGCGTCAATCCTTGCAAAGGAGGCGCGCGACCGCGTAATGGAAGAGTACGCAAAGCAGTACCCGCAATACGGGTATGAGCGGCACAAAGGTTATCCCACAAAATTGCATTGTGAGCGCATTTTTCAATACGGACCGTCTCCTATTCAGCGGAAAACATTCCGAGTTCCGTATAGAATTCAGCAAATTCCCCATACTTCGAAATGAAACCAGTAAAGCCTCCCTTGAATGCGCCGATAATTATAAAAGAATAATTTTAGGCAAGGATGCCGTGGCGCGCGCCGTCATAGGGCCGGCGACGTCTTAAATATCCAAAGGAGTGAATTATGATTATCAATCACAACTTGAGCGCAATGTTCGCTGATAGGTCCCTGAAAGTTACCCAGACGCAACTGGATAAAAACATGGAAAAACTCTCAAGCGGCTTGCGCATCAACCGTGCAAGTGATGACGCTTCCGGTCTCGCTGTCTCTGAAAAGCTACGCAGTCAAGTCCGCGGCTTGAATATGGCTTCTTTTAATGCCCAAAACGGCATTTCCTTTATTCAGGTTACGGAAGGCTACCTCCAGGAAACACAGGATATTCTCCAGCGCCTCCGTGAATTGGCGGTGCAGTCTTCCAACGGGGTTTATACCGCAGAAGATCGCGAGCAGATTCAGGTTGAAGTTTCCGCTTTGGTCGATGAAATCGACCGCATTGCATCTCACGCCCAATTCAACGGCATGAACATGCTTACCGGACGTTTTGCGCGCGCGGGAGATCAGACGGCGACCGCGACCGCTTCCATGTGGTTGCATATTGGCGCAAACATGGATCAGCGGGAACAGGTTTTTATCAGCAACGTGTCTGCCAGTGGACTTAACATCCGCGATCCGAGCGACGGTACCTTCAATGTTATGTTGGACAAAGCTGATTCCGCAAACAACGCCATCGGCACATTGGACGAAGCTTTGAAGAAAGTCAGCAAGCAACGCGCGGATCTTGGCGCATACCAGAACAGGCTGGAACATGCCATTCGCGGCATTGACATTGGCGCGGAGAATTTGCAGGCTTCCGAATCCCGTATCCGCGACACTGACATGGCTCGTGAGATGGTCGTGTATACCAAGAACCAGATACTCAGCCAATCGGGAACCGCCATGCTTGCGCAGGCGAATCAGCGCAGCCAATCGGTGCTTCAGTTGCTTCAATAGCCAAAAGTGTTGTTGTGACGCAACGGCCGTCAGGCCGCAAAAAAGCCGCCCTTTTGGGCGGTTTTTTTTATGTGTCAAGCGGCGCAACATCGCGCCCCGGCGCTTTTAATGGCGCGGTTTTCGCTTTTTTTCGCTGTGCGCGTTTAACAGGGAGTACATGATGGGCGTTACCAGCAAAGTCATAAAAAAACTCACCGAAAGCCCGCCCACAAAGGTTTTGCCGATGGGTTGAATGGTGTCAGCGCCTTGTCCGGGGAAAAAGGCTATGGGTATCATGCCGAGAATGGTGGTAAGCCCCGTCATCATAATGGGGCGCAACCGGTTGCGCCCCGCCTCAATGCAGGCTTCGCGCAGGGCATATCCCCGCGATCTGAGGGTGTTGGTGTAGTCTACCAGCACGATGCCGTTGTTCACTACCACGCCGACCAGCGCCACGATGCCCACTGCGGAAAACACGGACATGGCTTCGTTGCCGATCTTGTATATCCATATTACGCCGATAAAAAGGAGCGGAATGGAGAAAAAGATGATGATTGGATCGACAAAGGATTCAAACTGGCTTGCCATAAGTCCGAATACCATAAAAACAGCCGCCGCTATGATAAAAATGAACTTGCTGGTATAGGCGCGTATCTGTTGCGCCTCTCCTGCGTATTTCACGGACACGCCTTCATGCGGCACATAGTGTTCCTGGACCGCCTCCTCAAGCCGCCGTTGCATTTCGGTCGCTGCGACGCCGCCAGACAACTCGCCTGAAACGCGAACGACCCGCTCCTGATTCTCATGGCGGATTGAAGAGGGTGAGCGGCTTTCAGTAATGCGGGCAAGATTCGCAAGGCTTATGCGATCTCCTGTTCTGTTCATCACAAAGAGCGCGTCAAGGTTCGGTACGCCCCGGCGGTCGCTGTCCCTGAGCATCACGTTTACGTCGATGATGCGGTCGCCCTGGGTGATGGTTGTCGCCGTTGTACCGTCCACCGCTATGCGGATTTCGTTTGCAATGGCGGACAGAGACACACCCAGCGCGTTTGCCCGCTCACGGTCGATTTCTATCAGCAGTTGGGGCGCGCCCTCGTTAATGTTGATCGCCGGATTCTCAATATCAGGCAGATATTGCGCTATGACATCCCTGATTTCTGTTGCGGCGACCATAAGCTCATCCGCGTCTCGTGAGGTGAGCGTAATGTCAACCGCCGTTGCGCCGCCCATGGAACGCCCCGCGCGGAAGGCGGCTTGTATGCCCGGCAGGTCGTTCAAATGCGGGGTGAGCCTCCTGATAATGTCATTTGGCGTGTCGGTCTGCTCTGCGGGAGGCGGCAAGGTTATCTGGATGTTGCCGCTGCCGTTCCGCCGTGCGGTGAGGATGATGTTCCGATAGTTTGTCACCTGTTCCTTGACGAGCTTTTCCATGTCTTTCAATGCGCGTTCCATGCTGTCAACGGGCGTTCCCTGGGGCATGGTGACGTTTAAGGTTACCGTATCGTCAACACGACTGCGGATAAACATGTTCATGCCGATCCCGTTGAATTGCATAAACGAAAAGACGAGGATCGCCAGCGTCAGCGCGAGCGTCAGAAACCGGTGATTAAGACAGTAATCAATAACGAGTGAATAGGCGTTGTCGATAGCGACAAACGCCTTTTCAGTCCCTTCGTCAATGGCGCGCAGCCACTTGGAACGCAACGGCTTTTGTACGCGGGTGTCAAGGCGCATGATGGATCCGCAGAGCGCGGGCACCAGCGTAATCGCCACCGCAAGCGAACAGACAAGGGATATCACCACCGTAAAGATCAGGTCGCTGAAAAGCTGCCCCATGTCCTCAAGATCATTTTTCCAGATGATAAGCGGGATAAAAACGCACAGGGTTGTCGTGGTTGAGGTGACGATAGCCCGGAGCATCTCGCGGCTGCCGAGAATGGCGGCGATTTCGCTTTTGGCTCCCCGCAGCCGGTACTTGTGGATGTTGTCAAGAATGACGATGGAGGCGTCCACGGTCATGCCGAGTCCAAGTATGAGTCCCGTCATGGTCAGAAGGTTGAGCGTCAGTCCGAACGCGGTCATAAACATGAGGGTCAAAAGGATCGATATGGGTATGGAAAGCCCGATTATAATAGTCCCTTTTATATTGCGCAGGAATATAAAAATGATGATCATGGCGAGGATGGCTCCTTCAAAGGCATTTTTATACACCTGCTCAAGCGTTGCGCCGATAAGCGTGGTGTTGTCGGAAAGTACGCCCAGGGAGACGCCTTGGGGCAGACCCGCGTTTATCTCATCAAGCGCGGCGCGCACCCCTTGCGCAACGCGCACTTGATTGCCGTCGCTTTCGCTGGTCACCTGTATGTAGACGCCGGTTTGCCCGTTTACGGACACACGCGCCGCATCCTCGTTGTACGACACGCTCACATCGGCGATGTCTTCAAGCCGCGTCACATTGGAACGGTTTGTCCGCCCGTCTCCCGAAGGCGTCGATACGGCTTTTACCACGAGCCGTTTTATCTGGTTGACGCTCTTGAGTTCCTGCGTTGTAAGAAGCTGGTACTCCCGTTCCCCGCGCCGCAGGTTGCCGCCCGAAGAAAGGACGCTCTGCCCCCGCAAAGCCGCGCTCACATCGCTCAACGTGAGGTTAAACGCCGCAAGCCTGTTCTGGGAAACCGCCACTTTTACGATCTGGGTTGTGCCGCCCGTAATCTCGGCTGCCGCCACGCCGTCAATGCGCTGGACGCTTGGAAGTATTTCGTTTTCCGCAAAAAGCCGCAGTTGATCGGGCGGATAATTGCCCTGTACCACCAGCCGCATGATGGGCATAGAGGACATATCGAAACGCCTCACCGTAGGAGCGCCGACGTCGTCAGGCAAACGGTTTGCCACACGGTTCAGCAAAGTTTGGGCGTCGTTCATCGCTTTGTCCATGTCTGTACCGTAGGCAAAGTTCAAATTGATGTTGCTGCTTTCAAACGAAGAATTGCTGGTCATGTCCGTAAGCCCTCGCGAAGCCGCGAGCGCCCGCTCCAAAGGCACGGTGATGTTCCGCTCCACATCCACAGGTCCAGCCCCGGGAAAACTCGTGTACACAGACAGGACGGGACGTTCGGTGGAAGGGTACAGATCAACCGCTATATTTGGCGCCAGCGTCGCGGCTATACCCATAAAAAGGGCGTAGAGGACAATGATTGTTACCGGATGTTTTACCGAATAACCGGCTATGTTCATTCAGCCGTCAATCCAGCGGCGAAAAATTTTCTTTTCCCACGCCGCATGCGGGGCATGCCCAATCGTCAGGTATGTCTTCAAACGCCGTTCCGGGTTTAATGCCGCTGTCAGGATCGCCTTCTTTCGGATCGTAAACGTATCCGCATAAATTACATACATATTTTTTCATACTATCAACCTCCATTCGCAAGCAGCTGAACCGCCGCCGCATTAATTGAATAGAAGCGCGTCTGCTAACGCGCGCTCCAAAGTCCATGCAGGGTGCAATATTCACGGACAACAACGTTCTCCGCTTGCGCCACAAAAACCGCTTCCGGTTTTTCGCCGGGTTTCAGGATTTTTTTGTAAGAAACGCCATCCGCCAGCAATTCTATCCACGCGATGTGGTGTTTTTCTTCCATAGGATGAGTCGCGGATCCGACGGACGCCTTGTAGCCGCCGTCAACCTTCTCAACAATCGGGATGTGTTTTTCCTTCGCCGCGTCCATCGTATTTTCAACGAGCAGTTGCATGGGCTGCCCGCAACATGATGGATCGCAGCCGCTTCCCTCTAACACTTCAACCACGGCGCCGCATGCGCCGCATTTGAACACATCAAATTGTTTTGCCATAAAATCTCCTTCTTAATAAGCTGGTCTTACTATAACCCAATATGTTATAAATAACAACTTGCCATGAAAGCCGGTTACAACGCTTCGCCAGCTTCGAGTCCTTGAAACCGGCTTCAAAATCCGGCGTTTTGAGACAGCGGCGGTTAAAACGAGGCGCCGATTGAGCGCCTCGCCTATTTATTGTAAAAGAAGGGCTTGCAAAATAAATTGAAAGGGAGTATACTTAACTCACTTTATTTTTTGGAGGTCTGGATGAAAAAGCTTTTTTTTGTCATTTTGATAAACGTGGCGTTTGCGGCGTTGCCGGTCTTCGCCCAGGACGCTCAAGATTCAGAGGGCGGCTTCTATTATGTAAAAGTTCCCATTGCAAAGATATATCCTTATGCAAAAGGGTATGTCGTCACTTACAATGTAGGAACGTACGGAACTGAGATTGACACGGTGTACCTTCCGGCTTCGTGGTTCTCAACAAAAGAAAACAAGGGGGCTATTGTTCATCTGAAAGCGACCCCTGTAGTCCCGAATATTACGGTTTACTACCGGAATGGGGAGTTCGATCACGTAAAGTTGTATGTGAGAGAGAGCTATAGCGATCCTTCATGGGGTTATATGCCTTTGCAGACGAACATTGACGATCGGTTTGAAAACGTGACGGATGTTTCGCTTAAGCTCAGCGTCACAAAAGAATAAAGGCGGATGCAATGTATGAGGGCTTTTTCAAAAGATTTGAAAAATTTTGAAAAATTGAAAAAGCCCGGCAACTGCCGCGCCGCTGTAAAGGTGGAGAATGTCTATACCTGTCCCTCAGAAATTGCTTGATTTTATCAGAAATCATAAAAAATTTATCATAGCAGGTCATAAAGATCCGGATGGCGATTGTGTTGGAAGCCAGCTTGCCCTGGCTTCGGTGTTGAAGCGGCTGGGCAAGGAGGTTGTTGTTTGCTCGCCCGGGCCTTTTAAACGCGGTGAGATTTCAGCGTATCAAGACCGTTTTGCAAACGCCGTGAGAGATGAGGATCGACTGGGCGCGGCGGTCGTCATTATGGATTGCTCCGTAGCGAGCCGCACTGGCGATTTGGAAGAGCGCCTCAAAGGGTTGCCCACAGCCGTTGTCGATCACCACGAGGGTGGATATCGCCTCGCCCATGAGCATCCCGCGTTTATCGACCCGTCAGCCCCGTCCACCACCTTTCTGACCCTTGCCCTGATCGAAGCGCTGGGGATCGCTCCAACCGAGGAAGAAGCGAATCTGCTGTTTTTTGGGCTTTGTACGGACACCGGCTTCTTCCGTCATGTTGATTCAGCAGGATATGAAACGTTTGCCTATGCGTCCCGCCTCGTAAAAGCGGGAGCGAATCCGAAAGAGACCTTCCGTCTTATAAACGGCGGCAAGACCCTCGTGTCCCGCCATTTTCTGGGCGTCCTCTTGGCCCGTTCCCGCCAATATTTTGATGGAAGACTCATCCTTGTTGCGGAAGAATACCATGAAATCCAGCATTTTGGGCTTGAAAGCAGGGATTCGGACGCCGTGTACCAGCTTTTGCAGACGGTAGACGGAGTGGAAGTCGTCATGCTCATCAGGCAGGAGACGCTCGCGAGTTGTACCGTGGGTTTGCGTTCACGGGATAAGATCGACGTCTCCGCCATAGCCGCCGCTTTCGGCGGCGGTGGGCATAAGAACGCCGCCGGATTGAGCGTGGAAGGAACCATCGAAACCGTATGCCCGCGACTGTTGTCCGCATTTGAGGAAATTTTTTAAATTTTTTGCAATTATACTTGAATGACCCAACCGGGTGGTAACGAATTCCGGCGCATTTTACGCGATTATTCCTTTATAAAAGGGAACGTCAAGTTCCTCAATACCCTTTTTAGAGGTTTTCAAAAGATGAACAGGCGCACGTTCCGAATTAAATGCCTATGAGCGCGCTTTGATGTGTTAAAAAACCAGTGAAAATATCCTATAGTGAGTTCAATGGAAATGTCCTATCCAATCTGACATTTCTATTGTCCTCCGGCAAAATTCGAAAAAAGACTTGACAAAACAAAATTTATTTGGATATATAGCATAATCGTTTGGGGGTGTAGCTCAGTTGGCTAGAGCGTTTGAATGGCATTCAAAAGGTCAAAGGTTCAATTCCCCTCATCTCCAAACAGTGTGCGCCACCCACTTTCCAGCCGCTCTTCAAAGTTTTTCATAGCGTGCTTCCTTGATTTCTTGGTTTGTTCATTTCACTCGATTGTACCCAGTTGCGTTTCAATCGGAGTGGCGCATGAGCGGACATATGTCAAGATGTGTTGAAATGTATTGCGGAAAAGGAGAATCCATGCCGTAGCAAGCCCGCGCCGCGGATTCCGCGCTCCTCGCGTTACAATTTTTTATGGTTAAAAACCGATTGACAATCCAGCGCGAAAGGCATATACTTTTTTTCAAAAGCGAAAATGCGGCGAAGCCGTTTCACCGGGAAAAAGCCCGCGCCAACCAGATGGCGGAACAGGCCAGCGCGTCTACATTTTCAAAAAAAGGAGCGTTGATAAAAAGTGAATGTGTTAAGCCCTTTATATAAAAACAAGCCGCCGAACGCGCTTTCCTGCGCGGCCGATCCCCCCCCCCCCCCCATGACGGATTTGTAACCGCCGCAATTCGGACAGCGCGATTTTCTGCGCCCCAATTCTGCGCCCCGCAATGCTTCACGCCTCATTCTTTGAAGCCCGCGGCTTTATCGGCGCGGGCTTTTTATAGACGCGCCGCTGCCAGCCACGCCTATCCAACACATCGCTTGAGCGTGTTGAAGGATGCGTATGCGAAGCGAAATGCATCTAACGATAGTGCTTCAGAAACTAAAGTATTCGCCCCAGAAACTAAAGACTTCGCTTCAAAAACTAAAGTATTCGCCCCAGAAACTAAAGTATTCGCTTCAAAAACTAAAGTATTCGCTTCAAAAACTAAAGTATTCGCCCCAGAAATTAAAGTATTCGCTTCAAAAACTAAAGTATTCGCTTCAAAAACTAAAGTATTCGCCCCAGAAATTAAAGACTTCGCTTCGGGTTCTTTAGTTTTTAACCCCGCGTCTTTAGACACCATCCCGCAATTTTCAGACTGCAGCCAAAAGGCTGTACATAATACGCCGTGGGGAGTCCGAAACGCCCCCTTCGGAAAAAATGAGGAGATATGATCATGAGCAATCAAAGCGACTGGCTCCCCAGGAGCCGCGCAGAACAACTGGCGATGGCCGGCGACTGGATTTCAGTGTGCGCCGCCAAACTGACGGAATGGAACATCCCCGGCTCCGCCTTGACGGAATTGACCGCAATCAGGGACGCGGCTTCCGCCGCGCTGGAAATCGCCAGGAGCGAGACGACCCGCACCCCCGTTTCAAACGCACGGTGCAAGGAGGCGTTCGACGCCCTGACCGGCTTTATGCGGGACTTCAAGCGGCGGCATTTCTTGTCCCCGCCCCTGCTCGATTCCGACTACATCGCCCTGGGCCTCAAGCCGCATGACTCGCATCCGACGCCCTCCGGCGCCCCCACGGCTCACGTCATGGTGGAGGCCTATCTGGTTGGGCGGCATGAGTTGGGCTTGAGGATGGCCTACGTCGACGGCAATCCGAACGATCCGGCGAACAAGGGCTATCGGATATGGTACAAGGCGGTCGCGCCCGGGGAGGCGCCGCCGGCGGATCCGGACGCCGATCTTCCCAAGTCGTTTTTCACGAAACGGCGGAAGGACGTGATCGAGTTCGAGTATGGGGACAGCGGAAAGACGGCGTATTTCGCCGTGCAGATTGAGAATGACGGCAAGAAAGGCAACTGGGGGCCGATGGTTTCGGCGTTGATACCATAGGGAAGATATAAGATGAAGAAAACGGTATACAGTATATGCGGACTGGCGCTTGTGGCGGTATTGGCCGGATGCGTTTCCAATGCCGTTATTACCGCCGCCGATTCGGTAACGCCGCAAACAACCAGTATGTTATATCTTCCCCATTATCCTTATGGGTGGGGGACAATAACCAGATTTGACAATGCGCTGGTCAAGTGGCTGCCTAGTCCGTACAATGAGGGTCTTTTTCGCCTTTTCGATACAAGCACGGAGCGAGGCGTTATTATTCCATCGGGGCGGCATACGTTAGGCACTTCTTCCCATTCAGCCACCTATGATTTTAAACCGGGAGGTTTCTATTATGTTTATTTTTCTTATGATGCCGGTTCCCGGAAGGTGCAATTCATAGTCTATGATTATACCGAATATTATCGTTCCCCGGGGATTGGCTCAAAAGAGGACGGTATGGCGGTCATGCGGAAGATGGAGCGGATAATAGCGCGGGGAGGGGGACGCAAAACTCCCGCTGCCGTTACGGCAAGCCAGCCGGCGGCTCAGCCGCCGCTGTCGAACCGGGACATTGGCAGGCTGCAAAGCGCCCTGCAAAAATCGGCCCAAACCGTCATGGGTTCTCTGAACAGGCAGGAAATCATCGCTATTGTCAGCGTTACTTCCAGCAGCCAGGACATGGCGCAGTTTGTCGCCGGAGAACTGGAAGTTATCCTGGTAAACAATCAATTCCCGGTGGCAGACCGTAACAGATTGGACGCAATCAGGCAGGAACAACGGCTGCAATTAAGCGGCGATGTGGACGACAACACGGCGGTTTCCATCGGCAAATTCGCTGGCGCAAAAGTGGTCATTGTCGGTGATATTAGCGGCAGTGGTTCCATGCGGCGGCTGCGCTTACGCGCCTTAAATACGGAAACCGCGCTGGTTATCGGATCGGCCTCCGAAGCGTTCTAAAGAGTTGACGCAAGATATGTCTGCTTTTCCATAAAGCAGGGGGCGTCAAGAGCAGATAAACCGCCTCCGTATGGGGGCGGAACAAATTTTTATGGAGATGAAAATATGGATGAGATAAAGTATGTAGAGATACTGGATAGTAAAGATATTCTACTGAGGCCAAGTACATTGCGTAATGGGAATATGCCTAACGGACAACCGGCCACTCATGTTACCCTTTCACGCATGGGACCTGTGTTTCTCTGGTTCTCTAAATTGATGGCCGGGGAAGAGGTTTCCGATGAGTTACCGGCTGTTGGAAAAACGTACCATGCGCACATAAACGCCAATGGCGATGTGTTTATTAAGGAAATAAGGGATGGTCACTCTAATGAAGTTGGTTATACCTCGACGGAAATTCCATGTGTTTTAGAGCAATTTCAATCCGCTATGGCGATAGTGAACGCATAGGTGGCTGATACCGCCTACGGCGGCGGGGCCAGTTGCTACGCAACAGACCCCGCAATCATCACAGGATAAACCCATTAAACTATAAATATTTATCCTCCGCAATCCGCCGTCCATGGCGGATTGCAAATAGGGGCAAAAAACTTTGAATTAGTTGTATAAATATATTAAATATTGCATAACAATAATATAAGAAAAAAATTATTGTAAATTATATTGGTAATGACGTTATTAAAAGCATAAAAACAATCTAGAAAACACTTTAATTATCATTGTGTATAATGTATTAATATAAAAACAAAACCAACTGCGCATGACAGGACTGCTTGCGCTTCGCCGCCAGTAGGCGGCTCGGGGTTCCGTTCGGCTAGGTCAATCGCTTCGCTCATTCCCACGCCTCACTCCACCCACATTTTGTCGGCCCTG
>JAISCC010000072.1 GCA_031265845.1 Treponema sp.
CAGGGCAGACCAACCTCTTGGCTATGAATGCGGCGATAGAAGCGGCGCACGCTGGAGAGGCGGGCAAGGGTTTTGCGGTGGTGGCATCGGAGATTAAGAAGCTTGCCGAGACCACCGCGGCACAGTCCAAGGGTTCAAGCGGCACCTTGAGCGGGATTCAGGAGCGTATCGCCGAGATCACCTCCTTGTCCGGGCGTATAGAGGGGGCATACACCCAAACGAATGCTTTGATTCTGGAGAGTAATGGGGTGGTAGAGCAGGTGAAGCGCACGGTAGAGGAGCAAGCCGGGCGTTCACAGCAGGTACTGGATCAACTCAAGCAGATACAAGGGATAACCGGGCAGGTGAAGGCAGAGGCGGAGCACATCAAGCGAGAGGCGGACACTTCGCGGCGTATGAGCGCCAAGCTATCGGACATGAGTGAGAGGATACAAGGTCGGGTGAGTGAAGTGGTGAAGAGTACGGAACAGGTATTCGCCGCGTCTCAACAGGCTCACGGGTCAGTGGAGGAGAACGCGAGGGGACTTGACGCCTTAGACGAGGCGATTCAGCGCTTTACGGTGAGGAAAGGCTGACCCACACGTGGGTTGCATTAGGTTTTTATTTTAGTGTAGAATACCATCACTAGTTAGGAGGAATTATGGCTGCTAGTATCAATGAACACGGAGCAATCGCTACCATCAACGGATACCTTTATTCAGGCCGACAGGGTAAGACTAAAGGTACACACCTGCCAGGGCCTCAAAGCAAGACGCCCTTATGCGGTGTCGCCGCCATGAAACCACGTTTACCCCCCGCCTCGTTATCCAATCTTGTGTAGAAATTATGCGTATCTCTGATAAAGGAGTGTCATGATGCAGCGTAAAAAGCCGTCTTTTACCTTTCTGTTTACCGCCATGTGTTTAAGCATCACGGTCTTAAGCATGGTGATCCTCGCCACCGTCTCCTTGATACATCTGCGCAGATTCTCTTACACCGAGATTGAAAGCGCAACGAAAGAAAACATCGCCAACATAAGCAGCCAAGCGGAGGCGATCATCACCACGCATACCGCCAGTTTGGAACATGCGACCATCAGCGCTATCACGTTTATGCGGGAACCAACGGTCGATGAGGAGGCTCTGACCGCCTATTTTGTTGATATGGGCGCCGCCGTAGTCGACACACTCGTCATTTACTGTACGAATAACCTGCGCTGGAATGGTCAGGGCGGCTATTACGCCGGCAGCGACGGCTGGATCCCTGACGCGGACTGGAACAACCTTGAGCGCCCCTGGTATCAGGACGCCAAGAAGATGCAGGGCGAGATCGCCTTCACCCTTCCCTACGTTGACGCGACTACCGGTCAAGTGATTGTTACCCTGTCTCGCACGGTCTTTGATAAAGACGGCCGGGACCTCGGCGTGCTGGCAGTGGATGTCACCATAAACTCCCTGGGAAGCATACTGGAAAAACATAGCACGCTGCCCCAGCAGCAAAGCTTCTTCATTACCCAAGACGGGCTGTTCATTACCAACCCGGACGAAAGCGCGGTCATGGAGAAAGACCTCTTTAGCGCCCTGGGGCTGGAACGCTACCGCTCCGAGGTTCTCAACACACCGTCTTTCTCCGCTATGGATGATGAGGTGTTCATCGCTTCCTCTTTCATACCCCAGACCAATTGGCGGCTGGTCTCGGTTATACCCACGAGCAGCGTCTTTGCCAGCGCTAATCGAACGCTGCTCCAGATCATCAGCATCGGTATGGCGCTCTTGGTCATTGCCGTTCTGGCCTCTCTGATCTGTATCGGCATCATCATCAAGCCCTTGCGCAACCTTACCGCGTACTCAACCATGCTTGCCCAAGGGGACTTCTCCGGCACGGTCCCTGAGTATGGAACCGCCGAAGCCTCCGGCCTTTCCACAGGCTTTAACACCATCAATGAGCATATCTCCGCGCTGGTCAGAGACATCGCCGTCTCCTTTGAGCAGATGCGGGGCCATGAACACAAGCTGAAACAGGTAATCACCCAATCCTCCAGCGCGGCAGGGGAAATAGTCGATGCCATACGGGATGTGGAACGTCGTATCAAAGAGGAAGTCGGCATGGTGAGCAAGAACGTCGCGCACTTGGCTGTACATATTGATGATAAGATTCTTGCCCTTAACTCTCTCATTCAGGAGCAAGTAGCCCAGCTACAGGCGTCCGCTGCCAGCATAGACACCATGATAGCCTACAACCAGGATATGCACTCCCAGACTAACGGGTTAAACGACCGAATTCAGGAGCTTATGAGCAGTTCCAAGTCCGAGCATGATCAGATCGCTCGTTCAACCAAGGTGGTTGAGCAGATTGGGAAAGACTCGGCGAGCTTGGCGCTTATGAACAAGACCATTGACGACGTGGCGGGGCAGACCAACCTCTTGGCTATGAACGCGGCTATTGAAGCGGCGCACGCTGGGGAGGCGGGCAAGGGTTTTGCGGTGGTGGCGTCGGAGATTAAAAAGCTGGCGGAAACCTCCGCAACGCAGGCGAAGGGTTCAAGCGGCACGTTGACGGATATTCAGAAGCGTATCGCCGAGATCGCCTCCTTGTCGGGTCGCATAGAAGAGGCTTACACGCAAACGAACAGCTTGATTTTGGAGAGTAACGGGGTCGTCGAGCAGGTGAAGCGCACGGTAAAGGAACAGGCGGAGCGTTCACGGCAGGTGCAGGAGAACCTCAAACGTATAGAAAGCATCACCGATCAGGTGAAGCATGAGGCGGAGTATATCAAGACCGAGTCGGACGCCTCGCGGCGTATGAGTGTTCAGCTTACGGATATGAGTGAGATGATACAAGGCCGGGTAATCGAAGTGGTGCGGAGTACGGAACAGGTGTTTGCCGCGTCGCAACAGGCTAATCTCTCCGTGGAGGAGAACGCTAAGGGGCTAGACGCCTTGGACGGCGCTATTCAGCGCTTTACCGTCCGCCCCCACTAAGGAAAGAGCAAAGAGTAAAGACGGGCGGTGTCAGAGGCGCGGAGAAATCGCGGTAGTGTAGCGCGGGAATCAGGCATCGGTTGTGGAGACATCGGTGTCGGCGACTTGGTGTCAGTCATCGGCGGTGGCGCTAGCGCAGGAAACCGCGTCAGCCTATATCTTATTACATCCCTTCTCATCATGTAGGATTGTATTTGCCGCCAGAAACGCCTGAACCGCACCGTCTTTCCAGCCGCCATTATAAAAGTGTTCTCCGGCGGAGAAATAGTTTTCATCAGCGTTTTTGTAATTGTGATCCCTCGCTTCTTTTCTACACTCATCAGCAATATAAACTATATAATTCATAGAAACTCCTTTTTGCCGTTTGTTTCCAAGATCGCAATCAATAGTGCATGTGTATATGCGCGGACGATGGGAAATTCACCGCGAGAAGGAAGCGGTTGTTCCGTGATGTAAAAACGCGGCGACTGCCCGTCGGGCGATTCCGTTGGCGATTAGCCGCCGACCGCGATTGTCCCCATATATTTCCGCACAAAACCTGTGGGGCGGTAGGTCATCTTCGCCTGGCGCAACCCTTCATCTCCGAGATCCTGTTCGCGGTTGATGTATACGTATTGTTCGTCAAGCGAAGCCGCGAAGTTTTGGTTGATGTACTGATAGATGCCCTTGTACTCGTCAAGCCCCTTTTCAAAGTGGACGCCGAACATGGTTCCGTTTGCGAGGCTTTCTCCCAAACACCAGCCCACCGGGTAGTTGTTGATATAATAGATGTTCCCCCGCAAGCCGAGAACGCCGAACAGATCAAGCGCTTCTCTTGATGCCGCGTAATCCCCCTCTTCGCCCTTGCCGGCGCGCCACGTTTCCAGAATTTTAAGCGCGAGAGGGATTTTGTCTTCCGTGAGTTCCTCAACCTGTGGGATGTACATATTAAGAAATGCGTTCACTAGATTTCGTTTTTTGTGAAATTTCTTGCCAGAAAGCTCAGCAAGATCGGTTTTGAGGTAAAGATAATCGAAATTATCACGATCTTCCGTGATCTCAACGCCGCATTGCTCTATAAGCGCTTTGTTCGGATTCAACACCGAATCGGGGATGCATTTCCAATAATCGTGCGTCTTAAACAGGGACAGGAGAATTTCTTGAGCGGGCAAGAGCGACGGAGTCTCAAAGAATTTCTTGCCCTCCCGCTCTCCAGAAATGATTATCGCTTTTTCGTCAGGCTCGACGCGCCTTTGAGCCTCGCCAGGCGCAAGGCAGACGCGGTAGGTGTACCGCTTTCTGAACAGATACAAGTTGGCAAAGGTGAATTCCGATACGCCGTCCGGCAAACGCGCAAGCAAGGGTTGTATTTCAGCCTGCATGTCAAGGGCAAGCGGGGTGAAGTCAGGATAACAAGGCAATTGCATATTTGTACTATACTAATTTACGCGCTTTTGGGCAACCGTCTTGATCGGGGCATTCTACAGGCGGACGCAACGCGGGCGGTTCTAAAAACGCGCGCTAAACCGCGACATAGAATCCTTGAGCGGTTCATAGGCGCGGGTTTCTTCAGCGCCGCCGCTTTCAAGCGACTTGGTTGAGCGATATCGCCGCGTCAAAAGCCGCGAAAAATTGTCTATGCGCTATTTTTTGCCCGTTGATCTTTATTTTTTACATTTGTTTTAACATGGACGCAAGATAAACGCCGTTTTTGATTAATGCGGACGTTTCTTATATATTTTTCCGGAATTTAACGCCACTATTTTATTCCAATCAATATCGCCGTTGACAAGACAAAATTCTTCTGTAAAACCCCTTGTGAATCTATTCAGCATAGCGTTGTACTTCAGAGTGAAATCTTCATTTCTTTTTCTCGCGTTATACCCTAAAGGCTCAATTATATCAATATAAACGCTTTCATCTCCGCTGATATATTCCCAGAATCGCTGTCCGCAATATTTAAAATACGAGCCTTTATCGGGATTTCTGATTTGTCCATAGCAGCAACCGTTTATGCAAATGATATGCAGGTTTGAATTGCTTGTGCGAAGAGTCTTCTTTGCGGTATTGAAATCAGACAGCATTTTCTTCACCTGGGAAGCGTTGCCCCATTTTGGTCCCGATTTAATAGTTACGATATTTCTCATTCCGTCTTTATCAAATTCCAGGTCAAGACCCGTAATGCCTGATTTCCAACCGCCATATACTTTACTGTTTATAAAGATAGCCAAGCCTTCGAGCCAATCGCCGAAAATGCCTTCCTCGCTGGAAGAAATATGCGCGTCAACCAAAGCTTTGACAAATTCTTGTGCGGATAATATGTTTTTCGCTTTAAACAGATAAGGATTTTTTTTCTTCAAAACTTCAGACAATCTTAACTTGTCTAAACTGCCTATCCGTCTTTCATGAAAAATAGCTATGTTATTTTCAACATATTCAATAACGTCATTCACCATTAGTTGCGGCATGTTGTTTTTCCTTTCCAAATTCAAATAAATATAAATCCGCAGAATGAATGCTATTTCTTACCATATTATAGTATTCTTCATTAATATCTATACCGATGGAATGTCTGCGCAGTTCTTTTGCGGCAAAAACAGTTGTACCTGATCCCATAAACGGATCTAAAATAGTGTCATAAGGTTTTGTAAATAATTTTATAAACCACGCGGGCAATTCTTTAGGAAATACGGCGCTGTGATTTTTATTGCCACATTCGGTGGCAAGATGCAATACGTTTGTAGGATACGCCTTATCCCTGCCTATCCAGTTTGAAATGTTTTTTCCAAATCCGCTCCCCACTTTTGAAGTGTCCCGTATTTTATCAGTCTCGCTTAAATTTTTTAACCGTCCTTTCGCCCAGTCGCCCATAGGGACCATCACTTCTTCTTGATACATGTTAAAACGCCTGTTTTTGTTAAACTGAAGCAACCGCTCCCATGCGTCCCGAAAACGATTAACCCATTTCCCTGGATAACAGTTTTTTTTATGCCAAATAAATTCTTCCGTCCAAAGCCAGCCTTGTTTGCGCATTTCCAGTATTAATTCCATTACATATGTACTTCTTTCTCCGTTTGCCACACGTTCTTTTATATTTAAAATAAATGTTCCTCTCGGATTTAAGACGCGGAATAATTCTTCGGAAATAGGCAAGAACCATTCTACATACTTATTCGGCGCAATTCCTCCGTATGTATTCTTGCGCTGATCCGCATACGGAGGAGAAGTGACAATTAAATCCACTGAATTTTCTTTTATTTTCATCAATTCATCGCGCGCGTCGCCTAAATATAAATCTGTCCATACTTCCATATCACAAATCCTGAAACGCGCTTGCATACACGATGCCGATGCTTTCGCCGATGCCCCATTCCAAACAATCGGCTACTTTATCAACCTCGTCGTCCGCAAGCAACCTGCCTATACGTTGTTGCGCTTCAAGTTGTATATCGCCTTTTGTGATTGTAAAGACAGGTTTTTCAGCATCCTCTATATCATTATATTCAAAATATTTTTTACCATTGCTAGTTATCATGTTTCATCACTTCGCCCACGGACTCTTCCTGATAATCGTTTCTTTTCTGTCATAACCCACAGACACAATGTCAATCGGCGTCTCGCAGAAGCGCTCGATAAATTCGAGATACTCCATCGCCTCAACCGGAAACTCTTCGTAGGTAAGTGCGCTGGACAGGTTCTTCTTCCAGCCCTTAAACGTCCGCAAAACCGGATCCGCGTTGTTGAGCGCTTCCACCGAAGCCGGAAAATGCTCTATCACCTTGCCATTGACGCGATAGGCCACGCAGGCTTTGATCTCGTCAAGCGTGTCGTACACGTCAAGGTGGGTCATCACCAGAGAGTCGATTGAGTTGGCGAGACATGCGTAGCGCAACGCCACTAGATCGAGGTATCCGCAACGCCGGGGCCTGCCGGTCGTAACCCCGTATTCCCGTCCGGTTTCCCGCACGAACTTGCAGAGCGCGTCTTCCGAAGTGGCGTCGAATTCGCTGGGAAAAGGCCCGTTTCCCACGCGGGTCGAATACGCCTTGAATACGCCCAACACCTTGTCAAGCGCCCGCGGACCCACGCCGCCGCCTATTGCGGCTCCCGCAGCGCAGGACATGCCGCTCGACACATACGGATACGTGCCGAGATCGAGATCGAGGAGCGCGCCTTGAGCGCCTTCAAACAGTATCTGCGCCTTCTTGTGGTGAAACACATACATTGAAAGATCAATGGACATCGCCTCCAACCGCTCAATATAGGGATCAAGATAGTCTCTGTCAGATGCGTCAAGTTCATGCATCTTTTCCTTCCACGAAAGATCCGCGATGCGGACGCCGTCGCGGTCGCTCTTCATGGAATAGGTGACGCCGATGCCCCGTCCGGTGGTGCCGATGGGTTTTTTCCGCGCCGCGTCCCGTTCCTTGTCGATCTGAATGTAACGGGGCAACACGATATGGGCGCGATCCGAAATAAAAACCCTGCCTTTTGTATCGATCCCCCGCTCGTTAAGCATGGCAAGCTCATTGAACAGCGCCGTGGGATCTATCGCCATGCCCGCGCCCAGAACCACCATCTTATCGGGATAGAGAATGCCTGACGGAATCAGATGCAACGCGTACTGCTGTTCGCCTATCACAATGGTATGCCCCGCGTTCGCGCCGCCCGCATACCGGACGATTATCTGCGCCTCATTCGCCAGGTAATCTACGATTTTGCCCTTGCCTTCATCGCCCCACTGGGCGCCGATCACCACTACTTTCATGGACTCCCTCCTACTTGCTCAAAGCGGCGACCGCCGCGCCGAAAAGCGACGCTTGTTCAACCGGAGACACCACATAGTTGAATGGCTTGTCTTTCGTAAGCGCTATATGCAGATACGATTCCAGGGAGCTCCTCATACCCTTGTAAATCATGTAGGTGGTGCCTTCAATCGCAATGCGCACCGGCACAAACGGGTCAAGACCGGCGGCGGTCTTTTCAACCACAGCGGCAAGTACGCCTGCGGCAAGCCGGGCGCCCCGTTCCGTAACAATCGCCGTGAGACAGACGAACGATGCAAGCGCGTCCCGTTCGTCTTCGCCAAAAAGCTCGCCGATGACGCCTTCCCGTGAAAGCGGCGCGTACATGAACTCGTTCAGGGAGCGGGTCTGCAAGCCTTTCAACCCCATGAATTCATCGGATTTCCTGAAAGCGACAACCCCGTCTTTGACAGCCTGTTTCAGAATAACAAGGGTGAGGGGTCCAAGATACGCGCCTGACGTGAGTTTCTCCTCGTGAAAAACGCCCGGATTTTTGGTCGCCGCGTCAAATTCCCTGTCAAGAACGCCCATGTACCGATGCGTGAACCCGCCGGTCTCGCACACCACGATCTGGGGCTTGCCGGGATTGTTAAAATTGATTTTCGGAATGACCTTTTCAGGATACGCCGTGTTAAAACCGGTTCCCAAAATAAAGCCCACCACAGGACCCGCTTCGACATGGTACTTGTCTTCGCCCTTGAACAAACCGCCGTCCTTCTTTATCTGCACAACGCCCGACAGCAAGGTGGCCGCAGTGTCGTTTATCAGCACGATTTTCTCGGGCGCTTTCACAGAGCGGCGCTCAAGCGCGTCTCTCAGTCCCTGGCCTATCGCCATGCCGATCACGTCAGGCGCGTCCACTTCTTTGCTGAATCCCAACAGTATGCCGTCCAAATCCCTAGTCATATTCATGGGATACGAGAATGTGAACCCCACGCCTTCGACATCCGGCTGTTTCTCAAGAAGCGGCGCGGTCAAATCCGCCAGTTGGTCAAAGAACTCCATAACGCCGACCTTGCCTTTAGTGCCGGGCATGTGCGTTTTCTTGACATCCTCCGCTATCGCTTGACCATCCTCGTCAAAATGCACCAGCGCGGCTCTGAAGTTGGTGCCGCCCGCGTCCAGCGCGATGACCGTCTTGCCCGCCGGTACATGGGAGACAGGGCTTATGTAAGCCGGAAGCATGGGGAGGCTGGAAGGCTCTCCCCTGAGTCCCCGTTCCATGTCGATGAGAACGTCGCGTTTCAGCGCGAGTGGGTCTACGATGTCATAATGAAAGCCGTAATATTCGGCAAATTCAGATAGGGCTTGTGGATCGAATTTCATAGATTGCTCCTTCTTTTTCTAAAAGCTTGTAGGCTTAAAGCCATGTGACTGGCAACAGTAGTCTGCGGCTTGCCAGAGATTCCATTATATGCCGGAACGAACCATCCGGCAAGTGGGAAAAAGCGCCGGGAAACGAATTTGAGGACGCGGACTTGTCGGCGCGGTCAGCGCTCATGCCGCGTTCCGCCTTGGGGAATGTATCGGGAGGGTGGAACTCCGATAATGGACCTGAATTGTTTGTAGAAATAAAATATATCACTGTAGCCGCAATGCTCCGCCGCGTCCTGAACTGTGCATCCGCCGCTTTGCAACAGGTTTTTCGCCTTTTGAACCCGCGTTGTGGCGATATACCGGTTCACCGTAAGACCGGTGGCCCGCTTAAAGAGGACGCCGAAATACGCCGCGTTGAGTCCGGCCATAGCGGACAGCTTTTTGACTGTAAGCCGCTCCGCGTAATGCTGGGAGATATGGCGGATAGTTTTTTGTATCCGGTAGTCTTCGCATAGCGCGTTGGCGCTGTACACCGTTAATTCAAGCAAACGGTGAATGATGAGAAGCAGAAGCCCTCTGCATTTTATGCCGTAACCGGACTGCCGCTCTGTCTGAGTATAGACAAGGTCGTTAAAGAGTCTGACAAGATCATTTTTTAAGCCGATGTCGCTTACAGGGGGAAACGGAATGTCCACTTTTTGACCCGCCGTATTTTTCAGCGTGAAGTTCACGGAAAAGCAACTCATCGGATGATCCGCGCAGGTGAAGGCGGCTTTGCCGACTCCTTCCGAAAGGCACAGCAACGCGCCCTGGGAAAGCTCATAGGGCGTCTGGCCAATGGTGTAGCGGGCTTTGCCTTTGACAATGTAGGTTATATCATAATTAGACACGTGATGAGGTTTTATACGCCAATCAGCCGGACATTTCCGAAACACAAGGTACTGTATGTCCGGTACAAACAACTCGTCTTCTTCCATTTTTCTATCTTTAAATTTGACTTCGCCTCCACAGTCTACTGTAACGGTCTTATACTAGACCAAAAAAGTTCCACAGTATACCACAACAGCTTTATGGTAGACTGAAAAAGTTCCAGCCTATTCCCATACATCCAGCTTTCTGTCTTTAAAAAAATAAAGTTTGTCTTTCTCGCCAATCTCACGAACAACCCTGCATGGAACGCCAAGTGCGACAACATTCGCGGGAATATCGCTTGTAACAACGCTTCCGGCTCCTATTACGGAATTATCGCCTATTGTTACGCCTGGAAGTATCTGAGCGCCGGAGCCAATCCACACGTTTTTGCCTATACGCACTGGCAAATTATATACGTAATGGTTTTCCCGTAATACCGGCAATATGGGATGCCCTGTCGTGGCGACAACGACGTTAGGCGCGATCATGCAATAATCGCCTATGTAGATATGCTCGTCATCCACAAGGGTCAAGTTTGAATTGCAATAAACGCCGCGTCCAAAATGCGCGTGGCGACCGCCCCAATTCGCGTGTAACGGCGTCTCAATATGGCAGCCTTCGCCAATTTCAGCGAACATCTCCTTGAGGATTCGCCGCCGTTTGTCTTGTTCTGTTGGTCTTGTCAGATTGTACTCGTACAGTTTTTCCTGACATTCAAGCTGGTTTCCCATAATTGAGGGGTCGTCATAGTGGTATGGCAACCCCTGTTCTTTTCTCTCTTTATTGGTCATATTTTTTTCCCGCGTCAGATTTTTCGCCAGCTTTAGGGCGGGGGCGCGCCCCCGCTATGAAAAGCCGTCTTGAAGCCGCCTACCTGACGCCTCGCGCTATTAAGGTGTACAACCCCGTTTTATCATTGGCTTCGCCGACCAAAATGTAGCACGTGGAATCCCGGGGCGCGGCGAATGTGACGTTCGCGTTGCCGCGCCCCGTAGAGTTTCCCAAGACATCGCCGCTTGACACCGCGTCGGTTCCGTCGGCGAGATAACGCGCCATGCCGGCAAGCGTTATAATCGCCATGCTGACATCCCTCCCGCCTTCCGTATATATAGTGATGGAGCGGTATCCCGAGGGGATGCCAAGGCTGTACAGGTGGATGGCGCCCGCCTTCGCAAAACGGTTCACATAGCTGTTCCCTGTGGTTATTTCAAAAACCGCTTCCGTTGAGCCTGTAAGGTCTATCGGTTTTGGCGGAGTTTGCGGGGATCGCGCGGTTTGCGGGTTTGGCGGAGTTTGCGCGGCCCGCGCGGCCGCGTTAGCCTTGATGCGGAACGGACCAACCGCTTTGTCAACGTCGATCACCCTGATCAGGTAATTTCCGCCGGATGTGACGTTCCATTCGATTCTGGCGTTCAGACTGCTCCCGTTGTCGTCGTTATAACTGAGTCTGTTTCGGGACGCGTCAAAAAGCTCCATATAGGTGTCGAGGCCGCCGTCGGTCTCCACGACGAGAGCGCCCGCCGCCGCTGGCGTCAGTTTGAACCACATCTCGGATGTACGCAAGGTTTGAGAATTCCACGTGTCGTTTACCGGCAACAAAATGGGGTTGGCGAAGCTCCCCGCCAGATCGGAAGGCGGCGGATCGGTGGCGGACTGACGCCCGCCCCCAGCTTGCGGCGACGGATCAGGAGGAGTGGCGCCGGAGTGCCTCAACATGGAATCTATCGCCGGATCGGACACGGTGAACGACGACGCCCCGTATAACCGCGCCGTCTCAACATCTATGGCGCGCACTCTGAAACGGTATTGTTGTTGCCCCATATTCTGTACGGAAACAGAAATGACTCTTTGCGCGCCCGCTTTTTTCCCCATCTGAATCTGATCCGTCTCGCTGACCTCCCCAGACAGTTGAAACCCCATCTCTTGGGCGATGGCGGCGAGCTGGGTGCGATCAACAATGTTAAACGACGTGGTGTTGCTCAATCCGTCCGTCAGCTCATCCACGAAAAAATTTTCCAGCACATTCGAATGCAAGCTGAAAACAGCCAGTTTTGAGCCGTCGTCGGGAAGTTTTTTCTTGAGATAGGAGGCGGCTTTCCTTACAGCCGGATTCAATTTTTGAACGCCGCCTCCGGCGGACAGGTGGGAAGCCGCAAACACCGACAATATGATGAAGACAATGCAATATTTTTTCATCTCAATCTCCTCTACATAATATATCCGCGCCATAGGCGCGGTTAAGCGCGTTTATGACTCGGCGTGTCACATACGCATTAATTTAAAATTTTAATTTCCTTCAATAGTCACGGTGTAGTTGCCGGCGCTCTTGTCCTTGTTCACCACCATAACGATAAACGCCCTTTCCCGTGGAACGCCCACGCTGACTTTGGCGTTGGCGTTTCCCCCGGAATCATCGTCAAGCGCGAGGATGTACCGGTCGGGATCGTCGAACAACGCTTCCATCGTCTCTTGATTGACAACAGTCTGCGCCCCCTCAATGGTTATGACCGCGACCATAGTGTCTTTCACGCCGTCCGTAAATATGGTGAGGGCGCCGTACCGCGAGGGTATGTCTTTTAGAGCGTAAAGCTGAAAAGCGTCCTGGGAAGAGAACCGGCATTTATAGGTCTGTCCAACATACATCTGATCCCCCGAATTCATCGTTTTTTTTGAACCTATTGACGGGGCGGCCGGAGCCTGGGGCGCCGACGTTGCGGGTGTCGCGGCGGACGGCTTGGAAGGAACCGCAGTTGCAAGCGCGGACGCCGTGGAATCGACCGGTTTAGAGTCGGTTGCGGGCGCCGCCACAGTGGGGGGCGCCGCTTTCTTTTTTGGAAAATTCTTTTTCGCCGAGCCTACATAGGTTCCGACTCCAATTCTGAATGTAAGTCCATAAGCAGGGCTGAAAAAACCGGTGGAGTACCGGTCTTTTTGCGTCCCGCTCGCCACTTGCCTGCCGTATCCCGCTTCGGCTCTCATAAAGAAGGAGTTTGTGAAAGCGTAGTCAAAGCCGAGTCCGGCTTTTAACCATACGTTTTCTATAATAGCGTCCAGCGGATCGTCCGTCTTACGAGCGCCGCCGCTGATGTAGCGCCGGTAATCGGCGCCGGCGAATGGGGCTATCGTCACCCGCTTGACGCTGATGGGAATTCTAAGCGCGAGACCGAAATCCAGCCCCGACACCGTGTTTCCGGTCAAAGCGTTTTTGCCCGCGAAATAGCTTATTTCACTGCCAAGCGCCGTGGCGTCGGCGAACAGAGTCGCGCCGAGCACATTGTCCGCGCTCTTTGTTTCCAGATTTTTTCCCGACGACGCAGGCGTGGCGGCGGCATTGGCCGCATACATGCCGCTGACGCCGACGCTGCTGCACGCGGAAAAGGCGATCACAGTCAATATAAAAAGTACATAGGAAGAAGCGTTCAAAAATTTAACAAAACCTTTGGCGGAAAATAGACCTATATACATACTCAGTCCCTTTAAACAAAAAATCTTAAACGCCTACAGAATAAGACCTTTTGAGCGTCTTGTCAAGGGCGTTCTGGTTTTAGCGTAAATCCGGCGCGCATAATGCCGCGTCGCAACAAACTCAAGACAATCTCCAATAATAAGAGGCTGTTCCAACAATAAATTTGTTCGTGTTCGTCGTTCGTGCGCTTCGCGTTTAAGGTCGCTTGACTATCTCTCCCATGAAACACTATAATCTACCTGTATATTTCAAAGGAAGTGAGGTCGGCGCCCGCGTGGTCCGGTGAATCCTCCGCTATCCCGTAACTGTAACCGGGGTTGGTTCCGTCACAACAGCCACTGGTCCCCAAAAATGGGACCGGGAAGACTGACGGAATGAGAGTGGCTGTCAAAAACGCCGCGAATTATCGTGGTTCTGACCGCCATTTTCACCCGCAAGCCAGGAGACTTTGGTATACAGGAGATTCCTGTGGGAATCTTCCCGATTTTTCCGCAGCCTCGTGGATTGGGCCCGGAAAACAGGGTTTTGTTACTGTTATGTTCTCATTTTCTCTTTAAGAAGGATTTTCGGCGAGGATAGGTGTAAGCCGCAACAGCCGATTCAAAGGAGTTTTTCATGACTATAAAAACACTTGTCAACGGGTTTCCCCGGATAGGGGAAAACAGGGAACTCAAAAAAGTTTTGGAGAATTACTGGGCGCATAAGGTTCCTTTTGATGAAGTCGAAGCCGCCGCGCGGGCATTGCGAAAAAAACATTGGCGTTTGCAGAAAGACGCGGGCATTGATTTTATCAGTTCCAATGACTTTAGCCTTTATGACAGTATGCTTGACACTATGGCAACGCTCAACGCTGTCCCTGAACGATTTGCCGGAATAGCGGACAAAAACGAACGCCTCTTCGCCATGGCCCGGGGAAATGGAAAGGCCGCCGCCATGGAAATGACCAAATGGTTTAACACCAATTACCACTTTATCGTACCCGAATTGAGCGACGACATGGTTTTTCAGCTTGATCCGGCGAAGATAACAGCCGAATACTGCGAAGCAAGGGATATGGGGGTGAGGACAAAAATCAACCTCATAGGACCTTTGACATTCCTGGCGCTTTCAAAAACAAAAGGCGGGGGCGATTCCTTCAAATATCTGCATAAAATAACGCCGGTCTATACGCGATTGCTGGAGGAAATAGCAAAACTGGATGAATCCGTGTATGTGCAATTTGACGAACCCGCGTTTGTCAAAAATCCTTCTGACACGATGCTCTCGCTGATTCAGGCGACTTACAGGGAACTGGCTTCGGCGAGCGGGCGAATCAACATTATCGTAACAAGCTATTTTGAACACGCTGTGGAGGCGACAAAATCGCTTTGCGACACTCCAATTTGGGGTATTGGTCTTGATTTCCTGTACGGAAGGCGCAATTTTGAAGGATTGGAATACGCCGCTTCCAAAAATATCATAGCCGGCGTTGTGGACGGGCGGAATATTTGGCGCAACGATCTATCCGCAAGCCTGGAATTGCTCAAACAGATAAACAAGGTGATTCCCAAAGAGCGGATCATTGTTTCTACCAGTTGTTCTCTTCTGCACAGCCCCTACTCGCTCAAAAACGAGCCGGAAAGCGCAATCAAAAAATATCTGGCTTTTGCCTGTGAGAAGGTGGAAGAAGTTTCTCTCTTGGCAAAGCTGTTTTCTTTTGACAGCCTTTCTGAGACGGAAAAATCCCTGATTGAAGAAAGCGAAGGGAATTTGTTGTCCAGTCACAATTCGACTCTGATAAAAAACAATAGGGTGGGGGAGAGGCTGGCGAAACTCTCCAGAACATCCCGAACGGGAACGTATGCGGAACGGAGCGTACTTCAAAAAGAGCGGTTGAACCTTCCCTTGTTGCCAGCCACCACCATCGGGAGTTTCCCTCAGACTCATGCGTTGCGGAAAGCGCGGAGCGATTGCCGAAAAGGCGCCATATCAAGCGCCGGGTATGAAATTGAGATAAAAAAATATATTGACGCCTGCGTCGCGTTTCAGGAGGAAGTTGGGCTTGATGTTTTGGTTCACGGAGAGCCGGAGCGAAACGACATGGTGGAATATTTTGGCGAACTTTTGGAAGGGTTTCATTTTACCAAAAATGGATGGGTTCAAAGCTACGGCTCTCGTTGCGTCAAGCCGCCGGTTATTTTCAGCGATGTCAGCCGCCCTGAGCCCATGACGGTGAAATGGATAAGCTACGCTCAAAGCAAGACAAAGAAACCTATGAAAGGCATGCTGACCGGTCCCGTCACCATTCTTAATTGGTCTTTTGTCAGGAACGATATTCCCCGTCCGGCGGTGGCAAGGCAGATAGCCCTTGCCCTGAGCGATGAAGTCGCCGATTTACAGAAAGCCGACGTCGCTATAATCCAGGTTGATGAAGCGGCGTTTCGGGAGGGGTATCCCTTGCGGAAAGAAAATGCCGCTGAATATGAACAATGGGCGCTGGAAGCCTTCCGGCTTGCGGTAAGCGTTGCGGATATGTGTACCCAGATACACACTCACATGTGTTACAGCGATTTTAACGACATTATAAAAACCATTGAGGCGATGGACGCCGACGTACTTACCATTGAAACCGCCCGCAGCGGCAATAAACTCTTGAAGGTTTTTAAAGAAACCGCGTATCAAAACGAAATAGGACCTGGGGTATATGACATTCATTCGCCCCGGATACCATCGGCCGCCGAATTTCGGGAACAAATTATGGCGCGGCTTGAAGCGCTTGACAAAAAGAAAATGTGGATTAATCCCGATTGCGGCTTGAAAACAAGAAGTTGGGAAGAAGTGAAGCCCGCGTTAAGAAACATGGTGGAGGCGGTTGCGGCTGTCCGCGAAGAAATTCTTCGTACCACAGGCATGTATTAAACGCCTAAAGCCGCCATTGCGCAAGGGGAAAAATACCGGCTCATTCGGCGGCTTCTTCCATCATTCTCCGTCATCCGTGTCGGATGGTTTTGCGGGCAGTTCTTCTTCCGGTATGGTTACGTCCGCAAGTTCGCCTAGCTTTACAAGCGTGTCCCGAAGGGCGGCTTTTTCGCCAATACTCTGCATAAGAAAATTTTCTATACTCTCGTGTTTGGCAATGGCGCTGTCTATGACGGCGTTTGTGCCTATATGGTAGGCGCCTACATTGATGAGTTTCTCATTCTCATCATAGATTGCCATAAGACGCCTGATGACGCCTACCGCTTGTTGGGTCGCGGGTCCCGACACATCCTTTTCCAAGCGGGAAACGCTTCGGAGCACATCAATCGCCGGATAATGGTAATACTGGGCGAGTTTTCTGGAAAGCACGATATGACCGTCCAGTATGCCGCGCACCGTGTCCGCGACAGGCTCGTCCATATCATCGCCGTCAACCAAAATGGTGTAAAAACTCGTGATGCTGCCCTTTTCCGCAGCTCCAGAGCGCTCAAGCAGTTTCGGCATCTGGTCAAACATGCTCGGCGGGTAGCCGCGTGTAGCGGGCGGTTCGCCGGTTGCAAGCCCAATTTCCCGCATGGCGCGCGCAAAACGGGTGATCGAATCAAAGAGGAGCATGACGTTTTTGCCCTTGTCCCGAAAATATTCGGCGACTGCGGTCGCCGTATACGCGCCGCGCAGACGCAAAAGGGGAGGGGAGTTGGAGGGCGTCACCACAAGCACACTCCTTTTAAGCCCTTCTTCACCAAGATCTTTTTCGATAAAGTCGTTTACCTCGCGGCCGCGCTCCCCGATAAGAGCCACCACATTTACATCCGCGTTGGTGTTGCGGGCTATCATGCCGAGCAACGTGGATTTCCCAACGCCCGATCCCGCGAATATGCCGATCCGCTGTCCGCGCCCAACCGCAAGCATGCTGTCTATCGCCCGTACGCCGGTGGCGATGCGTTCCGTAACCCTCGCCCGTTTCAGCGGATCAGGCGGGCTTGCCATGACCGGATAACGGACGCCGCTTTCAACTTCACCCTTGCCGTCGGCGGCTTTTCCCTGGGCATCCAACACCCGTCCAAGCAACTTGTCCGAAACCGCGACGTCAAGGCTGGAACCGGACGCGACCACTCGGTCGCCAACCCGTATGCCACCCGTCTCGGAGTATGCCATAAGCTGTACGGTTCCGCCGTGAAGTCCCACCACTTCGGCTTGCAGGCAGGTTTCTTTGCCGATTTCTATACGGCACATTTCCCCGATAATAGCGGAAGGACCCACGCTTTCAATCAAAAGCCCCTGTACCCTGGAGACATGGCCCACACATTTAATGGGATCAATGTTCTCCGCTGTTTTTAGGTATTTGTCAATAATGGTTTCCATGCGAAGGAGCCTTGCTTATCTCATTTCTGCGCGGCTGCCGCGCCAGCCGACGGCGGTTTCGGCGTGGATTTTATCGGCGACATTTCCAGAATTTTACTTTCCAATTCGGCGAGCTGGCTTGAAATGCGGGCGTCAATTTCGCCGAAGTCCGTTTCGATGATGCAACCGCCGGCGTCAACGGAAGAATCTTCCTGCACCTGTATGGAAGCGGCGCCTTCGGCCAAGCGGATAAAGTCCTTGATATGCTCGGTGGTGAGCTTCACATCAGCCATATTAACGCGGATGATGACGGCACCTCTGGTCTTGAGCTTGCGCAACGCCTGCACCACATTGGAGACAACCACGGTTTTCTGGGATTCGGAAATCACCTTTATCACTTTGCGGGCGATGAGCAACACCAAATCCACGATCTGCTGTTCGCTTTCCGCGAGAATCTCACCACGTTTGTCCTGGGCGCGTTTAAGCACGGTTTGCGTCCGCTGGATCAGGCGCTCGACTTCCGCTTTGCCGGAATTGTACCCTTCTTCCCTGCCGGTCTGAAAGCCAGTGTCGTTCGCCTCTTTTTTTTGACTTTCGTACGCCACGCGAGCTTCGTCTTCTATATGTTTAGCTTTTTCTTTCGCTTCCGCAATAACGCGCTCGGCTTCGTCTTCCGCTTGCCGTTTTAAGACTTGAGCTTCTTCAGTTTTCCGTTTCACTTCCTGAAAGGCGATTTCTTCCGCTTCTTTTACGATAGTGGCTGCGTCGGTTTTGGCTGAGATGATAAGGGCTTCTTTTTCAGTTTCCCAATGAACCTTAAACTCCTCGGCTTCTCTTCTCATATCTTCCACAGTTGGACCGTCATAGATCTCATCTTTCTCGCCTTCGTCCTCTTCCACTTCTTTGGATACGGCAAGACGCGCCAAGTCAAGGAACGCGTGGGGAGGCTCAAGCACGACCATCTCTTGATTCGGAATAAGCTCATTCTGCCTAAAAACTGCTTTTGTCAAGACATACCTCTTTTTACGTTAAATTAAGTGCAGGCGATAGAGAATCTCTTCGCCACGCGCCGCGAAAGGCATTTTTTCGCCGCTCATTTTTCTCTCATATTACACAACCAGTTCATCTTCGCCGGCGCGGGCTACTACGATTTCACCGGAATCTTCAAGTTTTCTGATGATGGACACGATCTTCTGCTGGGCTTCTTCAACGTCTTTCAAGCGTACAGGCCCCATGAATTCCATATCTTCCTTGAGCATACCGGACGCGCGTTTGCTCATGTTTCTAAATATTTTGTCCTGAACCTCTTGGTCAACGGACTTGAGCGCCTTCGCCAGCTCCTGCCCGTCAACTTCACGCATGACCTTCTGAATGGCTTTATCGTCAAGCATGACAATATCTTCAAATACAAACATGCGCTTCTTGATTTCTTCGGCAAGCTCCGGATCTTCATCTTCAAGAGATTCAATTATCTGCTTCTCAGAGGCGCGGTCAACAAGATTGAGGATTTCAACGATGCTCGGAACGCCGCCCGCCGCAGTGTAGTCTTCGCTTGACAGGGTGGAGAGCTTCTTTTCAAGCACCCGCTCAACCTCGCGCAACACTTCCGGGCTGGTGCGATCCATGGTCGCGATACGCCGCGCCACATCGCTTTGCACCTCATGCGGCAGATTCTGGAGAATGACGGACGCTTTGTTCGGTTCAAGGTACGCAAGGATGAGGGCGATAGTCTGTGGATGTTCCTGTTGAATGAAGTTCAGAAGGTGAGCCGGATCCGTGCGTCTGATAAAATCAAAGGGGCGCACCTGTAAGCTTGATGTCAACCTGTTGATGATGTCAACAGCTTTCTGTCCTCCCAAAGCTCTTTCGAGGAGTTCCCGCGCATAGTCAATGCCGCCGGTAGAAATGAACTGATTCGCCATCATCAGTTCCTGAAATTCCTGCAAGATGGTGTCTTTCTGTTCCGGTTCTATGGTCTCAAGACGGGCGATTTCAAACGTAAGCGTCTCAATTTCATCTTCCCTGAGGTATTTGAATATTTCGGCGGAAATTTCCGAGCCTATGGTGACTAAGAAAATGGCGGCTTTCTGCCTTCCATTAAAGTTTTTATCGCTTTTTTTCTTGCCACCGTACTCATTTCCTGTATCACTTACTTTTGCCACGTATTCCTCCTCCTAATTTCTACGGCTATGCACTGCAAATCCGCCCAAGCCCAACAATCATCAACACGCAAGGCAACGCCATTCAAATCGCAAACGCCTTCGACTGTTCGTGTCACTCCTCTAACAACCATGTTCTAATAAGCGAAGCGACATCTTCCGGGTGTTGTCTTGCCATATTCGCAATATTTTCTTGCAGTTCCAGACGAGTGCGCTCTTCTACAGACATCACCACCTGCGTCTCCTCTTCTTCCGCTTGCATAAGAGCGTTTTCCCGCAGTTCCTGTTCGCGGCGAGCGCGCTCTTCTTCCTCAGCTCTGCGGCGCCGTTCTATCCCGCGGGACACCATGCGGAGGAGGAGGAAGCCGATAACAAGCAATATAACTCCGATAGCGGCAAACAACAAAACAAGCTGTAACCGCTTCTCTTTCAGCAAGTTGGCGTCTTCTTCCGCGAATTGAGCGCTTCTATCTATCGGTATGCTTTGCACAGCCACCGAGTCTCCGCGACCTGCGTTGTACCCAATAGCGTTCTGAATCAAAGCCGTCGCCGCCCTCAGATCGTCGGTGGAAACCGGCGCATATTCACGTTCAAGCGAACCGTTTGTTACGATCTCTCGTCCCCGCTCGTCTTTCTTTATTGTCCATACCCCATCTATATTGGCGGAAACGGTCACCCGATCAATGGCCGGCGTTCTCTCCTCCTGCGTAATTCTTTTATTGATTTCCTCGTTGTCAACAAGGGTCTCCTGCGTCACTTCTCCGTACAGGTTTGACATATCGCGGAACGCGGGGGGCGTCTGCCCTTCCACGCCGGACGGACCTTCGGGATTAAAGCCGGTGCCTCTCCATGTGGTGTTGGATGTGGTCTTTGACCTTGTAACTGAAGGAGCCATTGCTGAATCGTCGTAAGCAAGCCCCGGCGTTCTGGGTCTCATTGTTATTGGAAAAAACTCTTCAGTATTGACACTTTGCCGCGAGAGGTCCATCTCTATTTTAACATTCAGATCACGCACCCTGTCCGAGCTGAAGATGCTTTGCAAGTATGAAAGAATCGCCGCGCGGTACTGGGCTTCCAGATTGCGGATCATTTTGTTGCCTTTCTCAATGTAGGTGAGCCTGTCCATGTCAGCCATGCCGGTAAAGTCGTTCAACACGATGCCGCGCTGATCGGTAATAACGATGTTTTCGTCTTTCAGCCCTTCAACCGCGAATTTTAAAATCTTTTGTATGCCTTCAAGTTTTTTCCGGTTTTCGGTGATGTCGCTGCCGGGCTTGGGCGTGATGATGACGCTCGCCGACACGGGGTTCTGATCCGCAGTAAAAAGCTCCTGTCTGGGTATGACAAGCGTAACGTTCGCATCGTCGACATCCTCCAACGCTTTGATATGATCCGTCACCATTTGGCGGATGGCGCGCTGAAGGTTCACATTGCGTTCAAAGTCCGTAAGCGTCCACCGCTCGCGGTCAAAGATAGCCCATGGATCCGTGCCCTGCGGGATGAGATCTTCGCGGATGAGAATAGCGCGCATACGCCGCGCGGTGGCTTCATCCGGCACCATAATGACGCCGCTGCCGGAAATGGAGGTCTTGACGCCCTCGGCGTTAAGCCGTGTGACTATCCGATCTTGCGCGTCCACATCCCGTATGGGCGCGTCAATCACCGGAATCATTGTTGGACTTGCGGATATCGAAAACAAAAGAATAAGCCCTATAATGACAACCGCTACAATGGCGACCAAAACAAATTTCTGCGCTGACGACCATGTACCCCAGAGTTTTTTGATATTTTCAAACAATTTTTTTAACCATTCACCCATACACCCTCCCCGGCGGCTCCTTTTTACAATTTTTCTCTATTTCACTATCGCAGGTTGATGAGATCTCTCCACCCTTGCACCAAACGGCTGAGAACCGTCCGCGTGATGTTTAAAGACATTGACGCCTTCGCCTGCGCGATTGTAATGTCATGGGTATCCACCGAATCGGGATCAACTATAGCCTTCTGAATCAAAGCGTTGGAGTGTCGCTCGTCCGCGCTCACCTGATCCAGGGCGCGGAGCATCATATCGTCAAATTGACCAGAGCGCATCACCGCTTCCGCGCCGATTTTTTTCTCCAGCGTGACAATTTGCTGTCCGGACGGAAACGGGTTCCCGCTCGCCGGCGCTATATGCTTGGGATTGGTTATGGCAAGTTTGATACTGTCAACATGCGTAAGAACCGGCGGTGTAAGCGTCATGTATTACCTTCCTCCTATCTCAAGCGCTTTCTGAAACATTGACTTGGTGCCGTCTATTATGGAAGCGTTCGCCTCATACGCGCGCGAAGCCGCTATCAGGTCGACCATTTCCGTAACAATGTCGACATTCGGCATCTCAACGTAACCGGCTTGCGGGCCTTCCCTGATGGCGTCGGGATGCGTAGGATCGTAGACAAGCCGGTTTTTTGTGGACATGTCCTTCTGCACCTCCACAACTCGCACGCCGGCGCCCGCCCCATTATCCATGCCGTCTGGCAAGAAGGGCGAGCGCCAATACGGACCTTCCGTTCTCGGCCGCATAATAACCCTGCTTCTGCGGAAGGGTCCGCCTTCCGTGGTGCGGGTTGTCGACGCATTCGCTATATTGTCGGCTATGACATCAGAACGGAGCCGTTCCGCGCTCATGCCTGTGGCCGCTATGTTTATTGAACTGAATATTCCCATCACTTTCCTCCAAATGCCATTCCACTACGCCGCAAGGTTAAACGCCGCGGCGTCAACCGCGCAACGCCATGTTCACTTGACCAAATTCAAAAGAAGCCGCTTCCGCAAGCATCGTATAGAGCATCTGATTTTGCAAAGCGAGCGTCATTTCCTGCTCGGCGTCAACATTGTTCCCGTTGTTCTTGGATTGGCTCACATAATCCAAAACGCGGCGGGGCGTTACATCACGGTAATCCTTTTCTGTGTGATTGGAAATATGTTTGGGATCGGTCAAAACAAGCTCCAAAACCGGTCTCTGCTGTTCGGAATCAAGGGCGCGTTTCAGTTCGCTCTCGAAATTCACCTCCGACCGCTTGAAATTGGGAACCTGCGCATTGGCTATGTTGTTTGCAATCACATTCCGTCTAATGACGCTCGCATCCATGGTGCGGTGAACGATGTCTAAGGTTTTTTCAAAATTAGTCATATAGTCCTCATAATTTTTTATCGGCATGTTTATTGTTTATCGGTATATTTATTGTAGGAATTTATCATATTATGAAAGTAAAAGCAAGAGGGGGGCGGGGAATCGGTACGCTTTGCGCATGACAAACCGCCTCCATCCGCTCTATTTGTACTTGACATTCTACTTACCATTCGGTATATTATCCGTATGGAGCAGGATACACGCGCGATTATTTTGATCACGGCGCTGGAGTTGTTTTCAAAACAGGGGTTTGAAACGGTTGGCGTACAGGAAATAGCGGACAAGGCGGAGCTTGCCAAGCCGAGTTTGTACTATTATTTCAAGAGCAAGCGGGGGCTTTTGGAAGCCATTGTCGTTGAACACGGCGCGGAATTATGCGCGGTCGTCAAAAAAGCGGCGGAATACCGGCATGATCTTGTGATGAATTTAACGTCGCTGTTTAACGAAACTATGAATTTTGCGCGTCGGGACACGGCTTTCTTCCGGCTCGCGCACAGCCTTTTTTCTTCCGCGCCGGAGACCGCGACTTATGCGACGGGCGCTCCGCTCCGAAAAGAGCTTGTTTCCATATTGAAAGGTCTTTTTACCCAAGCGTCAGCGGATCATGGGAACATGAAGGGGCGGGAATGGGTGTACGCCGAAACGTTCTTTGGGCTTTTGGACACATGGGCGATTCTCCTGATAAACGGAGAAGTCGAACTCGACGATCACCTGCGGCGCCGGATTGTGCACAACTACATGCACGGCATATTTTCTTAAAATTTTAGCGAAAACGCGGCTTTTGACCGCTTTTTTAAAGCTTAACTTAATTCAGGAGGTTTTTATGAACAATATAAAAAAAACGAACAAAATGACGGACAGGTTTTTTTACCATATTTATCCGCTGGGGTTCTGCGGATGTCCCGAAAAGAACGATTTTTCCTGTCCCGCAGGGCAGGGGCTGCGCGGCATTGAGTCGCATGTTCCGCGCCTTTTGGCTATGGGAGTCAACGCCGTGTATATTGGACCCGTGTTTGAGTCCACCGCGCACGGCTACGACACGCTTGATTATTTTCATGTTGATCGCAGGCTCGGCGATAACGAAAGTTTTAAGCGGCTGGTACAAACCTTCCATGAGAATGGCATAATCGTTGTACTTGACGCGGTTTTGAACCATGCGGGACGGCATTTTTTCGCGTTCAAAGACCTCCAGGCGTATGGAGAGCGGTCCGCGTACCGCGATTGGTTCAGCAACGTGCGGTTTAACGCTGCAAGCCCTTGCGGGGACAATTTCACCTATGACGGGTGGAACGGCCATTACAATCTTGTAAAATTCAACAGCCGGAACCGCGACGCGCGGGAACACCTCTTCGCGGCGGTGAAGTTTTGGATCGAGGAATTCGGCGTTGACGGGCTGCGGCTTGACGCGGCGGATCGTCTCTCGCCTGAATTTATGGACGAACTCTCTGATCGATGCACGGCGTTGAAAAAAGATTTCTGGCTTATGGGAGAAGTTGTCGCGGGAGATTACCGGAACTGGCTTTTTCGGCCCCAAAATATACCTACCGGTAGGGCTAAAAACATTCCGTGTAGATTACACAGCGTCACCAACTATGAACTTTACAAGGGATTATGGTCAAGTTTCAATGACAAGAATTTTTTCGAGATCGCGTGGACGCTGAGGCGGCAGTTCGGGGACATCGGTTTGTACCGTGAAAGCGTTCTCTACAATTTCGTCGACAACCACGACGTGAACCGCGTCGCCAGTTCCGTGAAAAACAAGGCGCACCTCTTTCCGCTCTACGCCCTGCTTTTCACGCTTCCGGGCGTTCCATCCATCTATTACGGCAGCGAATTCGGCGTTTTGGGGGAACGCGGACATGACAGCGACCGCGCTTTGCGTCCTTCATGGGACGCTATACGGACTGCGGAAACGGCGGTTGACAGAGAGGCGCTGCTCAAAGCGATTGTGGATTTTGCCCGCATACGAAAAAACAGTTTGGCTTTACGAGAAGGCTCGTACCGGGAACTGTACGTTTCTTCCGAACAATTCGCCTTTATGCGGGAAAAGGATGGGAAACAGGCGCTCGTTGTGGTGAACGCTTCGGACAAGGAGCGCGTTATTTCCATTAGCGCCGGAGACCTGCGATCAAGCGGCGCTCACTGGAAGGATGCGCTGAATGGCCGCGAATTCCATGTTTCAAACGGGGCGCTCGCAGTGCCGGTGCATCCGTCATGGGCGAGCGTATTGGAGCCGGGCGCGTCCGCGATTATTCCGTGATTGCGCTGAATCGTAGTTTCAAGATAGATTTTCGGTTTCTCCAGAGCCTTAAGGCTCTCCATTTTTTATATTTTTATTCACAGTGAGGTCTCACCGCGCCCTAAAGAGCTGCCCTTTAGGGCGGTTAGAGTTGGCGACGCCAATAAAGAATGGCGGCAGGCCCCACTGTGTCCATGGAGGATTTAACTCATAGCTCCACGCCATCAAATGTCTAAAGTGTCTGACACCACATCGTCTATTAAACTGGTTGTCCGGTGCAACCTGTGATGCAAGCTCCCGAACACCCAGTCCGCCGCCCGCTCCGCAAGCCCCGCCTTCACCGGATTCTCCGCTATATACTCCCGCACCCGCAAAAAATCCCTCATCCCATTGATTACGCGTGAATAAAATCGCTCCCCCCACACATGCCCCTTGCGCCCGTTCATCTTGTTCCACGCCTTGGCGAAGTTGCATTTTATCCATTGCATTATCTTTGACAGATTGCCGTCTTCACGTGGTTTTATCAAGAAGTGGATGTGGTTTCCCATAACGCAGAAATCCCATAATTGGAAATTGAATTTCCGCTTCGCCTTTTTGACAAAAGAAAGGAAGAGCGCCTTGAA
>JAISCC010000138.1 GCA_031265845.1 Treponema sp.
CAGATGTGGGGAGACGGGCGCACGTTCATCTTGGGTACCGAAGGCTTCATTGAACAGCGCAAGTACATGAACCTCGGTGTCAGAGGAGCGGGCGGCGGCCATGTGTTTCTTGCAAACGGTAAGGAAGAAACCTACTACCATGTGGAAGGAAAAGTCGGCTTCCCGTATTTCGGCGCGCTTATTCTGGACTGCCTGAACCGTACGGAAAACGCCATGACTCAGGGACACGCCTTCAAAGCCGCTGAACTGAGCCTTATAGCCCAGCGAGACGCGATTATGCTGGAAGCCGCTCAAACATAAAACGTACGCTCACATCAAGACGTTCCCTATTTTCCCCTAAACGCGCCGTTCAGTCGGCGTGTTTAGGAATGCTCTGGGACGGGGGAAAACCCACAATCATCTTAAAATGCTTATAAAAATGGTGAATATCGGGGTACCCGCACTGCTTTGCGGCGTCTTTCACCTGATATTCGCCGCTTCTGAGCATTTGTTCCGCCTTTCTGATACGCAGGCGCGTCACATACCGGTTCACGGTACAACCGGTCTCCTGTTTAAACAATTCTCCAAAGTACGCGCTGTTCAAACCTGCCATATCGGACATGTCCCTTACCGTAAGTTTCTCAGCATAATGGATTTCTATATAATCAAGCGTCTTCTTTATGCGGTAATCGCCGCCATACCCCCCCCCCCCCCCGATAGCGGCGCATTGCTCCGCGAATTCGCTTATCAGCAACAAGAACAACCCGGCGGATTTGATAAGATATCCATGCTGTTTGTCGCGCCATGTAAAAACAAGCTCACGAAAAGCGCGCTCTATATGTTTTTTATAGCCGATATGGCTTACGGTAGGAAAAGGCAAACTTCCATGTCCGCCATGCAGATTTTTCAACTCGAAATTTATCGAGAAACACCGCATCGGATTATCGGAATAGGTGGCGCCTGAACGCATGCTACCGGCCGGCATACAGAGCAAATCGCCACCGCTCACGGTATATTTTATTCCATTTATCATATAGAGGGCGTTTCCGGCTATAACATAGGTTAAATCCCAAATCTCACTGGACAGCAATTGTCTCGGCAGAATCCAATCGGGCGTACATTCGCGGTAACCCGCATAAGTTATGCGGGGAACAACAAGCGTTTCTATCTCCGGCGACAAGCTTGCATCGGCTTCGACAATTCTTAGCACTGGGATCACCCTCACGTATAAAAAAGTATATACCGTCAAGCCTTCCTTCAAAACGCGAACATAGCGAGCGTTTCCCAAAATTCGGTTGGCGCGAACTTTCGGTTCGATGGGAAACGCTTTGGAAGGAGCGGCTAAAAGTCCGCTTCTTCCTCTAAATCATGTTGTTTTCCCAAGGCTGTCGCTCTGCGCGTTTTGGAAAACCCTCTCGTTTCTATGCGTTTTATGAAAGGCTTCTAAAAAGCGGTCTAAAACCCGCTTTTTCCATACGGGAGCATCTGAAAACTTCGGTTTTTAGATGTTTTCCGCCCTTTGCAACAGTATACCGTTTTTTAGTCCGCGCTGACAAGATGGCGAGACGCCTCATGAAAAATCTCACCGGAGGGATAATGAAACAAAGAGACCACGGATTTTCGTGGATTACCCTGACTAGTCCATTGGATTTTTTACACTAATCTGTGACGCCATGTATGGCCGCCATGTATGGCGCAATCCGCGTCGACAATTGACGCATCCGCAGATACAATTTCTTAACTTGTTGACAGTGGGATGTCTGCGCCTCCTTTCCAGTCTCCTTTAAGGGCGTCAACACCGCCATGAAAACCTGGCGTAAACAACGAGATATCGCGTCACAAAAATGGCGACCGCTATGAGGGCGCGTGTGGAGAAGCCTGCGGCGCCGCAAGCCGAGGCGTACGGACAAAAGAAATCGCGTGTTCCGCGCAATCCCGGCGGCGGTAACAAACGATTTTCGCTGTTCGCCGCCACTCTCCACATTTTCGCCTATTGCCCTTTTTGTAAAATTTCTGTATCTTTATAAACGGTAATAGCATGGAAAGAACAAAGGTTGTATCCAAAAACGAGAAAAAGCTCAAGGAGCCGTGTGATTATAGAATTATCCTCCTGAACGACAATTACACCACCATAGACTTTGTGGTGGATGTTCTTATGACGGTGTTTCATAAGAATGAAAGCGAGGCGAACCGCATCATGTTGAACGTACACCGCAAAGGAAAAGGCGTCGTGGGGCAGTATCCGTTTGACATTGCGCAAACCAAGGTGGATCAGGTGCACCGTCTTGCGCGGCAAGCTGAATTTCCGCTCAGATGCATTATTGAAGAGGTGTAGTAATGAAAATTTCAGGACATGCTCAAGCGATAATAAACGCGGCTTATAACGAGGCTCGAGTACGGAACCATGAGTATCTCACGCCGGAACATATTCTCTACGCAGCCCTCGCTTTTGAGGAAGTGCAAACCGTTTTTGTCGCATGCGGCGCCAACGCCATCCAACTTCGGACCGGCATGGAAAATTATCTTGAGCAAAAGATACCCATTCTAACAGGAAGCGAGCCGACGCAAACAGTCGGCTTCCAGAGCGTCATAGAGCGGGCGGTCATGCAGAGTCAAAGTTCCCAGAAGCAGAGCGTTGATGTCGCCGACATACTCGTTTCCCTTTACGATGAAGAACGGAACTACTGCGCCTATTATCTGCGCAAGTCCGGCATAAAACGCCTCGACCTTTTGACCATACTCTCCCACGGCGTTGAGGGCGAGCCTGTTTTCTCATCGCCGGCTTCCGAGCCGACTTCCGAAGATGAAGCGGGCGGCGACGGCGGCAAGGGCAAGGCGAAGAAGACGGCGCTGGAAAAATACGCGGTGGATCTTACGGCGCTGGCGCGGGAAAACAAGCTGGAGCCTGTTATAGGACGGGAAGCCGAACTCGACCGCACCATTCAGGTGTTGTGCCGCCGCCTAAAAAACAATCCCATACATGTAGGCGATTCCGGTGTGGGCAAAACGGCGATCACCGAAGGGCTTGCCCAGCGCATCGTCAGAGGCGAGGCGCCGCCCTTGCTTGACAATTTCTCCATTTTATCGCTTGACATGGGATCCCTTGTCGCGGGCGCCAAGTATCGCGGCGATTTTGAGGAGCGCGTCAAGCGCGTTGTCGAAGAAATGCTGAAAAAAGAGAAGGCTATCTTATTTATCGATGAAATTCATACCATGGTGGGAGCGGGGTCCGCGTCGGGAAGCGCTCTTGACGCCTCGAATCTTTTGAAACCGGCGCTCGCTTCGGGCAAGCTCCGTTGCATAGGCTCCACCACTCACGAGGAATACAATAAATTCTTTGATAAAGACCGCGCTTTATCCCGCCGCTTCCAAAAGATCGACATAAACGAGCCGAGCGAGGAAGATGCCATCGCCATCCTCCAGGGACTCAGACCCAAATACGAAGAATTCCACCATGTGTCCTACACGGACGAAGCCATTTCCGCAGCCGTCCGCCTGTCCGCCCAGTACATCACCGAACGCCGCCTGCCCGACAAAGCCATTGATGTCATGGACGAGGCCGGAGCCTTCGCGCGGATTAGGGAGTGGAAGAGCGGCGGGCGGGGGAACGAGAAAAAAGGCGAGGGCGTCGGCGGCGTCGCGGGACAGAACATTGAAGCGGTTGCGTCCGAGCGTCCTTCATCGCCGGATCGTCTCGATCCAATCGCCATAGACCTCCCGCTCATTGAAAGCGTCGTTTCCAAAATCGCCCGCATACCGGAGCGTTCGGTCGGGGAAAGCGAGAAAGACAAACTGAAGCTTCTGGACAGCAGGCTGCGCGAGCGCGTTTTCGGGCAGGATGAAGCCGTCGCGGCGGTGTCCAAAGCCGTCCGGCAGTCGCGGGCGGGTTTCCGCGCTCCGGGAAAACCCGTGGCGAACTTTCTTTTTGTGGGGCCTACAGGCGTGGGCAAAACAGAGCTTGCGCGGAGTCTCGCCGATATTCTCGGCGTTTCCATGCACCGGTTTGACATGAGCGAGTATCAGGAAAAGCACACTGTCTCCCGGCTCATCGGGTCGCCTCCGGGCTATGTGGGCTATGAGGAAGGGGGCTTGCTCACGGACGTCGTACGCAAGCAGCCCCACGCGGTCGTGTTGCTGGACGAAATTGAGAAGGCTCATCCGGATGTTTTCAATATCATGCTGCAAATCATGGATTACGCGACTCTGACGGACAACAACGGCAGAAAGGCGGATTTCCGCAATGCGGTGATCATTATGACCAGCAACGCGGGCGCGCGTGACATAGGCAAGAACCTCATCGGCTTTGGGGATCGCGCTGTGGATGACACCGTGGTGAATGACGCGGTTGAAAAGACCTTCACCCCTGAATTCCGCAACCGGCTTGACGCGGTGGTTCGTTTCGGACGCCTCTCGAAAGAAATCATGATCTCCATTGTGCAAAAAGAGCTTGATGTCTTCACGTCCCAACTGGCGGAAAAAAATGTCGCCCTTACGGTCACCAAAATGTGCGTCCATAAACTCGCTGAAGACGGCTACAGCAAGGAATTCGGGGCGCGCAATGTAGGACGGATCGTTGAGGAGAAGATAAAATCGTTCTTTGTGGACGAGGTTCTTTTCGGCAGTTTGAGCCAGGGCGGGAGCGCGAAGGCGGACTACAAGCGCGGCAAGTACCGGATTGCGGTTGACGCGGGCGCGGCGCACGACGAGGGGTCTCTCGGTTGTGAAGACGGGGAGCCGCCCTCTATGGGTTGACCAGCCGGTGAAGATCAAGAAACGCCGGGCGGGACCTGATCCCGATTTTCCCTACCTGTCGGAGCATGAGCGTTTTTCTTTTCCTTTGCCGGAAAACAGCGAGGGCGACATTATCGCCATAGGAGGCAACCTTTCGCCCGGCATGTTGCTTTCGGCGTATGAGCAGGGCATTTTCCCGTGGTACAATGAAGAGGATCCTATATTGTGGCAGTCCCCGGATCCTCGGTTCGTTATTTTCCCCGAAACCCTCCGCGTTTCAGAATCCATGAAGAAAGTCCTCAAGAAAAAACAATTTGACGTGTATTTTGACAAGGATTTTGCGGGCGTCATCAAAAACTGCGCCTCCGCGCGCCGTCCCGGGCAGGACGGCACCTGGATCACCTCGGATATGATAGACGCCTATATAACGTTGCACGAACTGGGATTCGCCCATTCTGCGGAAAGCTACGCGCATGGCGAATTGGCGGGCGGTTGTTACGGGGTCTGGCTTGGCGGCGTGTTCTTCGGAGAATCCATGTTCGCCGCAGTTTCCAACGCCTCAAAAGCGGCTTTCCTCACCCTTGCGCAATTCCTCTTTGAGCGGGGCGCCGCCTTTATTGACAGCCAGGTGCATACCAACCATGTGGAAAGCCTCGGCGGACGTGAAATCAGCCGCGCCGATTATCTTGAGCTGCTCCGCGCAACGCTCGCCCAAAGCGGCGCAGAGCGCGGCGCATGGGCGTAGCGGTGTAAAACCGCCGGCTTTGTTGGCGGACGACTTATACGCCGCTGTTTTTCCAAAACTGCCCGCCGTCTCTTACGGTGACATCAACAAAACTGTGCGGGGCGGTTTCGGGCCACTGTACCACGCAGGGCTTCTCCCTCAATAGAGTCCACCCGTGATTGTACAAGAATTCAAATAAATCGCCTTCAATCACGTAGGATAGAGTTGTTCTCACGCATAGGGGAGAATCGTTCTAACACGTAGGATAGAGACTCTCTAACGCATAGGATAGAGACCCTCTAACACATAGGGTATATGCAGGCGGGGCAGGCGGGCGCGGGACAACGAGAATAACGGCTAGGACTTCGGACGGGTTGTTCGCCACAAGATCGGACGCATCCGCCTTCACCTCGGCTCCGGCTTCGCCGCAGATTTCGCCGCAGGCGCCGCCTGTTGGACAAATTCTTGACGGGACGCCGTTTGACAACGCCGCTGTCCCCGTCTTGCAGCCCTAATGCCTCTCCTCCGCGCCCTGTAACAAGACTCTTTAGAAAAGGCTCCCTTGCGTAACCAACGGCATTACGCTATTATACTCTTCATACAACCATATATAAGGAGCATACAATGGATTTTGTAAAAGACATGCGCGAAAAAGCCGCTTCCATGCGGAAAAGGCTTGTACTTGCGGAAGGTGCGGAACCTCGCACCATAAAGGCGGCGCGTATTCTCGTTAATGAAAAGCTCGCCGGATCCGTAACGCTTGTTGGAAAAGAAGCGGATGTCAAAGCGGCGGCCGCACAGGAAGGCGTCGCGCTGGACGGCATAGTCGTCGTTGATCCGGCGTCCTCGCCCAATCTTGACGCATACGCCCAGATTTACTACGAGATGAAGCGTGAGAAGGACGAAGCCAAGATCAAAGCGGGCAAACCCGTGCCGAAACCAGCCACGCTGGAATCCGCGAGAGCGGACATTCTGGAGCCGCTCCACTGGGGCGGCATGATGGTTCACGCGGGAGACGCGGACGCCATGATCGCGGGCGCTGAAAACACCACCGGCGCCATGATAAAAGCCGGACTCGACACCGTGGGCGCCTCTTCTAAAACCGCGTCATCCTGTTTTGTCATGCAGACCGCCGATCCCGCTTGGGGCGTTGGCGGAGCGCTCATTTTTTCCGACTGCGCGGTCATCCCGGACCCCACCGATGAGCAGCTTGCGGATATCGCCGTAAGCGCGGCCCAGTCCTGCCGGGAATTTCTGGGCGTGGAGCCGGTTGTGGCTCTGCTTTCCTTTTCCACCAAAGGGTCCGCAGACACCAAGTTTGACGATGTTGGCAAGGTGCAAAGAGCGGTTGAAATCCTCAAATCCCGTCGCCCTGACTTCCTGTTTGACGGCGAACTGCAGGCGGACGCCGCCCTTGTCCCCTCTGTTACGGATAAAAAAGCCCCGGGCAGCCCCATCAAAGGCAAGGTGAACACGCTGGTGTTCCCGAATCTCGCATCCGGCAACATCGGGTACAAACTCGTGCAGCGTCTCGGCAAAGCCGAAGCCTTTGGCCCCTTCCTGCAAGGTTTCCGCAAACCCATAAGCGATCTTTCGCGCGGCGCGTCTGTGGACGACATTGTGGTGACGGCTGCGGTAACATTGAGCAGGGCGAAATAGAGCGGGGAGATGGTATGACAATAGATCAACGGGAAGCGAAAATCAAAGACCTTGTCTCCACCATGACGTTGGAAGAAAAAGTGTCCCAGCTTCTGTATGAAAGTCCGGCTATTCCACGGCTTGGAATACCGGAGTATAATTGGTGGAACGAGTGCCTGCACGGTGTGGCCCGTTCCGGCATTGCGACGGTGTTTCCGCAGGCGATAGCGCTGGCGGCGACCTTTGACGAGGGGTTTGTCCGGCAGGTTGCGGACGCCATTTCCGATGAAGCCCGCGCCAAGTACAACGAAGCGGTCAAGCGGAACAACCGGGGGCAGTACTGGGGGCTGACGTTCTGGACGCCGAACGTCAATATTTTCCGGGATCCGCGCTGGGGGCGGGGGCAGGAAACCTATGGCGAAGACCCGTACCTCACCAGCAGAATCGGACTTGCGTTTATGAAAGGCTTGCAGGGCGATGACGCCGAACATCTGAAAGTCGCGGCGTGCGCCAAGCATTTTGCGGTGCATTCGGGTCCGGAAAAGCTCCGCCACGAATTCAACGCCGAGGTTTCCAGAAAAGACCTGTTTGAAACATACCTTCCCGCGTTCAAAGTCCTTGTGGAAAACGGCGTTGAGTCCGTCATGGGCGCGTATAACAGGACGCTCGGCGAACCGTGTTGCGGCAGCTTCTTCCTGTTACAAGAGATTTTGCGCGACGCATGGCAATTCAAGGGGCATGTGGTGTCCGACTGCTGGGCGATCCGCGATTTCCACGAACATCACAAGATAACCAAGACGTCTGAAGAATCCGCCGCGCTGGCGCTCAAGGCGGGCTGCGACCTGAACTGCGGCTGCACCTATCCCGACCTCGTTGTGTCGCACCGGAAGGGCTTGGCGACCGAGGAACAGATCAACACCGCGCTTGAGCGCGTCCTGCGCACCCGTTTCAAACTCGGCATGTTTGGCGAATCGGAAGACGATCCGTACGCGGCGCTGGACGGCGCGATCATCAACAGCGAAAAACATCAGAAACTCGCCCTTGAAGCGGCAAAACGCTCCATCGTACTGCTTAAAAACGACAACAACCTGCTTCCACTCAAAGACGACGGCTCTATCAGAAAGATACTGGTGATGGGACCGGCGGCGGCGAACATCCACGCGCTTATAGCGAACTATCATGGGTTGAGTTCCCATTTGGTCACCATTCTGGAGGGTCTCGCCGAAAAAGTGCGCGGCAGATTCGATATAACCATGGACTACCATCAGGCGTGCATGATGTACGATCAAAACCACAACATGGGCTGGACCGTCGGCATGGCGGAAAGCGCGGATGTGGTGATTGCGGCGTTTGGGCTGGACAACGCTATGGAAGGCGAGGAAGGAGATGTCATCGCATCCGACAGCAAAGGCGACCGCAACGCGATTGAGTTGCCGGATCACCAGATCGCCTATCTGCGGGCGCTGAAAAACCGGGGCACGCCAATCGTGCTGGTATTGACCGGCGGCAGCGCCATCGCCATACCGGAAGATATTGCGGACGCGATTCTTTTCGCATGGTACCCGGGCGAAAAGGGCGGCGCCGCAGTCGCGGACATCATATTCGGCGGGACGGCGCCGTCCGGCAAGCTGCCGATCACGTTCCCGGCCTCCACATCCCAGCTTCCACCGTATGAAGAGTACGCCATGAGCGGGCGCACCTATCGCTACATGACCGAAAAGCCCCTGTTTCCCTTCGGCTTTGGGCTTTCCTACACAACATTCGCCTTTTCAGAGCTTGTCCTGTCCGAGAAAACCCTTTCCAAAGGCGGTTCGGTCGAGGTTGCGGTGAAGGTCGCCAACACCGGATCGCGGGACGGCGATGAAGTTGTGCAGATATACATCGTCAGAGACGACAGAACCGCTGATGATCCGGCTTCAAGCCTCCGCGCCTTCAAACGCCTGTCAATTCCGGCGGGCCGACAGACGCGGACGACGTTCACGCTTGAATCTTCGGCGTTTGAAAGCGTCAACGACAAGGGCGAACAGGCGCTGCTTCCCGGCTCCTACACGGTGATTGCCGCTGACGCGGCTCCGCTCGCCGTTTCGGTTGAGAAAGGCGCGGCAAAGCCGGTTTCCGCGAAGATTGCTATACAGTGATCCGCATAGCGATCCGTGAGCGAATCGCCGCGATTCGCTTGCGAACCGCCGCGATCAGCGCAAGCCTTTAGGCGATGGTCTAAAGGCTTTGCTCATTTTGATACGCGTCGGCGTTAGGGGTTTGCCGCGAGCGCTTCCAGCTTTTGCAGCGCCGCAAGCGGCAGCACGACCGTTTTAAGGCGGGATTTTTCGCCGGTTTTTAACACGACATCCTTTTTGGCGCAGGAAAGCGATGTGGCGAGAAAGGCGCGAAGTTCCGCGTTGGCTTTGCCGTCTTCGGGCGCGGCGGCTATTTTTATGCGCAGGCGGTTCTCTTGAACGCCCGCAATCTCTGTCTTTGAAGCGCCCGGCGCGGCTTTTATATCAAGAAGGATGACGCCGCCGGAAACGCGGAAAACAGCCATGACAGACTCCTATAGCATGAGCGGCGAGGACTTCGGCGTATGAAAATTGGTGAAAACCCTCTCTATCACCGTATTCATATCCGGCAGTTTGTCGCGCTTCGCGCATAAAATCCCAATACACGCGGTTTCAACGCCCCGCCCGTATTTCTCCGCGCTTTGTTCTTTCATACGCTTCCTCCTTTGCATTATCGGCAGGCGCGTTGCGATTCTTCAATAGAGCGAAACAGAGGCGCTCTGACGCCGGGAAAAGTGTCTGACACCGCGTCGTCTCATACACTAGAATGCCGCCGCCGCCTGTGCTATAAACCGCCGAACCTTCATTCCTGAAAATCGCCTTGGGGTCAGACACCCGCCGCCTGTGCTATAAACCGCCGAACCTTCATTCTTGAAAATTGCTTTGGTGTCTGACACCGGTTTAAACTGCTGAAAAGTGGTGTCTGACACCGAAAACAGTCGGCGTTTCTTTCGCAAAAAACGCTCAAAAGGACTGGATTTTATTGTCACAGCGTGGTATACTATTTCCTATGAAGTGGTTCAACGGCTCAAAACGCCGGATGCAAAACAACTCCATGTGTTTACGTACGGATAAGGAGTGGAAATCATGCGTATACCGTTTATTTGTTATGGAATGACCCCCCCCCCCCCCCGCACGGGTTATTCTCTCTAGGCGGGCGCAGGGCTTCGCGCCGTGCGCCAGCTTGCGGGTGCTTTCTCCCCTTTCTTTCTATACAACATATTCCTTGCCGCGCATCCATTAAGGTCTTCCATACATCCGTCATAGGGCGCTATGCATCGTTCCTGGAACGCTATGAAGCGTTTACAGAACGCTATAAACCAGTCATAGCATTCTATAAAGCCCTCATAGAGCGCTATAAGCCCGTTATAGCATTCTATAAAGTCTTCATAGAACACTATAAACCTGTTACAGGATTCTATCACTGTTTTACAGCCTTCCGCGTCCCGCGTGCGGCAGGCTAAAGGAGATGACATGGAATATTACATTCCACAGAAAGAAGCGGAGATGATCGAATGGAGCGGCAACCTGATAGCCGTGTCCAAAGAGAACATCGACGAACTGGGACTGCCGGCAGACCAGCTTGCGGCGCTCGAAACGGAACACGTCCGGCTCAAGGCGCTCCATGAAAAATGTCAAACGCCCGCTCATACATCGCTTGACATACAGGAGAAGAACGATCTGAAAACGGCGTTTCTCGACAAGGTGAAGCTCTTTGTCCGCTTCCATTTGCAGAACAACGAGAAGATGACGGACGCCCTGCGGCGAGCCGCGGGCATCCCCATCTATGACACGAAGCCCACGCATCATCCGCCGCCGGATTCGCATCCGGTCATCACGGTTGAGAGCAGGAACCCGTTTGAGCTGATTCTGCGCATCCGCGATTCAGAGAGCGGGAAGCGGGCCAAGCCCGAACATGTGGCCGGAGCGGTGTTGTTCTGGCGCGTGAGCGAGACGCCGATTGCGGATCCCAAAGCGCTGACATCAAGCGCGCTGGTAACGCGCGCGTCGTATGTCATGCGTTTTCCGGCGTCCGAGCGGGGGAAGATCGTGTATATGGCGGGGCGGTGGCAGAACGGCATAGGCGAGCAGGGCCCTCCGGGCGAGGTGACAAGCGCGGTCATCCCCTGACGATCAAGGGCGCGGCGGCTCCGCGCATAACAGAGGGAAACGCGCCCGTATGGGCGGGTTATATATAAAAAAGAGGAAGCCCCAAAGCCGATTTATTCGTGGAAGGAAGAGTCGGCTTTGGGGCGCGTTACACGCATTGCCAGTATACCACGCAGGCGGCTGGGGTTTCAATGCGCGCGATCTTCTTTATTTAGGAGGACAGTTATGAAACGAAAACTGTTGGTTTCGGGAATATCCGGCGTCATGCTGGTATTCGCAATGATGTTATTTGCCGGTTGCGGCGATGGTGGCGATGGCGGCAACAACGATGTCTCCTACATGGTATTTTTTGACAGAGGCGGGGGAGGCGGCTCGGCGCCGTCTTCCCGAACCGTTGCGGCCGGGACGACAATCACCCTGCCCGGTCAGAGCGACATGACCGCGCCGTCCGGGAAAACATTTAGCGGCTGGTCCACAGGCGGGACCCGCTATCAAGCGGGCGGCAGCTATACCGTAATGTCCGACACGCTATTTACCGCGCAATGGACTGATGGCAACAGTGGCGGCGGCGATAACAATGATAGCAACACCGCGCCAAGCGCCCCCACCGGCGTAAGCGCAACCGCCCAGTCCTCAAACAGCGTCAGCGTATCGTGGAATGCTGTGTCGGGAGCTACAAGCTACAAAGTATACCGCAGTGGCAGTTCTTCCGGCACATATACACAGGTGGGTTCGCCGTCAAGCGCGTCATACACAGACACCGGCTTGTCGTCTAGCACGACCTATTATTACAAGGTGTCCGCAGTGAACAGCGCGGGGGAAAGCGCTCAATCAAGCTACGCTTCCGCGACGACATCCTCGTCGTCCAGCGGCAACACCGCGCCAAGCGCCCCCACCGGTGTAAGCGCAACCGCCCAGTCCTCAAGCAGCGTCAGCGTATCATGGAACGCTGTTTCTGGCGCCACTTCCTATAAGGTCTATTATGAAATTGGTTCTTCAAGCGCAAAGAATTTGGCGGCGACTGTTTATAGCGAATCATATACCCATAACGGTCTATCTGCTGGTACAACATATTATTATTACATCAAAGCGGTTAATTCCTATGGAGAAAGCGATTATTCACAGTTTGATTATGCAACGACATCTTCAGTTGCCGTTGCCGGCTCCTCATCTTCAAATGCAATTACAATGTCTTCCAGCGGCACGTCAGGATCGTTTCCATCTGGTTTAGATGCAGTCTGGTACAAGTTTACAAAGTATGGAAGCGGCAGACTATTCGCTAGTGATGAGGAATATAGTTCAACTTATACCAGTGATATTGTGATTGATGTTTATGACAGCTCTTTGAATCTTGTATACGCAGCCAATGGGACTCCTTTATCAGGGATAGATGTTGGTAAGAGCGGTGCCTCTGGCACTCAGTTTGTCAATTATATAGAATTTACAAACTGGTCAGGCACATACTATGTAAGAGTTAGACCATTTAATAATTCCAGTTCAAACAAGGGAACCTTTGCATTATTCGCTCCTTGACGTGAGTTCGACAGAATAAAGAAATCCCCGCCCGAATCTGGTATAATGCATGGGCCAAACATACATCATACGGGAAACGGGAGGGGATTTCTTATGGATGAAGACGACTGCCGGGCGCCCAAAAAACTCGTGGTTTCCGGCGGGCCGCCTGTCCTTAAGCGAGGCGATGTCCATTATCCCGCTGTTCCACCTCAGCGGCCGCCGCTTCAAATGGCATTGCCGACGTTATGTCCGACTCTGCGGCTTTTTTCCCGCTCCGGTCAGTTGCAACCGGTTTGTGGAACTGACCGGCCGCGCCTTTCTTTCCCTGCCTATCTATACCCGGCTTTTCAGGCGGGAAAAGCCTAGCGGGGCCGGTTTTATCGGCTACGCCCCCTGAAAGTATGCCACAACCGGTATACTTTCAGCCGCTTCTCATTCCGCTGTGCCAGACTTCTACAGGATGAGCATAGCGTCCCCGTAGCTGAAAAAACGGAATTCACGCCGGATCGCCTCGCAATAACTGTCCAGAATAAAGTCCTTGCCCGCAAACGCCGAAACCAGCATGAGCAGCGTGGATTCCGGCGTATGAAAATTGGTGAAAATCCCTTTTATCACCTTGAATTCGTACCCCGGATATATGAAAATCGCGGTCGCGCCGTCTCCCCGCGCAAGGCGTCCGTCCTTCCACGCGGATTCAAGGGCGCGAACGCTGGTCGTTCCAACGGCGATAACGCGCCTGCCTTCGGCTTTGGCGCGTTCGACTGCGGAAGCCGCATCGTCATCTATGGTGAAGACCTCTTCGTGCATCGTGTGATCCTCTATATTGTCCGTCCGAACCGGCAAGAAGGTTCCCAGCCCCACATGCAGCGTGATAAACGCGGTTTCAACGCCCCGCTCTTTGAGCCGCGCAAGCAGGGTTTCCGTAAAGTGCAGCCCGGCTGTCGGCGCCGCCGCTGAACCGACGCTTTTTGCGTACACGGTCTGGTAGCGGTCGCTGTCTTCCGGCGCGTCCGGGCGTTTAATGTAAGGCGGAAGCGGAATATGCCCATGGATGTCAAGCCACGCGTCGTCAACCGGCGCATCAAAACGGAGGGCGCGGTATTCTCCGTCCGAACCGGTGATTTCCGCCCGCATGTCATCGGCAAACAAATAACCGCTTCCGGTCCGCCTGCGTTTTGAACGGGACGCTATAGCTTGCCACGTGTATTCGTCAAGACGCTTGAGCAGGAGAAATTCCACGCGCGCGCCGGCGCTGATCGAGGTTCCCAAAAGCCGCGCTTTGCGCACCCGCGAGTTGTTGAACACGAGGAGGTCGCCGGCGTCAAGAATATCCGGCAAATCCGCAACATGGAGTACCCGCCGCTCGCGCGAGGCGCGGTCAAGCGTCATGAGGCGGCTTGCGCCGCGTTCCGCAACCGGATGTTGGGCGATGAGACGTTCGGGAAGGTCAAAGGTAAAATCCGCTGTTTTCATAGTCCGCCGACAGAACGCGCACATGAGATGGAGCGATGCGTCATGCGGTCCGGCTTACACCGTTCCGGTAGACCGCCACCGCTCGATCCGTTCATACGCGGCGTTGATGCGCGTGGATTTCTCGGTGGCTTTCCGCATATTTTCAGCATGTCCGGCGTGGCGGTCAGGATGATGGATTTTAAGCAACTTTTTGTACGCGGTTTTGCATGCCCCCGGATCCGCGCCAAACGGGACGCCCAATTCCGCAAAAGCGGGGCGCAACGCTTCGGGCGGCGCGCCGGACGCGGCTGGCGCGTCAGCGTTGTGAAACTGCCTTTTAAAATCACTTGACGCGCCGCGCCCCCCGTCCCGCCCAAGGAATTCGTTTAATTCCTCATATGCGGCTTCCAGATCAGAGTCAGCGCCGTACGCCCGCTTTTTTTTCTCGTAGCTGAACGAATCTTCACTAAGGTAACTTCTGATGACATCACTTAGACGGTCTATTATTCCCATAAGAGGTACTCTATTACAGAGAGAAAAAAAAATCAACACATCCCGCTTGAGAGACGCTTCGCGTTTCAGGACGAAATTTTCATGGTGAGCCGCATGAAATTTTCGCTCTTTAGGGCGTGTACGGCAATCATCATTCCAAAAGCATGAAAAACCACCCGCAGTTGAAGATCCGGCGTTATTCCAGAAACGAATTTCCTTCGCTGTTCACAGGATGGAGAATTTCATTGACAAATCATTGGCAGTGTATTATACTTTTCTCTGCCGCCAGAAGAGCTTCGCGCAATCGGCGGCAAAAGCGCTCTTGTAAAATTTTAAGCTATATGTTATTGTTATAAGGATATAGGGTTTTTTTCAAAATACGCCGCGCTTGGGAGCGTGTCTTTACGGCGGCAAATTTTGAAAAAGCCGCCCTACAGAAAATAGCGTATTCATGCGCTTGGAGGAAAATATGGCTGCTGTCTATGTTAATCAGGAAGAAGGCTTGAAGCGAGTGATGAACAACAAAAAGTTGTATGTAAGATTGCTCACTAAATTCAAAAATGAAACAAATCTCACCGAATTGGTGCATTCCATTGAGGAAAAAGATTACGAGAAAGCCGAAGCGTCCGCCCATACGCTCAAAGGCTTAAGCGGCAATCTATCCCTTACCGCGCTCTACGAAAAAGCCTCGGCGCTTGACGCGCAGTTAAAGAATCAAACGGTTGACGCGGACGCTGTCGCCGACATAACCGCTTGTTTTAATGAAACGCAAAAAGCCATCGAAGAGGTTTTAGCCGCTCATGGATAACGTAACAAGACCTTCCGTCTTGGTCGTTGATGATGAAGAAATCAACGTGATGCTGCTTGAAGGCATACTTGAAGATGAGTACACGGTCATCACCGCGAATGACGGAACAACGGCGCTTGATATATTGTGGCATAGCAAAATTCTCCCAAAAATCGTTCTGCTTGATGTGCAGATGCGCAAGATGGGCGGTTTTGAGACGCTTAAAAACATGAAAGCCGATGATTCGCTTAAACGTATACCGGTCATCTTTATCACGGCGGACAAGGAGGAAAGCAAGGCTCTTGCCGCAGGCGCGGTTGACTATATTTCCAAGCCGCCGAATCCCGATGTAGTGAGGCTGCGGGTCAAGAACCAGATAGAGCTTAAAAACTACAGCGATCACCTTGAGGAACTGGTGGAGGAAAAAACCGCCGAGATAATGGGATCGATGGATGTCATGCTCCAGGCGATGGCGAACATCATTGAGTACCGCAACCTTGAATCAGGCAGCCATGTCAAGCGGGTGCAGCTTTATTCTGCGGCGCTCATCAATCAGATTATGGATAGATCGTCGAAGTATGTGGAATACGCCTATCAGCTTAAAATACTCGATCCTGACATCATCATAAAGTCCGTCGCCCTCCATGATGTGGGGAAAATCGGCATACCGGACAAGATACTGCTGAAGCCCGGAAAACTCGACTTTGATGAATTTGAAATTATGAAGACCCACACGACGCTTGGGAAAAAAATAGTTGAATCCATTCTTAGAAACGACGAGGGCGTATATCTGCAACACTGCCGTGACATCGCCTACTGCCACCACGAGCGCTTCGACGGCAAGGGGTACCCGCGTGGAATCAGCGGCTACGACATACCGCTTGCGGCGCGCATCGCCTCGGTCGCCGATGTGTACGACGCTTTGGTGTGCGCCCGCGTGTACAAAGCGGCTTTTTCCTATGAAGATGCGATCAAAATCATCACCGACGGGAGCGGCTCCCAGTTCGATCCCATACTCACAAAAGTGATGTTTGACATTCAGGATGAATTTATGGCTATTTCAGAAGCGTACAAGTAGCGCGTCGTTGTTATATAAAGAAATGCTATGAGTTTTACCGATACACTCTATACGCTGATCATCTGGTTCCCGAAGGCGTTGATCGAATTCCTTTTCGTTCTTTTCAAAAAAATAGCTGGCGATCCGGGGCTTGCCATTGTCGCGGTGAGCGTCTGTGTAAACACCCTCCTGCTCCCAATTTACGCGGTCGCGGACCGGTGGCAGCATGAGGAGCGTCTTATACAAAAACGCATGAAGCGCAAACTTGATGATATACGAGCCGTGTTCAAAGGCGACGAGCGCCAGATGATCATCAATACATATTACCGGCAAACGCGCTATTCCCCCCTCTCCGCCTTGCGTTCAAGCGTGGGCTTGTTGTTGCAAATTCCGTTTTTTCTTGCGGCGTATTGGTTTTTATCGCATACGCCGAGTTTGGCGGGAAAATCATTTTATTTTTTGCGGAATCTGGGCGAAGCGGATCATTTGCTCGTCATACGCGGCTTCTCCATTAATGTCATGCCGCTGTTGATGACCGGTATAAACCTGCTGTCCGCGATGGTGTATGCAAAAGACATGGGAACCCGCGAAAAAGCGCAGCTTTACGGCATGGCGATCATTTTTCTCGTGTTGCTCTATAATTCGCCTTCGGGACTCGCGTTGTATTGGACATGCAACAATGTCTTTTCTTTGGGAAAAAATCTGGCGTCCGCGACATTAAAACGCCCTGCTTTGGCGCTTCAGGCAATTGCAACCATCGCCGGTCTTACGCTTGCCGTCGGCGCGTTGGGGGGATGGTTCAACCTCGACCGCTACAAATTTATGATAACCGGGCTTGGCGCGGGTGTCATAGCCCTTCCTTTTGTATGGAAATGGGTTGTGAAGATGGCTCGGCGATTGCAAATGCCGGAAAAAGACGCCCGACTCCTTTTCTTCTCATCATGCGCGGCGCTTTTTTTACTTATGGGATTGCTTATTCCCGCGCAGGTCATAGCGTCAGAAGCGTCAGACTTTGCGGATCCGATCCGGTATATCGCAAGAACCTTCCTGCAAAGTCTTGCCGTGTGCATGCTTATTCCGGGCGTTTTATGGGCGTTTGCGAACGCCGATATAAAAAAGATTATCGCCGCAGGCGCCGCGATAATCACGCTTTTATCGCTGATTTGTGTGTTCGCCCTGAGCGCGTCCTATGGCGTTATGACGACCGCGTTTAAAATCGAACAGCCGGAACTTATAAGCCGGGCGTTTCCTCTGTGGGCGAGCGCCGTCGCCGCAGCCGTTGCGGTCGCTGTTCCTCTTGTCTTTTTTCTTGTCAAACAACAGAAAATACTGGCCGGTGTCTATAACGCCATCGCCATTGCGATAACCGTGATGAGCGTTATAACGATGGTCACGCTGGGCAAGGAACTGAACATGATACGGCAGACCGCGCGGGAGCATGCCGTAAGTACAGCCGCCGTATTCCCGTTTACCAAAACCGGCGGCAACACCTTCATCATGTTCCTCGACCGCGCTCTCGGCGTCGCCATGGACATGGCGCTGGAAGAGGCGCCCGAACTGCGGGAGCGGTATGATGGTTTCACCTGGTATCCCAATACGCTTTCTTTTGGCAACTGTACGGTAACCGGACTGCTCCCCATATACGGCGGCTATGACTACACGCCGCAAGCGATAAACGCGCGGGCGAATGAGCCTTTATCCGACAAGGCCAACGAGGCGCTCACCGTATTGCCGACATTGTTTGGCGAAGCGGGCAGCCGCATCTCAATAACAGATCCAGCCTTGACCAATATGCGTTTTGTTTCAGACCCGACCGTATTCAGAGACATTCCGAATGTAACGGTGCAGAATCTTGACGGCAGGTTTAATAAACAATATATGGAAGAGTTTCATTTGGAAACGGAAAGCTTCCTTGAAAGTTTCGATTTTGACATCCTGTTCCGCTACGCGCTGTTCCGCGTCAGCATTCCGGCGCTTCGCTACGGCATCCATTACAAGGGAATGTGGTGGCGGGACAGCGCCACTAACGCCTTTGGTCTCGGATTGACCGAATATTCGTCTCTGTACTACCTGAGTTCTATTTGTACTGTGGACGCCGGCGCCGACACGTTCAGCATGTTTTTCAACGAGACAACCCACGAGCCGGGCGTTTACACCAAGGATGGACGTTTGTCTTCAAGCCCGCCTTCTTTCACCCAAGAAGACATAGAAAAATTTGGGTCGGAAGACACGGCGGCGTATATGTACACCTTCATGGCGGCGATGAAAGCCGTAACCAAATGGCTCGCGGACTTGCAGGCTATGGGCGTCTACGACAATACCAGAATCGTGATTGTTTCAGACCACGGAACCGGCTTCGCCAAAGATATGTTTGAAGGATCAGGCATGGAGGATTACAATCCGCTCCTCATGGTGAAAGATTTCGGCGCTCATGGACCCCTGTCCATTTCTGAAACATTTATGACTAACGCCGATGTACCCGCTATTGTTACGCAAGGCTTGCGGGAGCCAAAAAACCCGCATCTGGGAACCCTGTTGTCAAGAACGTTTCAAGATCACGATCCGCTGGCGGTGACGCGGGCTGTCGCCACCAACCCGTCAAAACACGGTCCGTACCTGCTCAATCTGTCCGGCGTCCGTACGCTCGCGGACAGAGACATTTTCAAAGCCTCTTCGTGGGGCGGCTGGGAGAACGCGCAATGAGAGCCGCATATTGTTTCTTTTTTATGGTATGCTTCACCCTTCCCGCCGCCGCGTACATTGACCCGGGAACGGGTGGCATGCTTTTTTCTCTGCTCACAGGTCTTGCGGTCACCGGGTTCTTTTTTGTGAAAAACCTTCTCATCTCTTTAAAATCCGGTTCCTTTTCAAAAGGAAAAGTTGCGGCGCAGGTGAAAAAAGAACGTCTCGTTATGTATTCCGAAGGAAAGCAATACTGGAATGTGTTCAAGCCCATTGTTGAAGCGTTGGACAAACGGGGCGTTGACAGCGCGTTTTACACGTCTGATAGTGATGATCCGGGGTTGTCTTTCCAGTCTCCCCATATTCACGCCCAGTTTATCGGCAAGGGAAACGCGGCGTACCGGTTTCTCAACTTTCTTGAAGCCGATGTGTGCCTGATGACCACTCCGGCGCTTGATGTATTCCAGCTTAAACGCTCGCCCGGCGTCAGACACTACGCGCATATCCTGCACGCGGTGACGGACGCAACCTTCTACCGGCTTTTTGGGATAGACTATTTTGACAGCGTTCTCTTAACCGGCGATTATCAGAAAAAAGATATACGCGAACTGGAACAAAAACGAGGCTTGCCGGAAAAGCGGCTTGTTACGGCAGGTTGCTCCTATCTTGACGCTCTTGCTGATCGCGTGGCGCCAAGCGGCGCTACCCCCCCCCCCCCCCACGAGGCGCACAGAGCGCGAGAGGCGCGCAAAACCGTATTGGTGGCGCCTTCATGGGGGGCAAACGCCCTGATGAGGCGTTACGCTCTCGCGCTCCTTGAACCGCTGGCGAACTCTTCCTACCATGTCATCATCCGCCCTCATCCGCAAAGCATGCTTGTTGAAAAAGACATTGTGGAAACAACGCGCTCCGCGCTCGCCTCGCATCCTAACATTGAGTGGAATTTTGACGCTGAAAACATCGCCGCCCTGTCCCGCGCCGATATTCTTATATCTGATTTTTCCGGCGTTATTTTTGATTATGCGTTTTTATTCGACAGGCCGGTGGTTTACCCGTCATTTACGTTTGACAAACGCCCCTATGATCTGTCTGATATTGAAGAAGAGGCGTGGACGTTCCGCGCCATACGGGAGATCGGCGTTCCGCTTGACGAGGCGATGTTCGCGGACATTGAGACGGCACTTGACGCGGCGATAGAAAGCGCGAAAGGAGCGTTGAAAAACGAACGGGTGCGGCGGTTGAAAGATGAGGCGTGGATGTATAGAGGAGAAGCTGGAGAACGAGTCGTAGATTTCTTGCTGGAGATCGGCGCGAAGCCGTAACGCCACGGTTTGTCCATATAGCGCTTTGGAGGATGCGCGTCTTCTAGGTTCAAGGAGGAACAGATGTCAAGGTCTTACAAGAAACACTGCGGCTCCTCACATGTCGTCGGGTATTTTTCAGACAAACGGTGGAGAAAAACGCGGCGTTCCGCTATGAAGGCAAAGGAATGGAAATCGCTGGGGAAGCCACTGGATGTATTCGGGGTTCGAGCGTTACTATTTTGAAGCCGCTCACCCTCTGCATTCCTTAACGATGAAATCCCGACCCGTGAAGCCGCTTGGAAGGAGTGGATTAAGATGTATATCGGCAAGCAGGCGGCGCCGGCAGCCAGAACGCGGCTTGCGCTCTTTTCGCTTCACCTTCTTGTAAAACAACCTCTTTTCACGGTATAGTGTTGTATGATTTTTTTCTTGCTTTTTGCCCTCTGTCTCCCCGCAATGCTGAACGCCGAGACAGCGCCTGAAAAAAGCGTTCCTTTGACGGTACCGGCTCCGCTCCTCATAGGAGCCGACAGCGGTTTATACGCGCTTGCCAAAAACGGCGGACTTGAGACGCTGTGGGCGGGCGGCTCCGTCAAGAAAATAATCCGCGGAGAGGACTATTGGGCGCTTCTCACCAGCAACGGCATAGCGTTCTCAACGGACTGCAAGAACTGGGAAATGAGAAACAACGGACTGCCCGTAAAACGGATAAAAGTCTACGAAAACGGGCGAAAGTCTTTTATTAATATTGTACAGGAAATTAAAGATTTTGAATGTTCCGGTGACATGATGGCGCTCGCCATGAAAGACGCGGTGTATTTTTCGCGGGATAAGGGCGTGTCGTGGAAGAGCATAGGCAGCCCTTCCTCCAGAACAGACGGCGTGAAGGCGGTGGCGGTGGCGGAATTGCCCGAAGTGACGGTGTTCGCCTCTCACAGCGTCTACGGCGTGAGTTGTCTGCAACCGGACAAGCGGGGCGCCATATGGACCGAAATCAACGCGGGCATTGAAAAACTTGAGACAACCGGCAACCCTGATGAGGTTTCCGATATTGCCGTCGCCGTTGTGAATGGAAAGACAACGGTGTTCGCGTCTCAAACATTCCGGCGCAGGCTCTACCGGCTTGACTGGGAGCGCAGACGCTTTGATGTGATATGGTCTGACGAGAGCGTTTTCGGCGTTGTCGACTCTCTTCAGGTGAATGGAGGATCATTCCGTTTTGTGCAGGACAACGTCATCATGGAAGCCGATGCAACCTCCTTGTCGAACAGTCGGCAACTTGTTTTTACGCCCCGCATGGATATGCTCGCCTTCATCAAGGCGCTTCCAAACAATGTTTCATGGACGCCGAATTGTATATTCATCACCAACATTGCCAAAAAAGGCGCGGAAGAACAGACGGTGGGGCTTTCGGAGCTATGGTTGGTGAACGAGGAGCATAATCCGCGTGTGAAAACGGCTGCTGGAAAAGCCGGTTTGTACCTGCCGGCGAATCAGGCGGTCGCGGCGCCGACGCTTGACAGGCATCTTGATCTCATTGCGGATCGAGGGCTTAACATGGTGGTCATTGACATGAAGGACGACTATGGACGCCTTAGATTCATCCCGAACGACCCGTCCATTGCGGTTAAAGGCAGGGTCTCCAACCCGCTTGAGCTTGACACATTTCTTGCGACTATGAAAGAGCGGGGCATTTATACCGTGGCCCGCATCGTGGCGTTCAAAGACCCTGAATTGGCAAAAAAAGACGGCGGAAAGTACGCGGTCTGGGACGGGTGGAACAACAAGCCGTGGCAGGGCTATTACGACCGCAAGGTGAAGAAAGCGGACGCAGGCGCGGGCGCGGTTATCCTTCCCTCAAACGATCCCGATTACGTCATTGAGCGTACGTATGTTGATGAAGTGTGGGTGGATCCGTATTCCGAAGAGGTGTGGGAATACAACGCCGCGATAGCGCAGGAACTGCAAAACCGGGGCTTTGACGAAATCCAGTTCGACTACATCCGGTTTCCCACTGACGGCGACAATCTGGCGGCCGCGCGGTACCGGTGGCAGGATTCGGGCATGGACAAGGACAGCGCGATCCTCTCGTTCTTGCGGCATGTCCGCGCCCGCATCAGCGCCCCTATTTCCATTGATATATATGGGGCGAACGGCTGGTACCGCACCGGCGCGAGAACCGGTCAGGAAGTCGAACTCCTCGCCCCATATGTAGACGTTATCTGCCCCATGTATTATCCCAGCCATTTTGAGCAGACCTTTCTCGCCCAGCAGCCTGCGGAATTGCGCCCCTATCGCATCTACCACATCGGCACCGGCAGAACGACGGCTATCGCCCGCAAACAGGCGCTAATCCGCCCGTGGGCGCAAGCCTTTTACCTCAATGTGTCCTATGACCGCAGGTACTACAACAAAGACTACGTGCGCCGCCAAATTGAAGGCGTAAACAGCGCGGGCGCGCCCGGCTACACATACTGGAACAATTCCGGGCGTTATGACGACGTGCCAAAGTTCACAGGCGAATCTGGATAAGGGTTTTGCGCAACAAAGACGAGAACGGCGGCATGTGGCGGAGTTTTGGCGTGGGAATGGAGTGTTCTCCAACTCCGGCGGACTTTAGTCCGGGCAATCCGCGAAAATCTGTGGACTCTTGGTTTCATTTTCACTTGGCTGATTGACATCTCAGCAACTCCCCCAGCCATAAAACCAGCATAACTTGTGTGCGTACAGCGCTTGCAATCGCCGCGACCGGAACTCGTTTTGCGGCGGTCTATTGAAACCGGAAACCCGGTGAAGATTGATCTGAACCGTATAAAGCAGCCGGTCTGTTTTAGCAGATGCAATCTTCGTAAGAAAGAAATGGTGGCGAACGCTTCTGGAGCTTGGTCATGTGAAGTTTCAGCGAGCCTCCTCGCGGCGGACGCGAACTGCGGGTTCGGCGGGATACGGTGTAGTCAATGTTGCGGTCTATAAGACCCCATAAAACCTGTTGTCAAGTCAGTTTTTTGTAGTATTATTGGCATATAAGGAGTTCGCGTGGCTGACAACAGGGACTTGATGTTCAAATTGATTCTGAAAGAGGCGATCCTCGCCGCGCTCGCGCGTTTCATCAACGGGCTGTCCGGCAAGAGCCGCCCGCCGGACAGCGAAGCGGCGTTCGCCGCCACCGAAAGCGTCAACGGGCAAGGGTGGGCTTGAGAAAATCATTTCCGACATGATAATTACGATAGGCGGAGACGCTTTTTTAATTGAGGCGCAGATCAACGACGACGAGGGCATAGCCCTCGCGTCTTTCAATACGGCTTTCGCCTATGCCGTGCGGACAAGGCGAACTGCCGGGGAGTCGCCTCGCTGACCATGCCTGCGGCGCGGGTTGTTTATTGGGAGACGACCCGGAGAGCGCCGGACAAAGAGGCGCTGCGGCTTGTTTTCCCTGACAAGAGCGCGCATGACTACGACGTGGAGTCGCTGAAGGTTTTGGATCAGAGCCTTGAGGCGCTCGACCGGCGGGACATGTTGTTTCCGTTCTCCCTGTTGAAGTTCCGCAGGGAAATGAAGAAGTCCGGCGCGGACGTTGAGCGACGGAAGGAGTTGGCGGGCGAGATGAAGGGGATGCCGCGAGAGATGGAGGGGTTCCTGTCCGCCGGGTGGAATGAGGGGCGTTTGAGCGGGGGAGACGCGGCGATGACACTGGAGCGAATGTATGAAGAGTTGTATGGATTGTATCCGGAATTTGAGGAGGCGAAAATGGAGTTGAGGGAGCGGTTGAGAACGCATTGGCGTTATTTGCAGGCGCCGGCATCGCCCCGCTCGCCGTGTTCGACGAGCGGGCGGCCCCTTGTCCATGAACGCCGCATTAATCGCAGCAATCGCCGTATAATTAATCCTGTCCTGTTCGGCAGGGACGATTAGTGTCAGGCTCACGTCCTTTCCGGCCAGTATCCCGCTGGGATCGGAAAAATCGGCGACCGCGCCATTCGACACGACAGCGAAAACATGTATAGCATTCACGCCCTCGGCAGGAATGGGAATAGTTATCGAAGCTTCGTCAATTTCAAGCGTCACGGGCTGGAGGCGGAGGGTTCCGCGAGGGTGAACACGCCGCTTACGGTTACGTCCTTGTTCAAAGTGAAGGCGTCGCCTTCATTCTCCACTCCGTCCATAGTGTAATGGCTGAACGTGTACCCGCTAGCGGGGCTGTTCGACGGGGTGATGACAGCGCCCGCCGGGCCGCTTGTGGGGATCGCGCTAATTGCGCCGCCGCTGGGCTGGCTAATGGTTACGGTATAAACGCCGCCCTCTTCGGGGTTGGAGCAGGAAACAAGCGCCGCGCATAACGCGATGCCAAGCGCGACGCGGAATGCGGTTGTACTAGTCTTCATACACATTCTTCTTGCATACGATTAAAAATTAAGGGCGTTGTCCCGTGTGATAAGAGTCTTATTTTGTTGAGCGAGATATTCGCCTGAGCAGGCAAACAATATATACGGGTGGTTGAAAAAACCGCGCCGCAGACGCGCCATCCGCGCAAGCGATTATATCGCGCTGACTTTATCGGTTCTGGGGGGGGGGGGGGGCATGAGCGACATTCCAACCGCCCGGCGAACGGACGGGAAATTCGCTTCGGGAATATCGCGGCTAATGCTGAACATTTTTCACTACATTGGAACAATGTCAAGCCTTTTTTATACTCATGGCGTTATTTTGCGGTTGGCGGCGCCATTGGCAGCTTTTCATTTTCCACGCTTTTTCATAGGCGATCAGCAATTCCCGGCGCAATTCCGGGAATCGCCTCATAAGGCGTTCTAAAGCCACGTGTTTTTCTTGTCCGCTCAACTCCATCTTTCACAATCTCCCGTACTATGCTATCATGCCTGCATGGACAGGATCATTGCATGTATAGGCAGCGGAAACATGGGCGCCGCGCTTATGAAGGGCGTTGCGAAAGTTACGGGCGGCGGCGCGATTGGGCTTGCGGATGTGGATAAAACCAAGGCGAAACAGGTTGCGGAACAGATGGGCGCGTACGTGTACGGTTCAAATGCGGAAGCCGTTCAGGAAGCGGACGTTGTTTTTCTCGCGGTGAAACCGCAGGCGCTTCAAGCGGCGCTTGAGGAAATCGCTCCTGTGATAAAGAAACGCGCGACATCCACGCGCCCGGCGACTCTCGTGTCAATGGCCGCCGGCTGGTCAATAGCGAAAATTCAGGCCGTTGCGGGGAAAACGCCGGTTGTCCGCATCATGCCGAATACGCCGGCGCTCATCGGCAAAGGGGTCATAGCTTTTGCCCCGTCGCCCGAAACGCCGGATCACGTGGTTGAAGAAATCAGGCGCATGCTTTCGCAGACCGGCGTCGTTGATCGGCTTGAGGAATCATACTTTAACGCAGTTACGGGTCTTTCCGGATCCGGACCCGCGTTTGTCTGTCTTTTTATTGAGGCGCTCGCGGATGGCGGCGTACGGGCGGGGTTGCCGAGGGACAAGGCGTTGCGTTACGCGGCGCAAACCGCGCTGGGTTCCGCCGCTATGGTTCTGGAAACCGGCAGGCATCCTGCGGAACTCAAGGACATGGTGGCGTCCCCGGCAGGCACAACCATTGTCGGCATAGCCGCGCTGGAAGCGGGCGCGTTCCGTGGAGTTGTGATGAACGCCGTGCATGAGGCGTCAAAAAAGTCTGCGGAATTGGACTGCTAAAACAAGCGGGCGCGGGGCGTTTGCTGGAGGGAAGCGTTTGTGAAAGTCTATCCTGTGTGCTACAGTGGAGGCGTGGTTTGTTCAAAGCGTGTAAGAACATTTCTCGCGCTTTTTCTCCTCTCCCTTGCTCTGGGGGGCTGTCTGGGGCTGGTCGAAACAGCGGGGCGCGTAGCCGACGGGTCAGCGTTTTCCGTGAAAACAACAGCGCGTTATCGCGGCAAGAGCGTTGAAGCGCGTGAAATCAGGTTCAAAAACCAGGACAAACAGCCGGAACAGGGGTTGCTCATCATACTGGATGATTTTCCCTTTCTCCAATTCAGAACCACGCAGCCCGACCAGAACGGCTCATTTTTCTTCACCTCCTTGCATTATGTGGGCGGAACCTACTCCGGCTGGAACGAATGGACGCAAACATTGTCCGGCTCCGGTACATTTCGTATAAGCGGGAACACCGCATACCTGAATATAGACGACCCCATTGGAACAGGCTCATTCTCCTCGGCGAAAATTCTCCACAATGGCGGCAAACGCACGGGCGAAGAGGCGCTTGCGAGCGTCCACGCCCGATCTGATCGCATCGCGGCCATTGCCGAATGGATGCGCTCATTCTCAGATGGAGACGCCCACAGACTCCGCGACGAGCGGTTTTCGGATGTTGGGGCTTTTGAGGCGTACTGGAAGCCCATCTTTTTTCCCGAACTGACGCTCCCAAATCAGCGTCCATCAACCTATACGGAAACGGGCGCCGAATGGTCGCGGGCGGAAAGCGTCAGGTGGAATAGGACGTATACCCGCACTTTTTTTCCCGAAGAGCTTTGGCTTGTACGGGACTCAGGCGCGTTGATGAGGGATTTTGAAGAAGCTTCCGCATGGCTGTACTGCGTGTATGAATGGCGGAGCGTTGAAGCCGCGTTGAAAGAAAATAATTTGGTGAAACAATAACATTCGCCCCTCTTGCAAAAACGCCTTTTTTGCTATATAGTTGGATAAGTATCTATGAATAATTCCGTAGAAAGGCTTATCCAAGAAGCCTACGACAGCTTGAAAGCATCCAACGCGACATCAGCCGCCGCCGCATTAGACGAAGCGATGAAAATTGATTATGAACATCCTGAAGTAGTTTACGCGCTGAAATGCTTGAATTGGTGGATGGACAGAATAAAGCAGGGGAATGAGCTTTCAAGCGGCGCATACGAAAAAGGGGAATTTATTTTGTCTCAATGGAAGCCGTTTTATGTTTTTCTGGACCGGATTGGGCAGAATTATGAAACGTGCCTCTATGCGATACGGCGTTATGTTTTTGCGACCGCTTTGCAACATTTTCAGGAAGCTGTAGAAAAAGAAAAAATCCAGCAGGATCTGCGGCAAGAGCCGGCGCTTTTGCTTCAGATCGGACGCTGTTACAAGGGCTGCGGCAATTACGAATTGGCGCTCAAGTTCCTTGAGCAGGCGGCCCACTTCAAGCGGGACGATGCGGAAACCATCTCGGAGCTTGCCGATGTAAACGCTCTGCTTGAAGAGACCCGCTACGCAAAGGTGTTGTTTAGAGAAGCGTTTTTTCTTGATCCTCAAGCTGTCGATGTGCGTTTTATGGAATCGGAATTCATCATACGCTTGCGTGACAAGGTGAAGAGTTTAGGTTACAGCGATATTGAAACGTTGGAATGGATGCCGATTTACGGGAATTTGTTGGGAGTTTTTTCGGTTAAACGGGAATTGAAACAGATAGAGTTGGGAAGGTTGAAGCAGTCTATTTTCTCTTTGGAAAACGATGTGAAAAATCGCCCTGAAAACATCATGTATTCAAAGCCGCGTCTTATTAACCGGTATTTCTGGCTCATAGATCACTACGAAAATACGCGGGAAGATCCAGCCCTCATAGAAGAAACCATGCTTAAAATAAGGGTCATCGATCCCGCTATTTACGAATTGTATCGGAATTAAGGAGTGAAGCAATGTCGGAAGCGCTGCTGAAAAACGTGCAGGAAATGCTGAACGAGGAGAAATGGACCCGTTCTACATTGAGCAATTATTCTACAAATCAATTCAAGGACATGGATGTCCTCTTGAAAGAAGCGCAGGAAAAAAAAGCCTATGACGCGCTTAAGAAACTGTGTGATGAACATCTTGTTCATACAAAGACCAGCATTATCGCCCTGTACCTTTCTGGCATGATCGCTCTGTCCCGCCAGCTTATTGACGACGCCGCGCTTACCAGCCTCGTCGCCATATTTGCGGACAACCACAAGTGGAATATCGTTCAGTACTTGTGCGAGCGGATTTTGGACTATGGCGAATCCAAGTTTGCGCTCCGCACCCTTGCAGGGTGCTACAAAAACGACAATGATGAAGAAAAAACCTTTGCCATCTGGGAGCGGTTGGTCAAGGTTGATTTTGAGGAAGCCGACATTGTGAAGTCGCTTGCTGAACACTATGAAGAAGCGGGTGATATTGAAACCGCCGTTGATTACTACAAAAAAAGTCTGCACCGCTACATCAATAAACAGCTTTTCGCAAACGCCCGGGAAATTTGGGAAAAGCTCCTTGACTATTGCCCCGAAGACATTGAATTTTTCCTGCATGTTTCAAAAAAGACCGCGAAAACCATCAGCGAAGACAAGGCTATTCAGCTCTTGCAAAGCATGTACGACTTTTACGCGAAGCGCGGCGGCATTGACACCGCCATCAACATCCTGAAACTCATCCTTGATTACGATGAACGGGATAATCAGGCGCGGAAAGAGCTTGTTTTGTGTTACAAGAAAAAATATGAGAAGCACAGCCAGCTTAACGAATACATCCGCATTTCCAATCTGGAGCAGAATTACCGGAATGTACACGAAGCCATCATGGATTTTGAGAAACACATCGCCTTTGACAAGGGCAGCTTCGTGTGCCACCGGACGTGGGGAGTAGGGCGCATCGCGCATATCAAGGGCGATGAGATTGTCATTGACTTCGCCAAACAGCGGGGACACGCCATGTCATTGAAAATGGCGGTCAACGCCTTGCAAACTCTGTCGAAGAATCATATCTGGGTGCTGAAAGCCACATGGAAAAAGGAAAAACTCTACGAAAAAGTGAAGGACGATGTTGAATGGACGTTGAAAATCGTGATAAAGAGCTTTGACAACGCCTGTTCCCTGAAGAGAATAAAAGAAGAGCTTTCGCCTTCCGCGCTTTCCACTGGCGAATGGGCGAGCTGGAGCGCCAAAGCGAAACAGATTTTGAACACGAATCCATCTTTTGGCGTCTCGCCGGACAATGCGGATGTTTACACGGTGCGTGAGCATCCCATCACCATTGAAGAGAAGCTGTACAACAGGTTCAAGGCTGAGAAATCGTTCTTTGACCGCGCCAAAACGCTGATGGAATGGACGTCTCAAAAGAATTTCGAGACGGACTCCGACTATTTCTCCGAAATGTTCTCGTACTTTACGGGCTATTTAAAGTCATGGTCACAGGCAAATGAGCAGGTCGTGGCTTCTTACCTCATCGTAAAGGCTTTAGCCGGAAAATTTCCCCAACTGGGCGTGAAGCTTGACCTCAATTTCGCTGATGTGTTTGACGGAATCGATAACGTTTCAGAGTTGTTTCTCAACTTGAAAGAAGCGTTGTTGCGGGAAGATTTTCTTAGGCATATAAAGCTCTTTGTTCCCGGTTGGACGGACATCTACTTCAAGCTCTTTCCTAGGGCTTTGTCACCTTCCATGCTGGACGCGCTTGAGCAAGCGGGATTTGAGGACAGACTCGCGGACCTCGTGTCCTTCTGTTTTGAAAATTACCGCGAATACCGCGATGCGGTCGTCTGGTTTTTCAAGAACAGCGACGACACGCCGTGGTTCAGGAAAGCCAACATCTCTTTTGAGAAACAGCTTATCACGCTTATCCGTATCCTTGATGTAACGTACCGTGAAATTGAAAACCACCGCGATACGACCGAGAACCGCAAGACCAACAAGCAGATATACACGATCCTGTTCAAAGAAGGCGTATTGTATTCGTTCATAGACGAAGTGGACGCCGACGCCATTACAAGGCTTTACGCTTTTCTCAATGATGTGAAAAATCTCGATCCGGCGGACAAACTCGCCCTGCGTTCCCGCATCGCCGACAAACATCCTGACTTCAAGTTTCTGGACAGCAAGGAAAAGACCGCCGCCGTTACGCGAGGACTCTTTGTTACGGCCGCGAAATATACGGAAAAACAGAAGCAGCTTGAGCATATCCAAACTGTGGAAGTGCCTGCCAACTCTAAGGAAATCGAATACGCTCTTTCTCTGGGCGATCTGCGTGAGAATGCGGAGTACAAAGCCGCGAAGGAAAAACAGGAGCTTCTGAACTCTGCGGTCGCCAAACTAAAAGAAGAAATCGACCGCGCCCAGATATTCGATCCCAAGTCCGTGAATACAAAACATGTGTCATTCGGCGTCAAGGCGACGCTCAAAAACAACAATACCAACGAAGAAGAAGAATTTTCAATTTTAGGTCCTTGGGAATCCGATCCTGCAAACAAAATCATCTCCTATCTTTCACCGTTCGGCAACTCCTTGCTGAACAAGGCGGTGGAAGATACTTTTGAATTTGCGATAGGCGGCGATAAAGTGTCATATACGGTGAAGCTTATTTCCGCCGTAGAACTATAGAGAGAGACCGTTTCAAGAGTTTGAAACGGTTTTTTCTATGTTATTTCGTCCTATGAGCTCAACAGAAGAAGGCAAATGGAACATAAGGTGAAATTATGGTAGAGCGCGTAATGAAGAAAGGATGTGTTTTCATCAGATAGTGGTGGCTCCACGCCGCACTTTCTATTTTTTTGATTGATTCATGGTTTGTAAGAAATTTTGAGAAGCTTTGAAAAAACTATGGGGATTGCTATTTTTCTTATTCACATTCTCTTTATGTTACGGACAAGTTCGGGGTCCTTACGATATTATCGTACTGGTGGATAAAACAAACCTAAACGATGAAGTCAAGGCTTTTGTTACAGGGACCTTCATAAAAGAGCAGCTTAAATTCGGCGACACGTTTCATTTGATGGGCTTTAACGACGCTGTTTCGGTGGAAATCTCCCGCCGGATTATGGGCAACGACGATCTCAACGCCATTATTGCCGCAGGGCGAGATCTCCGTAAAACAGCCGTTGCATCCAATCCGGCGGGAGCGCTCGACTTTGCGGCGACTTACGTCGCGTCCCTTGCCAGCGCCCGCCCCAAAAAAGTCGTACTCATTACCAATATGGCGACTGCGCGGAACAGCGTATCAGAAGCGGCGCCGCAGTTTTCCGCGATACACGCCTCGCTTGAATGGGTGAACCTGCCTGCGCCGTCGGCACAGGCGCGGCCCCCTCGTCCAGACGCGCAACGCGCCGAAAGCGCCAGAGCCGAGCAAAAGCCGCCGAACGCAACAGAGCCGCAACCGCCGCCGGCGCAAGCGGCGCAATATCAGCCAGCCGAACCTCCCGCACAACGCGCCGAGCAGACGCCGCCGCCAGCGGCGCCTCCGCAGAGTGCGCAGAGCGTTGTCATCCAGGCTCCCGAAGAAGAAAACAACGCGCCTACAACGGAGGAATCCCCAACGGCGCCTTCGGCGCCGCAAAAACCCAAGATTATCACCCCCGAAAGCCCGGCTTCTTCAATACTACAGATACGTCCAAAAACCGTTTTTCGTATGCCGCAACTTTCGCCAGTAATCGTGACGCTTGTTTTGGCGGTCTTTTTCTGTATGACGCTCGCCTTTACGCTCCTATGCAAGCGTACGTTGCAATCCCTTGACCGCACGTTCTTTCTCATTTGTTCACAAAAAGCCGTTGAACCGGCGTTTCTATCGCTCTTTGTGGAGGATCAAAACACCAACATAGGAAGGAGAAACATGCATACCATCAGCGCGGGCTGGTCATTGACCATTGGAGGCGGCGCATCGGATTTTCTTATTTTCCTCGTTCCCATGCCTCAAAATATAGCCAAAATTCGCTTTGATGGAAACGAATGCGTCTTTATACCGCAGAAAAAACAATTCTTCCCGGAACTCAATGACAAAATGGCGCCGGACTGCGCCGGAAAAACCATCAAAATCAGATCGAACAGGAACTATGATCTCTTTATACGAATCATGCGGCACGAAGCTCCCTACAAAAAGTTAAGCGCCCTCTTTCAGTCAATAAAACTGCCCGCGCAGTTCTCAAGAATGTGAATTACTCCCGCGCCTCAGACGGATAGGCTAGGTTTTCGGGGGCGGGATTTTTCAGCAATTCGGCGTAGCGTCTTGCCTCCCACCGCGCCATATTGAGGTTCTGCTCAAGATAATTGCCGCACTCCGCAGGCAATGCGCCCGGAATGGCTCCTTCAAAACGCAATATCCACTCGCACATTTCCCGTAAAACCGGCAGAATGTCCCTTGATTCGAGTGTTCCCTCAAAAATGACGTAGAAACCGGTTCGGCACCCCATAGGTCCAAAGTATACGGCGCGCTCAGCCCATTCCTTGTGAGAACGCAGGAATGTCGCGCCCAGATGCTCAAGGGTGTGCAGCGCCGGCTGGTCTATGACCGGCTCTTTATTGGGTTCCTTAAAACGAAGATCGAAAGTGGTAAGTACTGTCTCCCCAAACCGATCCTGACGGGATACATATACGCCCGGTTTTAGACGCAGATGATCAACCTGAAAACTCGCTATCTTTTCCATATTTTCTCCAACGCCTTTCCCAAAACCAATCCGAATGAAGTTCGCCGAACGTAGTTCGCGTTTTGGGAAAGGCTCTTTATTTTATTCCTCTTATATTTTGTACAAACTGTACGACAGCCAATGAAATCGCCATACCCATAAGCAATGAAAGCCTGCTTGGAAACACAGCCACCGCAAGCGCCGTTATAAGGGCGGAAACAACAAAAACGAGGGGCTTTTTTACCCTATATATCTGTTCTATCAACAGTACGATGAATAGAGCGGTCAGCGCGAACCCTATGCCCTCCATGCTAAACGGGATGAGAGAACCCGCCACAGCCCCAATAACCGAACCTGCGGTCCAGTACCCATGATCCAGCAACGACACAAAGAACATAAACCATGCGCGTTCTTCCTGCGTTTCAACCTGCCCATCTTGCGCACTTTGCAACTCAGCGGGCAGGGAAGAAAGCAGGGCGAACGTTTCATCGGTCAGAGCGAACATAAGATAATATTTTAATGCGCCGGTCATGTTGAAGCGTTTCAGCATGGTCAAGCCGTACGCTATATGCCGCGCATTCACCACAAGCTGCACCAACGCCGCTTCCATAAGCCCGGCGCCGGCGGCGAAAAGCCCCACCGCAATATATTGCCCCGCGCCCGCGTACATCACGACGCTCATCACGAGCGAAAGTTGCCACGGATACCCCGCGTCGACCAGAAGAAGTCCAAAGGCAATGCCGATAGCCAGATACCCCAGCAAGACCGGTATGGAATAACGAACCGCGCGGACAAATACGCCGCGTTTATTCGGCGTGCGTAGCGCCAGCCTAATCCGTGTCACGGTCAATATAGAATTCGGCCCACACCGGAAAGTGATCGCTCACCTCTTTCGGTTCTATGCCCAAAGAAGAAAAATCGTACAGCGCGTCGTAGTACACAACCCCAAAGTTGCCGGTGAAGTCTTCTTTCGAGGACGCGGTGATTATGAACCGGTCGTAGGTGTTGTCGCTTTCCGCCACGGTCGTGTCGTACTCATTGGTAATGACGATCTGATAATCCGAATCCGGAAATACGCTTGCAAGGTTGTTTTCGTTGTAATAACTTCCATCCGCGTTGAAATCGCCCATGACAAGCGCGTCTGATTCATTCCACATACGTTGAAAATACCTGATGACTTCGGGCAAGGCGGCAATCTCTTTCTCCGCGTCGGACGGCTGAATATGGTTGTCTATCAAGATGAAGTCGAACCGGTCCTTAGTCTGGAAGTACACCGCCAGAGGGCTGCGCTGAAACCGGTCAGCCGAATCATCGTACGTCGCGCTGTCCACTACGCTGAGTTTTTCCGTATTGTAAATCACCCAATACTGCTCCTTTGACGCGGTTCTTCCTTCTCGCGGTCCAAGAACATAGTCGTAGCGCACGGGCAGAAGCCTCATAAACTGCTGAACAGGCTCATCGTTTGTTGAGCGCACTTCTTGAATGGCGACCACATCCACATGGGAAATAATGTCAACCAGCACGTCAACGACTTTGGGTTTCTTCATTTTCGACGCGCCGAATATCTGTATATTAAAGGAATATATCCGTATGGCGCCCGCTTCCGAATCGCCTGGCAAGGAGGCGCTTCCCGCAGGAGGCGGCGTTGGCGCAACGGGCGCCTCGGTTTTTCCGGGCGCGTCCGGAAAATCAGCGCCAATCGAATTTGTGGAATCCGCCGAATTCGCTATATTATCCCCGTAGCTCTGCCAAATATAGTACAACGCCGCCAACGCAATGATGACGGCGACAAACATCCGCATTGATTTTGACAATTTTTTGGACCTCGCCGATCTCTTGCCGACTCTTGTTTTCTTTGTCGCCTTTTTTCCGGTTGTTGACATCCTTGTATTTTTCGTGGGCATACTATGCGATATTATAACCAGTTGTGAAACTTTTGCAAGGGATCGAAAAAGCCTTGTTGAACCGGCATGAAAATGACCCATAAGGTAGGATGAAGGCGGGAGGAAACGAAGTCCGGAAAAATACCGATGGAGAAGAAGAATTGCCAAAGTGGTAGATAGGACGATATATATTCATACATGGGTTTCACCTGTGTTTCGGCAACCGCCATTCCCCATGGGCTTCGATAAACCCATCCCACCACACGCACAATGCCGTCCAGAGATAGTTCCACCGCCGTGTGCGGGTCCATCATCGCCGCCAGTTGCAATGAGATATACCCCGCCGAGCGATTTCATCAGCGTCTCTGATCAGACCTGCGCGCTATCCCGGACAAAATTTTTCAGCGCAGGGATAGTCATGAGCGCCCGCATGACGCCGCCGCCGAGGGTGTCAGCGATGCTCTGGCGCAGTCCGTACTGTTTCGGCGCCTCAAAGCCGATGATCGCGCATGGATCGTAGACGATCATCTGAACGGCGTTCACCGCAAACATCTCGTCCCTCATCGCCGCCCTGCGGTTCTCCACGCCGGGAATGACCCGTACCGAAAGAAAACGCGAACTGCGCCGCCAAAACCCGCCATACGTCAGCGCGGAAGTTTCTGGTTGCTTGCAGAGGTGTCATGGGCGATGTCGAAGCGGCAAAAAAGTAAGATAAAAGCGTTTTTTGCGATGTATGCAAATCCTTCCTTATGACGTTGAAACAGGCGGGGTGTTTTGTGACGTCCTCCGTTTGTTTTTGGCGGAGAGGAAATTTTACCAGAAAAATGCTATTTTTATTAGGCGAAGCCTATACGGTTTAATGTCCCGCGGCTTGCCGCGGCTGAAAGTAAGAATATAATGGAAGGATGAGCGAAATCATCCATAAAGAACATAATGAAAGCGCACTGACGTGTCATATAGTATGCCCGGCGAAATGCCGAAGGGCGGCAATGGCGGAAGGGGTTGATAAGGAGCTGGGGGAAATATGACTTGGGATGGAAGCAAGGCGTGAGATAAAATTTTTAGAGATGGGGATCGAAAGAGAGCGCGTTTTCTGGCGCGGTCGGCGCCGATGCACAGCCCTGAGCAAATAGTACGAACGACAAAGAGTGTGGTGGCGCGGAAAACATTCGAAAGGCGCCCGGAAGTGAAGAAGGAGTTATGGGGGGGGGGGGGGGTATTCTGGCGAAGGGGGTGTTGTGTGGGGGGCGCAGGGGGACACGGGGATGGACAGGCGATGCGACGCCATGCCAAGAGCCGGGGGCGAAAACCGGAGGAATGCCAAAAAATACATGAAGGGAAACAACTTGAGCTGTTTCCTTATCAGAATAAAGCTTGAAGGTTAAAGATACCGCAGGGCTTGCCCTGCGGTTCTTCATTTTTATATCTATGACCGAATGTTTGCGGAATACCGGAACAAAAATAAACCTTTAACCATAATGGAAATCGGGGTTGACCGCAGCGGTTCGCTGGAAATATGGAAAAAATATTTTTCCGAAGATTCAAAGATTCACGAGGTAGATATAAATCCTGAATGTAAAAAATAAATTTCAGCGAAAATATATTTTTTCATCTTGGAAGCGCGTCTGATCGCAATTTTATGGAACAAACATTTAAGGATATTGAATTTGACATTATCCTTGATGACGGCTCACACATCTGTTCCGATGTGATAGAAACATTTAAGATTATGTTTCCAAAAATAAAAAACGACGGTCTTTATACGGTTGAAAATTTACACACCAGTTATTGGGATGTTTACGGGAGCGGATGTCGGGAAAAAGGGGCAGCCATAGAATATTTTAAAGATTTTGTTGAAGTGTTAAATTCAGATTATATATGCGCACACCAGCAGCGTTCAATTGATTTTCTTGTTTTGTTTTCCCAAAATATTGAAAGTATAGCATTTTACGACAGCATTTGCTCGGTAAAAAAGTTTTCCAATCCTAAAAACACTCCATTCAAATTGATTATTAGCGGGAATGAAGATATTGGCGGGGTAACTTGTTTTAAGAACGAGGAAGAATTTATTCAGAATGTTAGAAATATGTTTGGAGAATGAAGAACCGCAGGGCAAGGACTGCGGTGTCTTTAACCTTCACGCTTTATTCAATAAGAGGGTTTAATCCCCCCACCGCTCTGGGACGGAAAACTGGGGGCGCCGGAGATTTGTTCCCCGCATATATGCGTCCGCATACACGAATATTTTCAAGGAGAAATCTTCAATACTCTGCGGCAAGCCCTAAACTTGACTTATAATTTTCTCACATTTGTGCTATACTTTCCACAAGGGCAGAAACCCCGGGAGGGCAACATGGTGCAGGGAAAAAGTTTCGACATGGAAGAAGAATTTTCGGGGCTGGATTTCATTCGCTCCGGCTCAAGCAACGGTTTGTCAAAACAATGGGGACACTCTATAAGCGACCGGATAAGTCCATCTTGGAAGCTGGTGAAAACCGTGCCGAGGCATCGGACTAAAGTCTGCGGCCATTTGCCGGATGTTGGGAGGCGCATTATGGACGAGGTTCGGCGACCCTTCGGGTCGACTGTAAGGAAATTGTCTAACTGTGAAGGTCTGCACGGCAAACCAGCCTGCCGCCATTTTTTGTTGGCGTCGCCAACTCTAACCGCTTTAAAGTGGTCGCCCTTTAGGGCGCGGTATTAGACCCCTCTGCGAATAATAATAAAAGAAATGAAAAAAATAGCGCCGACGCTTGCCTTTTGCCTCATAGCGGCGTGTCTGCTCGGCTTGTCGCTCGGTTCCTTGCAACTTGGCGGACTTTTTCAGGACCCGGAAAACCGCGAGCTTGCGCTGACGGTGTTGCTTAGGCTGCGCCTGCCTCGCGTTGTATTCGCCGCAGCCGTCGGCGCCTGTCTCGGCGTTTCAGGCGCAGGTTTTCAAGCCGTGTTTCGCAACGCGCTCGCCGACCCCTTCATCATAGGCGCGTCTTCCGGCGCGGCCTTGGGCGCGGGCGTTGCGATGCTCTTTCCCATAGGCGGCGCATTGTCCGCAAGCGTGTTGCTGTCCGTGCCGGCGGCGTCTTTTGTCGGCAGCCTCGCCTCGGTTTTCGCCGCCTTGCTGATTTCCCGCGCCGCCGGCATGGCTTCCGCGACAAACCTCCTTTTGGCAGGCTCGGCCATCAGTTCCCTGTGTTCGAGTATGCTTTCCTTTTTGTTCATCTTGAAAGACGGCGGCTTTCAGCGGGTATATTATTGGATGTTGGGAAGCCTTGCGGTTTCATGGAGTGCCGTTTTGTCCGCATTGCCCGTGATGTTCGCCGGAACGCTTGTTATTTTTCTGTCGTCACGCGGCATGGATCTGCTCTTACAGGGCGATGAAACAGCAGAGAGCCTCGGACTTGATGTGAAGAAGACACGTGTTACGGTGATTCTTGGCGCGTCTCTTGCAGTCGCGGCGACAGTTTCCGTATGCGGCGTCATCGGCTTTGTAGGGCTTGTCGCTCCGCATGTGGCGCGTCTTTTCACCGGATCGATTCACAAACGCCTGTTGCCGGCGTCCGCTCTCTTTGGAGCGCTTATGGTTTTGCTTGCCGACATTGCAAGCCGCTCCGTTCTTCCGCCGCTTGAAATTCCCATCGGCATCATCACCGCGCTGGGCGGATCGCCATTCTTTCTGTTTCTGCTTGTCAAAAACAGCGGCGCGACGCGCAGGAGGCGCTAGGCTTTGCTTGAATTACACGAACTGCGTGTTGGATACAAGAATAAAACCGTACTCAAAAATATCAATGGAGTCATACGAAAAGGAGAATTATTGTCGCTCATAGGGCCCAACGGCGCGGGGAAAACAACGCTATTGAAAACCATAGCCGGGTTGCAAGAGCCGCTTTCCGGGCATGTTTTAATTGATGGAAAAAATCCCCGCGCATTGAAGCCGCAAAAACGAGCGGAGTTTTTGAGCTTTCTGTTTCAGGGAAATGGATTTGGAGGCTTCGCGGATTGGTCTTTCACGGTTCGGGAAATGGTCGCCCAGGGACGCTTTCACCGACGCGGCTTGTGGGGAAAAGAGACGAAAGCAGACAGGGAAGCTGTTGAAAAAGCCCTTGCCGAAGCGGATTTGACGCATTTTGCGGAAAAATCAATAACCGAACTTTCGGGCGGTGAATTTCAGCGCGCGCTTATCGCCAGAACCATGGCGCAGGGGGCGAAAATCATCCTTCTTGACGAACCGGTGAACAACCTTGATCCAAAATACGCGCTTTTGGTGATGGATCTTGTAAAAAAACTCACTGCGCAGGGAGCCGCCGCCCTTGTAACGCTCCACGATCTATCCCTTGTCAGCCTTTATGCGGACAGGGTGGGCGTTGCGGCGCGTGAAGCGTTTGTCTTTGGCGCCCCGGAAGACATGCTGAGGGAAGATGCGCTGGAAGACGTTTTTGAAATTAAGGGGTTTTTTCGGAAGGTTCCGCTTCATTGACAGCCGCTTCGCCCGCAACCGGTTCCATGGATTGCTCTGCGGCATTTTTTGTCGCGTCCTCATCGTTCGCCGCGCCGGCTTCTTCCAGAGCCGCAGGTTCCTCGCTTGCGCGAGCGGGCGGGTTGTCGATGACGCGCTGAATGTCAGTCTTACGCGCCTCGGAAATGGCGTCTTCCATCAGCAGGAGAGCCACCGCGTCAAAATCCGTGAAACCATCTCTGATTGCGCCTTCAAGCTCGGCGATTCCTTCATCGTTGTCACTATCCGCAATAAGCGACACACGGGCGATGGCGAAACGCGCCTCTGGTTTTGTGGGATTTTTGTTGTCAGCCGGCATCGTCTCATACGCGGCGCGGTATGTTTCAAGCGCGAGAGCGTAAAGTTGCGTATATTCCAAACAAACGCCGTATTCATAACGCGCCTGCGGATCATCGTTAGCCGCGAGCCAGAGCGCGTAGGAATCAACGGCTTCAGGCTTGCTCTGCGCTTTCTGCGTCCGCGCATAGAGCAACAAGGCATCCTTGTTTTCCCGCAACGCCACAGGACGTTGCGCGAGAATTTCCTCCGCTTTGTCGTATTTTTTTAAGGCGTACAATACCAGCGCATAATTATAGCCGTTATCGGCGCTTTCAGGCGCCAACGCAAGCGTACGACTGTAATAGGCTTCCGCTTTATCCAGATCGCCGGTCTTGATTCGGGCGTACGCCGCGGCTTTGAGCGCCTGAACGTTGTCAGCGTCTTTCGCCAGCACCCGTTCAAAATACTGCGCCGCCTCTTCGTACCGCTTTGTCTCAAACGCTATTCGTCCCAGATTATAGTCCGAAGCGGTTACGGTTTTTTTTGCGGAACGGGCTTTTGTCAGCCACACCTCGGCCTCGGCGTATTTTCCCATATCGAAATACGCCATACCAATAGCAAAATATTCTTCTGCGGAAATCGCGTTGCTGACGCAGGAAGAAAATGAGAGTGAGAAAAGGGGCGATAAGAGAAGAAGGAGCGGGAGAAAACGGGGTTTAAGAAACGTGTGCATGCCGTTCATATTACAAATTGCAACCTCCGCTTTCCGCCGCTTTGCGCATTGCGCCGCTACGCTACCGGTTAAGCACCGTCGCTTCTATCTCTCGCAACTGGCTGCGGTACAGTTGGGCTATGTTTGAGCCGTAGTCCGCTATGAGTTGCATGATATTGCGCTGTCCCGTTCCCGTAGCGTCCTTGCCGTTGATCCGGTCGCCCGCGTCGCCAAGCCCGGGCATAATATACGCGGAATCGTTCAGCATGGGATCCATCCACAAGGTGAACACCTGACAGTTGTCCAACGCCCGCACCACGCGGAGCGCGCCTTTCAGCGCCGCTATCGCGTTGAAGAATTGCACGGACTTGGGTTTGACGCCCTGGGAAAGCAGGTGCTTGACCACCGTAACAAGGCTTCCGCCTGTCGCGTTCATGGGATCCGCGAATACAAGGTCCTTGCCGTCTAACGCTTCAAGATCAAAATAGGAGCGGTCAAGGTCAAGGATGTACTCCATATTGGTTTCTTTTTTTGTGTCGTCGCGGCTTATCTTGAAAAGGGCGAATGGCGTAACATAGCCTTCCGAAGAATATTCCTGAATTTCCTTTGACATGATCATTGACGGAAGGAGCGCCCCGCGAAGCATGACGCACATAACCGTATTCATAATCCTGTCGTCAATATTGGAAATTTTGTGTACCGCGTAGTTCTGCACCGGCGCCGTTACCGGCGTTTTGATGAAAAAATAATTTTTGTCAACCCCGCCGGCATGCGACCCGCTGGCTGTCATTCCGTACGCCATATTGAAAAGCAGTTCATATGCGCGTTGGGTATAATAGATGAATTCCTCATGCCCCGTCCTGACATCCCTCAGTTTTGAAATGAGCCGGGACGCTTGGGCATGGCTTTCATGCGGCATCACAAAGGAATATACCCGTATATTCTTTTCATCCCGGCAGATTTCCTGCATAATGCCGCCCATTTCGTTGTACAACGAAATGAGCTTTTCTTCTTGCTTCCGTCCTAAAACGGCGGCGTCATAACACGCGAGCGCCTCCCGGTACAACGCGGACACTCTGGAAAGCTGTATTTTATCATTTTCCGTAAGATAGCCGTCAAGATCTTCAGCTTTAAGAATAATTTTGTTTCCCATTTTTAGTATTAGAACCAGAACCTGACGCCTAAGCTTCCTCCGATGCCCGGCCAGATGTTAACTCCTCCGTCGTAGATTCCAAGTCCCACAAAAGGAACCGCCTGAATGTATAGCTCAAGGAATTTAAGCGGCAGCCATGAAAGTCCTATGGGGAGTTCCGCGCCGAAACCGAACCGAAAGTGGTCGTTGCCGTAATAGTGGTAATAGCCGGTGTTGTAAACGAAATTAACAAAACCGCCTGCTCCAAGGTACCAGCCAAGTGTGCCGGCCGCGCCGCTTACCAGAGACTTGTCAATAAAATAGTAGTCCCCCGATAGGCCGAGCCAGCCGCCGCCGGCGTTCACCGTCCAGTAAATCGGCAGTTTGGGCGCTTTAATGGTAAGTCCGCCGCCGCCGCCGCCGGACCAGCCGCCCTGCAAGCCAATGCCCCAACCGCCTGGATGTTCGGCGAACAAACTGCCCGCGCCGATTGCCAGCGCCAAAAATGCTGCTATCACAAATCTTTTCATGTTCTACTCCTTGGAACGCCAGTATATTTTTTTTTGGATTTTTATGCAATAGCATTGCGCCACCCATGACATTTTTTTTTGTATATTGTATAATGGACGCATCCTTAAGCAAGGAAGGTTTTTGTGAAAATTACTACTCGCGGCAGATACGCCTTGCGAGCGACATTGGCGTTAGCCCAGTTGGGGAAAGACGGCGGACCTGTATCCATCAACACGTTGTCGGAACAGGAGCGCATTTCCCCCATATTTTTGGAGCAGATATTTTTTAAACTCCGCAGAGCCGGCATTGTAGCGTCTGTCCGCGGGCCGGGCGGAGGATTTTTCTTTGAGAAACCGCTTGAGGAGATAACGCTCAAATCCATACTGAAAGCGTCGGGAGAGGAGATGGAGACCGTTCCGTGCGACAAGCGCGCCGGAAACTGTGAGAGAATATCCACATGCCTAAGCCATAAGGTGTGGAGCAAGGTAAATAAACTGGTTGATGATTATTTTATAAATATTACGCTTGCAAGGATTTTGGAAGGCGATATTGATAATGCGAAAAGCTGCTAAAAACGGCGCCTAGCGTCACGACACGGAGAGATATATGAAGCGAAACATGCGGAAAATCAACGATAAAGCCGCCTACCGGGAGATAGCGGAGGCGTGCAAAAAACAAAAGGGCGGCGCAACCGGCGTAACCGTTGCGGATATTGTCGGGAGAACGGGGCTTCCCCTCGTTGCGGTTAAAGACCTTATGCCGAAAGTCGCTGACGAATATTCGGCGCGGCTTCAGGTGACCGAATCCGGCGAGATTCTCTATTCCTTCCCACGGGGATTCAAGAGCAAATACCGGGGCTTGGGCGTGTTCATGAAGAATCTTTTTGAGAAGATCGGCAAGGGCGTAACAATGTTCTCGTCATGGTTTTTCAAAGTGTGGATCATGGTCATGCTTATAGGGTATTTCGCCCTTTTCATGCTCCTCGCCCTTGCGGCGCTGGTGATTTCCATTGGAGGCGGTTCTTCCAACAGTTCGGACAGCCGTTCCGGCAGAGGCGGAGGGCTTTACCTTGCAAGCGGCATATTCAACTTTATCATGCGCATCTGGTTCTACTCCGAACTGACCAAGTCGCTCGATCCCTACTATTATGGAAGCAAACAGCGGCGTCCCAAGTCGCGCCCTTTGCACAAGGCGATTTTTTCCTTTGTGTTCGGCGACGGGAACCCGAACGCGGACTGGGAAACCAGGGAGAAACAGGCGGTTATAGCCTACCTTCAGGCGAACAAGGGCGTCATTTCCCTGCCCGAATTCATCATGCTTACGGGGAAAAAGCGGTCTGATGCGGAAGAAGCCATCTCCGCCTACTGCGCGGAATTCGGCGGCAGCCCGGAAGCCACCGATGACGGTACCATTGTGTACCGCTTCGATGAGTTGCTTGCGCGCGTCGATGTCAAAGATCGCTCTTTCGGCGGGTCAAGCCCCATTAAACCGCTCGAACGATTTTCCGCCAATAAAACCGGCATGAACACGTGGTTCTGCATCATAAACGGCGTAAACGTGCTTTTCGGCGGGTACTATTTGTACAACGCGCTTAACACCGGCGCGGTCGGCATCGTAACGGCTATTGCGAGAAATGGAGAAAAAGTGTCCCACTTTGTTTCGCGCGCCACAGGAGAAGCCGCCTCCTATCTCTACGGCGTCACCTACGCCCTGCTTACCGGCGTTTCGGCGAATCCTCTGCCGGTTATAACCATTGGATTGGGCGTGGTTCCGCTGGTTTTCTCGGCGCTGTTCTGGCTTATTCCGGCGTTGCGCGCCCGCAAAGTGAAAAAGGGCAATGAGGCGGTTGCGATTGAGAATTTACGGAAGATAGCGTTTAGCCGGGTGTGGTCGTCCCCGCGTAATGTGCGCAGTACGGATATAGCGGCGGCGGATACGCCGGAAGCCTGTCCCGCAAACCTCGAAAAAGCTCAGGACAAGCTTATCAAGGAGATAGGGGCGTACAGCCAGCCGGACGTGAGCGTCGGCGAGACGACGGGCGAGACGCTGTACTCTTTCCCCGAACTTGATCGGGAGAAGCGGGCCTTGCAAACGTACCGCGTCGGCGTTGCTGTTCAGGGACTGGGTGGTACGGTTTTCGATACGGACAGCGCAAAAATCTAAAGCGCTTATAGGGCGGACTTCCATTCAACCCGTGGGGATGCGATTCGTCCCTCCCTTGTCTTTTATTTATAGATACGCTAGTATAGCGCATTGAAAAAAGGAGAATTTGTTTATGGAAAACAAGCCTGTATACGCGGTGGATGAGAAGCCGCCGTTTATTCAGAGTACGTTCTACGGCTTGCAGCACTTGTTGGCGTGTTTCGGCGCCACAGTGCTTGTGCCTATCTTGGTGGGAATCAATCCGCTCTACGCTATTTTCAGCGCGGGCGTGGGAACCATTGTTTACCTGGTCATCACCAAGTTCAAAGTGCCGAACTTTGTGGGCAGTTCATTTGCCTTCATCGCTCCGGGCATTTTGGTTCTTGGACAATACGGACCCGGTTATCTGGCGGGCGGCGCCATCGTATCAGGCGTGTTTTACTGCCTTATAGCGGCGCTGATCTATGCGGTCGGTCCCGGGTGGATTGCAAAGGTGTTGCCGCCCGTGGTGATAGGTCCGGTGGTCGCGATTATCGGGCTGGCGCTGGCGGGGACGGCCATTGACATGGCTTCGACGGGCGTTGACGGCGCCTACAGCATCCATGCGCTCGCCATCGCCGGCGTCACCCTCCTCATCACAATTCTTGCGAATTATTCGAAAAACCAGTTTATTTCAAGCGTTTCAATCATTATAGGGCTTGCCGGCGGATACATTGTTACGTTCCTTCTGGGATTGATAAGTCCGCAGTTCAAATTCATTTCTTTTGATGTAATCAAGAACGCGCCGGCGGTCAATCTGCCGGCATTCATCATCCCCCACTTTAACGTCGCGGTTGTCGTCACCTTTGCCATCGTTTCTTTCGCCACCATCTGCGAACACATCGGTCACACCATCGTGACGGGCGACATTGTTGGCAGGGACTACGTGAAAGATCCGGGCTTGCACCGGACCATAGCCGGAGACGGCGTTGCGACCGCGGTTGCGGGCGTTTTTGGTTCCGTGTGCAACACCACGTACGGCGAATCCCTCGGAGTGCTTTCGACCACGCGAGTTTATTCGGTGTTTGTGTTTGTCTTCGCCGGCGCCATAGCCATCCTGCTGTCCCTGTTCGGCAAATTCGGGGCGTTTTTGCAGGCGTTGCCTACGCCGGCTCTTGGCGGCGTGTGCATCCTGCTCTACGGCAGCATCGCGGTGAATGGTCTGAAACAGCTTGTCATCAACAAAGTGAATTTTGACGACAAACGCAATCTGATCATCGCTTCGATTATCTTTATTCTGGGTGTGGGCGGCAGTAGAATCTCGTTCCCTATTGGCGGCGACTTTACGTTTGAACTGGGCGCCATTGCGGTCGCCGCGCTGGTGGGCATCATTCTGAATCTCATCATCCCGCAAACGCGCAAGGCGGATTTAATGGGAGGAAAAGAATGAAAACCATAAAACTGGGAAAATCCGGTCTTGAAGCGCCGGCAATCGCTGTCGGGTGCATGAGGATCAATGGGCTTGAGAAGGCGAACGCCCGGCGTTTTATCCAAACGTGCATTGATCTGGGGGCAAATTTCTTCGATCACGCTGACATTTATGGCGGCGGCGCGTGTGAAACTATGTTCGCCGAAGCGATAGGCATGAATTCCCTTGTCCGTGAGAACGTCATTCTGCAATCAAAATGCGGCATACGTCCCGGCGCCGCCTTTGATTTCTCAAAAGAACACATCCTCGCCTCGGTTGACGGCATCCTGAAACGGCTGAAAACCGAGTGGCTTGACGTGTTGCTCCTCCACCGTCCGGACGCCCTTGTGGAGCCAGAGGAAGTGGCTGAGGCTTTTGACGCGCTCCATAACGCCGGAAAGGTTCGCAATTTCGGCGTTTCAAACCAGAATCCCGCGCAGATACAGCTTCTGCAAAAGTACATGCGCACGCCTCTTGTCGTCAATCAACTCCAACTGAGCGTTGCCAACGCGAATATGATTTCCCAGGGGCTTCACGTCAACATGCTTGACGATGCGGCGGTGAACCGCGACGGTGGCGTACTGGATTTCTGTCGGCTCAACGAGATCACCATTCAGGCGTGGTCGCCCTTTCAGTACGGTTTTTTTGAAGGAGTGTTCCTCGGCGATAAAAAATTCCCGAAGTTGAACGCGAAAATTGATGAAATCGCGGAACGGTGCGGCGTGTCAAACACGACCATAGCGATTGCGTGGATTCTGCGGCATCCGGCGCACATTCAGCCCGTCATCGGCAGCATGAATGAAACGCGGATTAAAGACTGCGTTAAAGCGACTGAAATCACCTTGACGAGAGACGAATGGTACGCCATATACATGGCCGCTGGAAACGTACTGCCGTGAATGCCGCCGCGTTGGCGGGCGCCGTTCATGCGTGGATTGCGAATTGAAGTCGGCATGTTAGGGCCGCTTGTAAACTCGCTTGCCATTGTAGTATGTTCTTTGATTGGTTGTTTTATTGTCCGGGGCATACCGGAACGCTTTGAGGAAATCATCAAAAAGGCGGCGGGGCTTGCTGTTGTATATATCGGTCTTAAAGGAACGTTCGAGAGCCGGCGCACCCTGTTGCTTATTATGAGTCTGGTTATAGGCGCGGTCATAGGCGAATGCATCAACATTGATTCGCTTATGAACCGGTTCGGCGGCTGGGCTGAAAAGAAGCTTGGCATGAGCGCCGGAACATTCTCGAAGGGTTTTGTCTCCGCAAGCATCCTTTTCTGCACCGGTTCAATGACATTTGTCGGGTCCATCCAGAGCGGTCTTCAGGGCAATCATGAGATGCTCTTCGCAAAATCCATTCTGGACGGGTCAATGTCGATTGTGTTCGGCGCGTCCATGGGCATAGGCGCGCTTTTCTCCGCGTTTCCCGTGCTTGTTTACGAGGGAGGCGTTGCGCTTGCGTCAATGGCGATCAGCGGGTTGCTTACGGCGGAAATCATCACGGAAATGTCCGCCGTGGGAAGCCTAGTCATTACGGCTATCGGGTTTAATTTTCTGGGCGTCAAAGAAATAAAGGTCGCCAACCTCATACCCGGCATGTTCATACCGTGGATATGGCTGGGCGCGATGGGAATGTAACGAAATTTCCCGCCCGCATTGCGGACGGGTTCTCCAATTAAGACAGGCTTTTAAGCGAACTGATGTCCTGAATGACCGCCTCCCCTGACGCCAGCAACGCTGATGAGGTGTCCTTGATATTTCCGATCAAGGCGTTTATTTCATTTAACGCCTCCAACACCTGGCTTCCTCCGGCGTCATGGATGGACATGGCGTTTTGTATGGACAACTCCTCGCTCTTTACCGTGTCAATAAGAGACGCCATCCGGTTAAACTGCTCCTGCGCATACACGGAGGATTCTTTGGACGTGTCAATAAGCGTTTTGATGCCGCGCAAGTTGTCGGTTATTTTCACCGCCTGCTTCCCTGAATTGTCCGCCAGCTTTCGTATCTCGCCGGCCACCACCGCGAAGCCCTTGCCCGTGCTGTCTCCGGCGTGAGCCGCCTCAATCGCCGCGTTCATCCCCAGGATGCTGGTCTCGTTCGCAATGTCCCCGATCACTTTGCAGGTTTCAATAAGGGTGTCGGATTGTTCCTCAACATGGTCTATGATTTCCCCGATCTTGTAAAGCCGCTCCTTCCCGTTGGTTGAAGAGGCGTTCAATTTCAGTACGGTTTCGGCGTTGTGATCCAGATTCTCGTGGATAGACCTGATGTTTTCCACCATCCGCGTTATAGCCTGGGACGAGCGCGACACATAATCCGCGGTTTCGTTGATCTGGCTGGACAAGGCTTCGATGCCATCTCTGTTTTTATGCATCTCTTCAAGGGTGCGCTCGTAGACTTGGTTAATCATGCGCGATGTTCTTTCATTGGCGCGCCGCTCTTGTTCAATCTCTTGATAATACCGGCAATTTTCAGGCTTGTTAACTCCATTGATGATGGCGACCGCCATCTGCTCGCAACTTCTATACCCGCACGCCCCGCAGTTGAGACGATCAGCCGGATCCTCTTTATGCGTGGCCTTAAACAAAGCTTCAAGCTCCTGATTGCTTGGGGACTTTATTTTTTCTTTAAATATCCGCGACCGGTCCGTATAGGATCGCCGGTACAAGCCCGCCTCCCAATACGTGTCAAGGGTCTTTTCCAGCTTGCTTCGGCTGAACAGTTTCTGCAATAAGGTGGCGGGCTGGTATTTTTTCCGCATTTCCCGTTGCCGTTGTTCCACGAAATGCTCCACATCGTCGAAACGCTTGTTGTGATTTATGGTTCCGGGACCGCCGTTGCAACCCATTGAGCAGTTGAGGCAGTCGATGAGCTTGTAAGTCGGCGCCTTGCCCTGTTTTAAGAAATTTCCAAGATAAACCAAGTAGCCGCACACCTCTTGGGCGCCTTCGATCTTGCGGGTGTAATTAGCGGCATCGCTGTCGTAGCGTTGCAAGGTGCGCATAAGCCCTCCGGGACTGGAAAACGCCACCGCCCGTTCCGCCGGAGGATTGTCGTACTCCACCGCCGGATAGTCGCGTACGCTCTTGCCGGATTCGTCAAGATGGCGCCGCACCGACCGGAACGTCACGTTGTAATCGCCCATGCCAACCGCGTCGAATTCCCGGCGTTTGGAGTAGCACGGGCTTATGGCGGCGATCCGGTGATTCTTGTACCGGGGATAGAAGCGCTTGATCATTTTCATGGTGTGGAGCATGGGGCTGTCCGCCGGGGCGAGGCAGGGGATGAGCTCGGGACGGTATATTTCGATGAAGGACACGAGGGTGGGGCAGGGCTGGGCTATGACCAAAGGGGGATTTGTGGATTTCATATAGTCAAAGTAGGATTTAATCGTAAGCTCCGCGCCGAAGCTCACGTCAAACACGGCTTTAACCCCCAGAGATTTCAGGAATCCGTTTATCTTGAGGTAATCCTCCTCAAAATTTGCGGCGACGGCCGGCGCCACGATGGCGATGATGTCTTCGCCCTTCTTCAGGTCGTCCATGAAAAGCTCGAAATCGTCAATGCCGATGCGGGCGCCGTGAGTACAGGCGTTTATGCACTCGCCGCAGCCGATGCATAATTCAGGGTGGTGATCTATTATGTCTCCGGACCCATTGTTGCACATTTTAACCGGACACGCCATGATGCACCGGTGGCAATTGATGCACTTCTCTTCCATCACTTTAATAACTGGACGCAGGGCTTTCTTTTCCATTTTTTCCATAAAACTCTCTCCTTATCTTGCAAAGGTTGACGCAACGCCGTGAACTGTAGGCGCATCGAAATTCGAGGTTTGTCCCGCTCCGCCCGCGCCATTAGACAAGGCATCCGGCTCTTTTACAGAGAGTGGGGGGGGGGGGGGGCCGTGTGTGGAAAACAGGCTGGGCTGGCATAATTATTACTCCTGATTTTGACCCTCGGCTGTCTTGTTACAGAAACGG
>JAISCC010000027.1 GCA_031265845.1 Treponema sp.
CATGGGAACCCAGAGCATCAAAGTGGTTCTCTACGACTGGGAAGCGCATAGGATCGTCTTCAGTTGTCAGGAGCCTGTGGATCTTATCGCCGAAAACGACGGCGCCCGGGAACAGAAGATCGAGTGGTACGACGCTGCGCTGGAAAAATGTTTTGCCTCCCTTTCCGCCGCCGATAAAAACAGCATAGCGGCAATCGGCGTTTCAGGGCATCAGCACGGGTTTGTGCCCCTCGACGGCGATGGCAGGCCGCTGTACAACGTGAAGCTGTGGAACGATACCTCCACGGCCGAGGAGTGCCGCATCATCACCGGGGCGGCGGGCGGAGACGACGCGGTTATTGCCGAAGTATGCAACCTGATGCTGCCGGGATTTACGGCGCCGAAGATCCTGTGGCTCAAGCGGCATAAACCGGAAGCCTTCGCCAAACTGCGGTATATCATGCTGCCCCACGATTACCTCAACTATGTGTTCACCGGCGCGTACCGGGCTGAGTGCGGCGACGCGTCCGGCACGGCGCTCTTTAACGGCAGGACCCGCGGTTGGTCAAAAAAAATGTGCGCCATTATTGACGAAAAGCTGTTTGATTTGCTGCCGTCCCTGATAGCTTCCGATGAGCCGAATGGTTTTGTTACGGAAAAAGCGGCGGCGCGGTTTGGCATTCCGGCGGGAATTCCCGTTTCCTCCGGTGGCGGCGACAATATGATGGGCGCCATCGGCTCCGGCACGGTGAGGGACGGTTTCCTTGCCATGAGTCTCGGCACATCGGGCACCCTGTTCGGCTATTCGGATGTCCCCCTGGCGGATCCTAAAAACGGGCTTTCCGGCTTCAATTCCTCAACGGGCGGCTATTTGCCCCTTTTATGCACAATGAACTGTACGGTCGCTTCGGAAGAAACGCGGAAACTTTTCGATCTTGCGGTAAAAGATTTCGACGCATTGGCGGCAAAGGCTCCGGCGGGCGCGGAGGGCGTGGTGTTCCTGCCCTTTTTCAACGGCGAGCGCACGCCCAACCTCCCGAATGGCAGGGCGACCATCGCGGGCATGACCGCGGCGAATTGTTCCCGGGAAAACATAGCCCGCGCCGCGCTTGAGTCCGCCATATTCGGCATGAGGATTGGGCTGGAGGCGTTTCAGGCGCTGGGCTTTAAGGCGCGGGAAATCAGGATCACGGGCGGGGGAAGCCAAAGCCCGTTATGGCGGCAGATGGCTGCGGACATCATGAATCTGCCCGTAAAGCGTCCGGTAAGCGTGGAAGCCGCCGCAATGGGCGGCGCGATTCAGGCGTTGTGGTGTCTGCTCAAGCTGGAGGGCACGGGCGTGGGCATTGCCGGACTTGCCGATGAGCATATCCAGATTCGGGAAGACGAAAATATTGCGCCCGACCATGGAACTGCGGCAACATACAACAAGGCGTACGCCGAGTACAACACATATTTGAAAGCGCTGGCGCCGCTTTATAAATAACAGGCTGTTGTTTTTTGATCGTCTGCTGGCAGGGAAGACTTTCGAACGGGTCGAAGGCGACGCATTAGGCGGTGATTAAACAGCAAAAGTGATAGTCTTGTGAGCGTGTTCCAAAAACAGCCGCTAATGGCGCCGCCTGTTTAAGGCGCGTTTGGAACAGCCTTATACAGAGCTTTATTAGCAAAGGAGACCTTTTATGGCGAATTATTTTATCGGTAACAAGGAATATTTTCCCGGTATTGGGAAAATTCCATTTGAGGGCGCGGCTTCCAAAAATCCGCTGGCATTTAAATACTACGACGCGGAAAAAATTGTTCGCGGCAAAAAGATGAAGGACTGGCTCAGGTTTGCCATCGCATACTGGCACAGCTTCTGTGGCGATGGCGCGGATCCTTTTGGCGCGGCGAGCCATCTTTTTCCGTGGAATTCCAGCGGCGACCCCTTGCGGAATGCGGTGAACAAGACTGATGCCGCGTTTGAGTTCATCACCAAGATTGGCGCGGAATTCTATGCGTGGCATGACCGCGACATTGCGCCTGAAGGCAAGGATCCTGACGAATCCGCGAAGAATCTCGCTGTTATTATTGACGAACTGAAAAAACGTCAAGATTCGACCAGCGTGAAACTTCTCTGGGGAACCGCCAATGTGTTCACCAACCCCCGCTTTATGAACGGCGCGGCAACCAACCCTGAATTTGTCGTGGTCGCCCACGTTGCGAATCAGGTGAAGAACGCCATTGATGGAACCATCAAACTGGGCGGCCAGGGCTACACCTTCTGGGGCGGGCGCGAAGGCTACATGAGCCTGCTCAACACCGATATGAAGCGTGAAAAAGAGCATCTCGCAAGACTCCTCGCCATTGCCCGCGACTATGGACGCAAACAGGGCTTTACGGGGTGTTTTTATATTGAACCGAAACCTATGGAACCCACTAAACATCAGTACGACTTTGATTCAGAGACCGTTATCGGTTTCCTTCGCGCCCACGGTCTTGACAAGGACTATAAACTCAACATTGAAGCGAACCATGCGGAGCTTGCCGGACATGATTTCGCCCACGAACTGAATGTGTGTGTTGACAACGACATGCTCGGATCCGTGGACGCAAATCGCGGCGAACCTCGTAATGGCTGGGACACGGATCAATTCCCGTCAAGCGTATATGAGACAACCCAGGCGATGCTTGCCATTCTCCGTATGGGCGGCTTCAAAACCGGCGGACTCAATTTTGACGCGAAAATTCGACGCAACTCTATAGATCCCGAAGACCTGTTTATCGCGCACATCGGTGGTATGGACAGCTTCGCCTACGGTCTTGAAAAAGCCGTTGCGATCATTGAAGACGGGCGGCTTCCGAGACTGCTTAAGGAACGGTATGCATCCTTTGATTCGGGTGATGGCGCGAAATTCGAGAAAGGCGAGCTTGCCCTTGAAGCGGTCGCAACTCTCGCAAAGGATTATGGCGCGGTTGGGTGGACAAGCGGCAAGCAGGAACTGTGCGAGAATATCCTGTCTGACATTGTGTTGGGAAAATGAAGTTGAAAGGGATCGTCTGAAGGGGTGTTGCGGAGCGCAATGATGATTGACAAAGCTGACAAATTGATAGCGCTTACCTTTGACGACGGTCCCGATTCAACAACGGGCAAACTGCTTGCAATTCTGAAGGAATTGCAAGTATGCGCCACTTTCTTTCTGTGTGGAGAACACATCCGCTCTTTTCCCAATGAGGCGAAGGCTATAGCGGACGCCGGACATGAAATCGGCAATCATTCGTATGATCATGTCTATATGAATGAGCTTGATGAAGAGGCGATATACAAGAATTTTGATCGAGCGGAAGGCGCCATTGTTGAAGTCACCGGCAAGAAGCCGCCCTTCATTCGTGTGCCGTATGTTTCCTACAGCGAAGCTGTATTCAAGGTTGCCAAGAACATGAATATGCCGGTTGTTGGATGTGATGTCATCGGGCGTGATTGGGAAGAAGCCGTGGACGAGGCGAACATAGTGGAGAATGTACTGGCTTCGGCGAAGGATGGCGGCGTCATTCTGCTTCATGAGCCGCATGAGAAAACCCGCGCCGCCTTGCCGGTTATTGTCAATGCGCTCCGTTCGCGGGGTTATGCGATAATAAGCGTAGGCGATCTGGCGAAGCAAAAACACATGACGCTTCAAGCGGGCGTTTGCTATAACGTCTTGGCCGAGATGTAATGCAACGTGATTTCGCTGAAATTAAACTTGCTTTTAGCTTCCTTTGAGAAACATATCCCGAAGCTCCGCTCCGGGATTATTGATCCGAATTCATATATAATTATATATAATATAAATAATTAAACGCGATAAACCGCCAAACGCCTTGTATATGAAAACGTGCCAAATTTACCTGTTTCGGCTTGTTTCAGTCCGAAAAATGGCGGTTTTCAAGAGGCGCCGCCAACCGTCTCGCCAACTTTCTACACTGGTTTGGGAATCCTTTAAACCCCGTGTAAACAGCCGATAAAAAGCCGTTACAGACGAGGTTGTATCCCGCTTTCCAACAAATGTCATGGATGGCGAGAGTGACGGCTTGCGCATTTTGCCGGAGCAAAAAGGAAATGCCGTCGACTTTGCCGATGCGTTTGACGAGCCCGTGCAGGCGCGCTCGTCTTTCGCCTTGCTCGTGATGTCTCACGACGAAGAATGCGAGAATTGTCTGAATGTCCTCTCATGCGTCCGCTTTGAAGTGTGCGAGCGTGTTCCGCGCCGCGAATATTTTTTCCATGACCGCCCCCACGGTTTCGCAACGTGTCGACCGGCTTCATCATGTCGGACAGTGTCTGACACCATGAGATTATGTTGACAACAACGCGCTATAAACGGAACGGATCAAGATGATGGCGGATTCGGCGAGACGGAGTGGCATTATAGTACAGAGTGATGTCTAATGCCGTGCGCTCATTCCCACGCCACTGCTCCGGTACATTTTTCCAGCCTGAATAAGCGCATTGCACCCAATGCCGCCAGTAGCATTGCCGTAGGCTCAGCCTACTGGACTTTTTGGTTCTGTGTGGATAAAATAAACTCATGATTATAGATTACCAGTCTGCGGCATTGATTATTGTTGATGTACAGAACGATTTTTGTCCTGCTTATACGTCAGGCGGGAAAAGCCGTCCCACAGGTTCGCTTGCGGTGGCAGGCGGCGGCGATGTGTGCGTTCCGCTCAACGCGGTGGCGGAGCAATTTGTGGAGCGCAATGGAAAGGTGATAGCGACGCAGGATTGGCATCCCAAGCGCCACGCGTCGTTCGCGTCCGTGCATCCCGGCAAGAAAGTGGGAGACTTTGTGGAACTGGACGCAGTGCAATCTCAGATTTTGTGGCCCGATCATTGCATTCAGGGTTCAGAAGGGGCGCGTTTCCACGACGACCTCAACATTGATCTGGCAAATCTTATCATCCGCAAAGGTTCAAACCCCCTTCTGGATTCGTATTCAGCTTTTTTTGAGAATGACCGGCAGACTACGACCGGTCTTGACGGCTACTTGAAAGCGTTCTCAATTTCTACGGTGTTTCTGGGCGGTCTGGCAACCGATTACTGCGTGTTTTATACGGCAATGGATGCGTTGCGCCTGCGCTACACGACCTATGTGTTTACGGACGCTGTACGTGGCGTGGACTATCCCAAAGGCTCTGTCGAACAGGTTCTCAGCGCCATGGAAGTTACGGGCGCCGGCATGATAACAACGTCCGATATTTTGCAAAACTAAGAGAAACGCTATGAAACACACTTCAGCGTTGTTTACGGATTTCTATTCCCTTACTATGGCGCACGGCTACTGGAAGAATCAGATGACATCCCATTCGGCTTTTGAGATGTTTTTTAGGAAACAACCCTTTTCTGGCGGCTTTTCCATTTTTGCGGGGCTTGAGACGTTGCTTGAGCGGCTTAAAGCGTTCGCTTTTTCCCCTGACGATCTTCTCTATCTAAGGGATTTACGGCTTTTTGACGATGGGTTTCTTGATTACCTCGAAAATTTCCGGTTCAAGGGATCCCTGTGGGCTATGGACGAAGGCACGGTTGTGTTTCCGCAGGAACCGCTTGTCAGGATCGAGGGGGATTTGATCGAGTGCCAGCTTGTCGAAGGCATGGCGCTCAATGCGATCAACTTTCAATCGCTTGTCGCCACAAAAACGGCGCGTGTCTGGCTGGCTTCGGGCAAAGGGGCGGTCATGGAGTTCGGACTGCGCCGCGCTCAGGGACCGGACGGGGCGATGAGCGCTTCCCGCGCCGCGTTTATCGGCGGGGCGTGCGGCACAAGCAATACGCTTGCGGGCAAGGAGTACGCTATTCCCGTGTTGGGAACAATGGCGCACGCATGGATCATGGCGCATGAGAGCGAAGAAGCCGCTTTCGAGGCGTACGCGGAACTGTATCCTGATAAAACGGTGTTCCTTATCGACACGTACGACACGTTGAAAAGCGGCGCCCCAAACGCGATTAAGGTGGGCAAGAAACTCGCAGAAAAGGGTAAGAATTTCGGCGTACGGCTTGATTCGGGCGATATTCATTATCTCTCCGTTGAGGTGCGAAAGATGCTTGATGCGGCGGATTTGACCGGCGCGACCATAACCGTATCCAACGATCTTGACGAGACCATTATTCAGGCGCTTAAAGACGCAGGCGCTCCGGTCAATACGTGGGGCGTTGGCACCCGCATGGTGACAGGCGGCGAAGAAGCGGCTTTCACCGGCGTATACAAACTCGCCGCCCGTGACAACGGGAAGGGCGGCTTTATTCCGGCTATGAAGTTTTCGGATAATCCTGACAAAACCACCACTCCAGGCGTTAAACAGGTGTGGCGCATTACAGACGCAAACGGCATGACCGTCGCGGACGCGCTTGGACTTGATGGAGAAGATTCAATCGAAACGGGAACCCACTATGTCTTGTGGCACCCTTCGGCGGATTACCGGCATTTCCACCATACTATAGACGGAGGCGTTGAGCCGCTTCTAAAACTCCGCCTCGACAAAGGCGTTCAGGCACTTGAACATCCGCCCCTTACCGCTATACGCGACCATGTTCAACGCGGTCTTGACGGCTTTGACCCAAGCTATAAACGGTTCCTAAACCCTCATATTTACAAGGTTTCCATTACGGAAAAATTGCGCGCCCTGAAACTGGATCTTATTCAGCGGCATTTGGGGTGATTGCGCGGTCAGAGACAGAGTCGCTGGCACGCTATGTTCAATACTATAACTATAATGAATTTTAATCGCTTGGGATTTAATTCCCCGCCCTTTAGGGCGTAATACTGGGAGTACGGGGGATTTGTTCCCCTATGCGTTTACGTAACAAAGCCATAAAAACATGATACGTAGAAATGAGAGGGGAACAAGCGGGGGCGGCGGCATTGCTGGAGCTTGGCGGTATGTGTTCGATAAGCAAGAAAGCGGTATTTACGAGGTTTCAAAAAAGCGGGGAATGGCTTCGATGGCTGTGTGAAAGGATATGCCGGAACAACCAAGCGATAGGGGAAGCGTTGCGGTGGCTGGGGGAGAGGAACGTATAGGTGGCAGATGCCGGCGATGAGCCGGCGCGTGGGAGCGACAAAGCGGATTGCTGGTTGCATTACGCGATAGGGCTGTTCGACCTTGGGATGAAGGAAATGGCGCTGACTGTAACGGAAACGGGGGGGGGGGGGGGCTGTTCCGGTTTGGGACGAAACGATTTCATATATATAACCGGCAAGGCGGGGAGGTGAATGTACGGGGGTGTTTTAAGGGATTGCCGCCGGGAGGGATCGGGGAGAAGCGGCTGTAGTACGAATACGAGGGAGAATACAAACCGTTGCGTTTTTGTGTGATGCGAAAAACGAAAGAAGCGGAGGAGCAAGGGCTTGAACAGTTGAGGAAGACGCGGAAGAGAAAATACGAGGACAAAGAGCTGGCGGGGCACAAACAGCCTATAACCGGCATGTGGCGCTGGTTGCGTCGACAACCGATGCGGCCCCTGAATTGACGCCGGATTTGTACCGCCAGAGGCGGCGGATAGAGACGGCGTTCAAGCGGTTAAAGTCATTATGGAGGCGCCATGAGACGCCGGTACATGGAGCGCGGAGCGCCCGCGCATGGTTCTACGGTACATTATTGCCGACGGCCCTTTGTGAAGCCTGGGCAAACAAAGGGCGTTTTTCCCCCTCTGCGGGAAAACGTTCCCGATAAAACGTGGTCGTTATGGAATGAACAACGGCTCATGCTGGTTATGGCAAAGCATACACTCCTTGAGACAATTTCCTGTATGAATCTGTTTGAAAACATGCGTCATCTTGCGGAACTCTGCGCCAATTCAAAAAGGAGACGGCTCCCGCTGCGTTATAGGCTGCTCGTCCCCAAGTAAACGCTTATGGGGGAAACCCCGCGTTTTTTATCCGGCGAGTGCCCGCTGTCCGCGCGTCGGATAAAGGCGGAAATCAGACATGGCGTCAGGCGCCCCTCTGTTTACGGTATACTAATCGGCGATGAAAAATAGGTCGACGCCGCAGGAAACGACAAGGGAGCGTATCTTCTTGAAAAGAATGGCATTAGTGTGGTTGCAAGTAAAATGCGGTTTTATGAAAGGAATCGTTTGTTTTAACAGGATACAAACATACGGATAAAAAGGAAGAGGCGGCCGGCGCCATAAAGAAAGTGATTTCCAGATATGGCTACACGCCTGAATTTTCCAGTCTAAAAAAACAGGTGGGAGCGGTTATCGCCTCGCTTGCATTATCGCATAATGCCGTGAAGAAGTCACGCGCCCGCATTGCCTCAAAATTAACCTGCGTTCACCTGGACGCCGGATACGCGGCGACGCCGCGTATCCGGCATGACGGCCGATGATTTGTCGGGTCCCTATATCATACGCGGTGAAATGACAGCATCCATCGTAATGACAAGCCGTTGCCTGGCGCTATCGAATCGTTGCAAAAGCGAGACAAGCGGCATCTGCTCCATGATATCAAAAGCGGCCCATAAACGCGGTGAACGAATGTTCTCTGTGGTCATCAGCCAGGATTCATGCGCTTTCATTGTCCGCCCATCAACCACAATAAAATCATTGAAAGGCGCATCGTCATTATCAACGACTATATAATATGTATCGCTGTGATTTTTCAGATCTATCAGAAATATGTCGCGTCCCGGGTCACCGGCCATAGATGTCAAACGATTCTCTATCCGGGCCAGATACGCCGGCTCTTCCGCGTCGGGCAATGCCCTATACACGACCGATATTTTTATTCCGGCCATGACAAGGTCCTTGGTTTTTTCCACCGGCACAGGGGTTGGCTCTGGTTCTGGCTCTGGATAAAAGTGAATCATCTCATCGAGTGCGACCTGTATTCTGCCGCCGGTTATATTCGTTGTGGTCCCCAGCCACGAGTCATGCGCCTTTATCGTCCGGCCGTCAATCACGACAAATCTGTCAAAGACCGTGTCGCCGTAATCCACGATTATTTTATAAACGCCGCCGCGGATTTTCATGTCGTTTATAATATCTTCCGCCCCCGGGTCTGGGGCGATTGATAATTGCAACCTACTGTCAATCCGGGCCAGATACGCCGGTTCCTCCGCGTCGGGCAACGCCCTATACACGACCGATATTTTTATTCCGGCCATGACAAGGTCTTTGGTTTTTTCCACCGGCACAGGGGTTGGCGTCGGCTCTGGTTCCGGTGTGGGTTCGGGCGTTGGCTCTGGAGTCGGTTCGGGTGTCGGTTCCGGTATTGGAGTCGGGGTTGGTTCCGGAGTGGGCGCTATCGCCGTCGGGCATCCCGCAAGCACAGTTGCCGCGCCCATCATTCCCGCCAATAGCAACGCTACTGTTCTCAAAAGCCGCATACACTTTCTCTTTTTCATAAAAACTCCTTCGCGTTTTATGTCCGCCGACAGGCTCAACGCGGAGCGTTGAGCTTCAATTTGTCTTCGCCGCATACGCGGGCGGCGCCATGAAGGCGCCAACGCCGCGGCCATCAGCGCCTGCGGCGTCAGGCGCGGTTTCATTATCCGCCCAATTTGGTGTCTGGCGCCCCCGCGTTTACGGCTAAATATCTGCAGCCGGCGGCAACTACAGATAATAGCTATTTAATTAGCGGGCCTAGACCTGCCAGTCGCGTTGGGAGCCGCGCAAGAGGCGACCTTGCTTCGTCCTTTGACATCGACATCATATCTGCACTGTTCCATAGCTTTCTGTTCCGCTACTGTGGAAGAAGGAAGCCCATACTGTGTCTGTCTTTGTATCAAATATTTTCCCATTTAAGAGCATTATATCAGCGTCATCTAACGTTCTGGCTGTATCTGACGTTTTGGGCAGGCAATAGGTCGTTGCGGAGCAACGACCCCTGCCCCAAATGTGGCTACACAAAACCGTGCAGAGGGCGATAGCCCGAACACGGTTTTGTGTAGCCTAGCCCCGAAGGGGCGTACAGTTACAGTCCTGTCAAGCGAAGTAAAATCTGTCTTAAATTACATGACATAATTTATGAATATTTTTACTTCACATAAATTATGGATTTCTGTTCCAAATAAATGTACCACCTGTAACATAGTCCTTAAAGGCTGTGGGACCAGTCAATCTTATGCTTTTTTTATTACCTGCATCATCTGTAAAATCAAGTGTAAAAGTAGCATCAGATACTTTACCTTGTGATGTCAATATTTTTCCGCCATTGGGTCCGAAATATTGAATAAAATAAGTATCATAACCAACTTCTCTTATAAGTATTTGATACCCATTGTCCTTACTGGTGTAATACCCTTCTTTAGGTCTCCATGATCCAGCAAATGCCATCACACTTGCCAACATTAACAAAACAACCGAAATCCACAAGATTTTCATTTTTTTCATAAAAACCTTCCTTCCGTAGTTTATCCTCATTGCGGAGCGCGAAATAGCGCGCTCATACGAGCCGCTTTTAAACCGGGTGGAACAGTAAAACGCCGCTTTGCGCCGCCGGAACGCCGTTTATAGCGTCTCCCAGTCTTTTCAAAAAATAACACCCCGCTTTATCCTCGATCAGTATCGTCACCTGCAAACATGGCGCGTGGCGCCGCTGCGTTCACTCGCGGGTGCGGGCGTCTTGCAAAACAAATCAAGAAGTCATAGTGTACTTCTCTCGGTATCCCTGGGTCGGGGCCGGGTTCAGCCCATATGGACATGATTCCGACTGCCGGCAACAATGT
>JAISCC010000069.1 GCA_031265845.1 Treponema sp.
CCTTCTCCGGCGGGCGTTGAGACCGTTTTCCCGCGGCAAACGGGCCGCCTTTTTCAGACCGACCCGTTTGCCGCGGTCTTGGCGCGACGCTTCCCGCGCTCGCGGACTCCCACGCCGCCCGTGATGCCGCCGCGCGATATCCCGCATGAGGCTCGGCGATTCGGCGCCCCGCCTGCTCCGCCTCGCCGCCGCTCCCCGCCTTCCCATCGGCGCCAGGCGCCGCCCCCGGCTCTCCTTCATGAGCCGCCGCGCCGTCAGCGGGGTTCGGTCCGCGCGAAGACGGCGCGAACTAAAGTTCAACCGCTTTTTTTAGGATTTCGAGTGAAGCGGAGCCTCCCGCCGCATCACGCAGCGACTTCACTTCTTTTCGCAGCCGGGCCAACCCCCGTCCTGCGGCCGTCCGTGCCCGGGAAAGGCCGGCAATCCAAGATGTGAGCGCTTTGCCTCTTGGTTTGACATTTCATCGAACTCACGTTAAATAGACTTGTTCGACAACCTCATGAAATACGTAATTCAAAATTAATAATGCCACAGATGAGAGACGTCATCAGGAAATGTCTTCCGCAATGATTCCGGTATGGATGCGCCATAATCTTGAGCGTCTTGATCTTTGCATTGACGCCCTCTATGACCGCCCTTTTTCTGGCGGGCCGTTTGGCATACGCTTTTTCATGCTCGTTCATTTTGCGCTTCTTGCTTGGCTTTTTCGGCGTCCGGCTGTTCCCGTGAAGCGCTTCCATACCCAGACGCCCCGAATCGGCCTGCGCCAGGATCGCTTCGCCGCACGCCTTCCCTATCGGTCATTATACGCTTTGAAATCGTGGGCGCTCCCCTCCCTCCTGTTGTATGTCCGCTGTCCGCCGGTTATTCCGGTTGGCGATGGATGGAGCTTTCGGTCACGCCAACCGCGACGCGTTGGATTTCCCGCGAGGGCTTTCTTTCCGGGCGGTTTGAAGGTTTTATGCTTGCGCAAAGCGTCCTCCCCCCATTGGATAGCCTCACACGCCGCGCTTTCACCGCCCTGAGATCGGCGCCGATGGATTCCGCGCCGCGGCGTTCCCGGCGGCATTTGCGGGTTATGGTCAGTTTATCCTGAATTGACAGCTTTGGAAGATGGATTTCATTCGCTCAAATGTTTCACCGCTCACGCCACAGAGCCGTTTGAACGCCTGTCCCATACCTTATGCTATCTTTATTACGAGATCCCGAACAAGTCTAATGCACAGGTTTTCCTACAGAATCTTTAGGGCGGCGCGGCACCCATATTTGGTTGACAATGCATAATAGTAGCGCAATTAAGATGCATGGCATAGGGAGCCTTTGGAAACGCTGGTTGAGTTTTCAGAGGCTCCTCGGATAAAATTGCCACTTCTTTGTTATTTGTAACGAATTACGCAAACACAATTTTCTCCAGAGCGGTTCCTTATAGAAAGTATAACTCTCAATATCCGCAAACCGATTGACAAACACAAACAAACAATATACCATATCGCTTGGAAAACCGGCATGGAAGAATTGGCGTTGCATTTTGATAAAAATTCTCAAATATATAGTAACGCGAGGTATGGTTATCCCAAAGAAATTTATGAGATAATATCGAATTATAAAATGTTCGGCGCAAATTCAACCATCCTTGAAATAGGAGCGGGCAATGGCATAGCGTCTCAAGAAATTTATAATAAATGGGCGCCAAAATTGACGCTAATAGAACCTGGATACAGTTTGTGCGAATTGTCGCGTCAAAAGTTTAATGAGAATAAAAATATAATAATAAAAAATACAACCTTTGAAGAATATCAAAGCGGGATGCTGTTTGACGCGATATTTTCCGCAACAGCGTTTCATTGGATTGATGCGGCGATAAAATATAAAAAATCATACGAAATATTAAAAGACGATGGGTTGTTGGTGTTATATTGGAACAATTATGGCGTTGAAAACAGCGATCTGGAGAGAGAAATTCAAGAAATATATGTAAAATACGGCAAAGGGACGGGAGATGGAAAAAGCGTGTATGAAAAACAGATGGAAAAAATAGATGGCAGAAAAAAGGAAATAGAGAAAAGCCGGCATTTTAAAATAATCGAACACAAAATAATGAAAAATGTAACACGCTGTGCCGGAGAAAATTATATGACGTTATTAAAAACTTTTTCTGATCATTCAAGAATGGAAAAAGAATTTTTTGAAGAAATAAGAGAAATTATAATGAGAGATGGAAGCGAGATAGACGTGAGAATAATAACAAATTTAGAAATAGCGGGAAAGGCCTAAAAAGCGATCTCCGCGCCTGGCATAAAGCGAACGCTCTGTTCCCGGCTTCAAAGCGCCGTTAAAAAAGAGCCGCTAAACGCCGCCGCCCTTGACGCTTCGCGCCGCTTGATATCTTTCATAAAAAGTAGTATAATAGACTACATGAAATATCGACTCTTTACCGCCGTCCTGCTGATGCACCTCTTGTGCGGCGGTGTTTTCGCCGCGCCCAGAAAAATCACCATAAAATTGGCCGCGTCCGTACCGGAAAATACGCCGTGGGGCGCTCACCTTAACAAGATGTCCGCTGAATGGAGGGACGCCAGCAACGGCGAGGTGGAACTCAAGATTTACTGGGATGGAACCCAGGGCGGCGAAGCCGCCGTGTTGCGGAAACTGAAATCGAACGCCATACAGGCCGCGATTTTTTCTTCGTTTGGTTTAAATGAAATAACGCCTGAAGTGCTGACGTTAAGCTGTCCGTTTCTCATCCGCAATGACGGCGAGCTTGACGCGGTGCTTGACGCTATCAAACCAGAACTTGAGCGGAAAATCAACAGCAGCAAGACTTTTTTTATGCTGGCGTGGTCAAAAGTCGGCTGGGTCAAATTCTTCTCCAAAGCGCCGGTGTATGTTCCAAATGATCTCAAGCGGCAGCGTCTTGGCGCAAACGAAAGCGACACCCAGCTTCTTGATGCGTTCAAAGCCATGGGTTACACCATGATGCCGGTCGCCCAGAACCAGATATTGGTGAGTTTAAGTGGCGGACAAATCGACGCCGTGTATTTAAGTCCAGTCATGGCCGGAGGGACGCAGGCGTTCGGGCTTGCCAAAAGAATGGCGTCCCTTAATGTGGCGCCCTTTTTGGGGGCAATCGTAGTGAATCAGACCACATGGAAGCGTATTCCGGAACAGTACCGGGATACATTGTTGCGCATCGCAAAACGGCACGAAGCGGAGTTGAATAGTGCGGTCACTCAATTGGAAGCCGAAATAATAGAAACCATGCAGCGGCACGGACTCATCGTCAACGAGGTGACGCCGGAGCAGGCGCAACTATGGTATAACGATGTGCAGCAGGCGTTGCCGAAACTGTTCGGCTCCACCTTTGACAAGTCGACGTACGACAGAATAGACGCCATAGTAAGCGCATATCGAAAGAGAAACTAAGTGAGCGTACGAAAAAAAATGGACAAACCCTTGAAGAGCGCCGCAGACGCCGTTGCAACGCAAAACCCGCTTGTGTGGCGTATAGAGGAAGGGCTGTGTTACTTTTCCCTGGCGGCTCTTACCCTGCTCCCGTTTGCTGAAAGCTTCATGCGGCTGGCGTTTCATTCGCGGGTGCCGGCGTCTCCGGCGCTGATAACCCATACGCTCCTTGTCGCCGGGCTTGTTTCGGGCATGATAACGACACGGAAAAAAGAGCATCTCTCCATCAGTCTCGCGCAGTACATCAAAACGGAAAAGACGAAGTTGCGGTTGTCCGTCATAAGCGGGCTGTGTTCCAGCTTTGTCAGCGTCATTCTTGTATGGTGTTCCATTGCGTTTATCAGGGTGAGCCTCTCGCCGTTCACCATGATCGGGTTTATTCCGGATCAGGTTTTTGCGTTGATTATGCCCATCGGGTATGCGGTGATCGCGTTCAGATTCGCCCGTTACACGCCGCTTGAAGGCAAGTCGCGCGCTGTCGCGTTTTTGCCGCTCCTTCTCGGTACACTTTGTTCTCTGCCGCTGATCTTCAAAGTGATCTGGGGCATGGATATGCCGGACTTCGCATATACAGTTGCGGATATAAGTTTTTCTGTCGCCGGATACTTGCGTACGCCGCTCTTTATCCTGTTGATCCTTGCCGCGCTGATCGGTACGCCGCTTTTTGTCGTTATAGCTGGCATATCCATGCTTTTAATACAGAGTTCCGGCGCTGATATTGACGTTGTAGCCAATCAGATTTATACCGGACTTACGAGCGGCAGCATCGTCGCCATACCGCTTTTCACCGTAACGGGCTTTTTCCTTTCGGAAAGCAAAGCCGGAGAACGGCTTGTGATCACGTTCAGAAAACTGTTCGGCTGGTTTCCAGGCGGGTCTATCGTGGCGACCGTGATCATCTGCGCGTTCTTCACCTCGTTTACCGGCGCGTCCGGCGTTACCATTCTCGCGTTGGGCGGCGTTCTGTACACAGCGCTGACGGGCGGCGCAACGCCTGACGCGCCGCGCGGACGGATCAGCGGCGCGGGCTACAGCGATAAATTCACCATAGGACTGCTCACGTCGGTGGGCAGCGTCGGACTGCTCTTCCCGCCGAGCCTCCCGATTCTGCTCGTGGGCGCCACGACCAGAACCAATACAGTGCATCTTTTTCTTGGCGGCATTTTTCCCGGTCTTATATTGGTCGCGTCCATGATCGCGCTCGGCATCGGCTCTTCAATAAAAACAAAGATGCCGCTTGAACCTTTTAGCCTCAAGGATGCGCTGGCTTCTCTTAAAAACGTTTTATTCGAGCTTCTGTTGCCGGTGATCCTTATCGCGGGCTATTTTAGCGGCATACTCTCCATGGTTGAAATCGGCGCGTTCTCTGTGATGTACGTCTTTGTTGTGGAAGCGTTGCTGTTCAGGGAAATTACATTCTCCGAAATCAAAAACGTTTTTATAAAAGCGGCGCCTATTATTGGCGGCATTCTGTCGATATTGGCGCTTGCCCAGGCGCTTTCCTATTACATCGTTGATTCTCAGGCGCCGGAACTGTTCGCTGACTGGATGAAAGCCGCCATTTCATCAAAATGGGTGTTTTTACTCGCATTGAACATCGCCCTGCTTGTCGCTGGTTGCCTCATCGACATCTTCTCCGCCATTCTCATCATTTTGCCGTTGATTGCGCCGCTTGGCGTTGCGTATGGGATCGATCCGGTTCATCTCGGCGTCATATTTCTTATAAATATGGAAACAGGCTTCCTGACGCCGCCGGTGGGGATGAATCTTTTCCTTTCAAGTTACCGGTTCAAGCGGCCCTTTGTGGAAATCTCCCGCATGGCGTTGCCGTTCCTTTTCATACAGCTTGCGGTGGTGGCGCTGGTGACGTATATACCGGCTCTTTCAACGTGGCTGACGAAGTTATATTAAAGGTTGCATTATATGAAAAACATGAAAAAGAAAGAATCTTTTTATATTCCAGATACAGGCGTATCGTACCCGGAAAAGCCTGACGAGCACCTTCACGCAAGAACGGGCGGCGCCGCTTTCACGATTGACAAAGACTACCCATTTTGGAATAGATCGATTGCCTTCAGGTGGAAAAGCGGCTGGCTCTACGCCGGCATTTTCACCCTTGTGTTCCCGTTGAACCGGTTGCGGTTTGCGCTGAAAATCAAAGGGCGTTCCATTCTCAGAAAACACAAAGCGCTGTTTAAGAACGGGGCGCTCACGGTTTCAAACCACATTCACCGGTGGGATTTTCTCATGGTGTTGCAGGCCGTGCGTTACCGGAAGCTGTATTTTCCCGCGTGGAAGGAAAACCTGACGGGACCGGATCGCACCCTTATCCGGCTTGCGGGCGGGATACCGGTTCCTACGGACATTCACACAATCAAATATTTTAATCAGGCGTTTGATGATCTGCATGAAAAGAAGAAATGGATGCACGTATTTCCGGAAAGCGCGAATTGGCATTACTATCCATATATCAGGCCGTTTAAGAAGGGCATATTCGCCCTTGCGTACAAGTACAATATACCCGTTCTGCCTATGGCGTTTTCTTTCCGTCCGCCATCCGGCGTCTACAAATTGCTTGACGCGCTATTCAAGAAGAACGCTTCGGGGGGGGGGGGGGGTAGCCACCTTATCACCCTGTCTATAGGCGAACCTATAGCGCCGGATCGTACGTTGCCGCGTAAAGAAGCCGTAACCCTCCTGCGCAAGAAATGCCACGAAAGCATGATTGCGCTCGCTGGCATTGAGCGCAACCCGTGGCCGGCGGAAGGCGATTAGACGCTCGGTGGAGAGCCGCCGGAGCGTTATGCGAAATGCCGGCAAAAAGATGAAATTGAGAAGAAAGGAAAAGCGATAATTTAACAAATATTGTAGACATATCAAACATTTAAAAGTTATAAATTATGACATTAGAGGTGGAATAGAGAAAATAGGAAGAGATAGATATGAAGTGTTATTAGGTGAAGAAATGGATTAAAAGTCCTGTTAAAAAAATTTGGACTGGTTGGAGATGTTCAGTTTAAAAATTATGAATAATTATGGAGGTTTATTATGGATAAAGTTAAATTTTATAATTTGGACAAGGATGAATTAGACGCCTTGATGTCAAGTGTGGAAACATTAAACCGGTTGATTAAAAGAAATGATAGAAGATTTTATTTAAAGAGCGTCAATGTGACTATTAAAAGTTTAAAATATTCTCCTGGAATTATAGATATTGAAGATGATTTATTGGGAAAAAAGTCTTTTACAACTAAAGATGAATGGATTGATTTTCTGAATGATTTATACTATGATGATTCAGGAGAGGCGATCCCTTATATAATGGCCGATTAATATTAAATATGTTTAATATGGAATGCGCAGGTGAAACGCCCGGCTCTTCAGGACGGGCGTTTCATTGTATTATCACAACCGGTGAATATAAAGGTTATATTTTTACCCGTTTCACTAATGCGGAAAGTCCTCATTGTTGCTGTTGAAAGGCTTAAGCCTTCGGTCATACGCCGTTGTTCCGCGCATTGCGCCAGCGTTGCCTGCGCTCCTATGGAACGACGCTTCGGCGCATGCGCATACGCCGCCCGTTTCAGCCGCTTCACCCGGAATATTATGCGCAATGACGTGAAAAATAGAGTTGACGTTTTAAGGAGAGGGTGCGATAATATAAAAAAATATAGAAATCACAGGACGAAAGACCGGGAGCAAGAGACATGGATGGGCGTAAAAGTATGATGGTTGCGGCAATTCTCCTTATGGCAATAAGCGGACGCGCGTCCGCGCCGGAAAAAAAATTGGGGGAAATAGCCGCAACCGCGCCGGACGCCGTCTCTTGGCTGGTCAATGCATTTAAAACTGAAAAAATTGTTTTTATCAATGAAACGCATGTGGTGATCAACGAAGAAATGTTCCTGACGGAACATTTGCGGACATGCTATGACGCAGGCGTACGGTATGTCTTTATCGAAAGCGAACTCGTTGCGAATGATGTATTTGTTCCATCGTATCCCTGGATGCTGGCAGGCGGACGGTTGGAACATGATGATATGAAATACGCGCACTGTCTCTGGAACGGCGGCGCGGGAGACAGACCCATTCATGGTGATACCGACGGAAGCGGGGTCCATGAGATATGAAAATTTTGCCAATCCAGTTGATTGGTTGAACTGCCGCGATGAGTACGCTTATGGAGGGTATCACGGGATTACAACGGTGTATGACGAGGCTTTAGACAATGGCGATAGGATGAGGCGAATGCCTTTGGGCTTATAGGCTGGCTGAACATTACGGATCAGCGTTCATTTCTTTGGGATTTCTTTCGGGCTTTTATATTGGAAGACGCGAGTGCGCTGATGAATGGAGGCGGCGGGTTTCCGGCCCACGAATTGTTCTGTCGAAAGACGGCGGGTTGTTAAAAGATGTTTTTGGAGCATGGGAAGCTCGGAGAACGTATTATGACGGATTTATAACCGAGGGGGATGTGTACTTGGAACCATGCGCAACTATGCGCCTACCGATGAGTTTCTCCGGTTTATGACGTGGTTTTTAAAAGAGTATGCGCTGAAAGCTCTCACAGGAGATGAATATTCTCAGGTGGAGATGGACACCGTATATCTCATACCTTGTTACTGCCTAAAACTGTATTATGGGAAGCGTTTTAATTGTGCGGTCTGGAAAAGGCCCGGCGCCGAAGCGGGTCTGTCATTGTTGGAAGCTGTGGAGGAACTCGAAGCTTATGCCTTCAGCGAAAACAGCGCTCCCTCGGAAATGATGGACTTTCATTATACGTGGGAAACCATGCGCCAATACTGTACCGGGATGTACTCTTCATCGCTTAACGAGCGTTTGAAAGTTGCCAATGAGCTGTCTTGGCGCATGTCAATTCCGCCCTTGGCTTATAAAAAGCCGGGGTGTGCGCGACGGAACGGGGGGATCAACGGCTTGTGGAGGAATATACCGCGCTGTCCGAAAGTCTATGTTGAGGGATTATGGATTCTGAAAGATGAAGATAGAAAAAAAGCAAGAAAAAATTTGACTTGTGAGGCAACCAACCGGGTCGTCTCACAAGTCTACAGTTTTTCAGGCTAAAGCCTTGCAAAACTGCGATTTTTTAGCGGAAATTGTTCAGAAACAGAAGTTTTCGGACAACTCTGCTATCATAATCCAGAAAAACAGCATGGTTAAACCACATCGTTGCGCACAACGCTGGCGTGTGGATTATTCATAAAAGGAAGGTGCTATGAAATACGGTCATTTCAATGACGAAGACAGGGAATACGTGATCGAAACCCCTGCCACGCCGCTCCCCTGGATCAATTATCTGGGGAACGAGAATTTTTTCAGCCTCATCTCCAATACCGGCGGAGGCTACAGTTTTTACCGCGACGCCAAGTTGCGCCGCATCACCCGTTTCCGCTACAATGATGTGCCGCAGGATTCGGGCGGTCGCTGTTACTACATTCAGGACGGTTGCGTAGGACGGGGCGAGGTGTGGAGCCCCGCGTTTCTCCCGCTCAAAAAGCCGCTTGACCGATACCGGTGCAGGCACGGCATGGGGTATACGATCTTCGAGTCCGGGAAGAATGGGCTTGCGTCAACCCTAACCTGTTTTGTTCCTCTGGGCGAAAATTGCGAAATCAACCGGCTTGTCCTTGAAAACAAGAGCGGACTGCCTAAACAGGTGACGGTGGTGAGCGCCCTTGAGTGGTGCCTGTGGAATGCTGTTGACGATGGAACGAATTTCCAGCGCAACTTTTCAACCGGCGAGGTTGAGGTTGATGGCAGTACGATTTATCACAAGACCGAATACCGGGAGCGGCGCAATCACTACGCCTATTTCAGCGTAAACCAGCCTCTCGCTGGTTTTGACACGAGCCGCGACGTATTCCTTGGCAAGTTCAACGGCTGGGACAATCCGCAGTCCATCTTTTCCGGTGAAAGCGGCGACAGCGAAGCGCATGGCTGGGCGCCTATCGCCAGCCATCGCGTAACATTTGAGCTTAAAGCCGGCGAGAAAAAGAGCCTTGTTTTCGTACTGGGCTATACGGAGCTGCCGAAAGAACAAAAATGGGAGCGTCCCGGCGTCATCAACAAGACCCCCGCAAAAGAGGCGCTCGTCCGTTTTGATACGGATGAAAAAGTCCAGGCGGCGTTTGACGCTTTGAAAGCGTACTGGGACGCGCTTCTCAGCCGTTTCACGGTTCAAACCGGAGACCCCAAGCTCGACCGCATGGTGAACATCTGGAACCAGTACCAGTGCATGGTGACATTCAATATGAGTCGGAGCGCGAGCTATTTTGAGAGCGGAACCGGGCGTGGCATGGGCTTCCGCGATTCCTGCCAGGACCTGCTCGGCTTTGTGCACCTCATACCGGAACGCGCCCGCGAGCGCATTCTCGACATCGCGGCGATCCAGTTGGAAGACGGCAGCACATGGCACCAGTACCAGCCCCTTACGAAGCGGGGCAACGCGGACATCGGAGGCGGCTTCAACGACGATCCCCTGTGGCTTGTGGCGTGTACGTACGCATACATAGCGGAAACCGGCGATGTGGGCATACTCAACGCGCCTGTGGTCTTCAATAATGTTGAAGGCACGGAAAAGCCCTTGTTTGAACACCTGCGGCGCAGCGTGAGCTATACGATTGCCCATCTGGGACCCCACGATCTGCCGCTCATCGGACGGGCGGACTGGAACGACTGCCTCAACCTCAATTGTTTCAGCGAAGAGCCGGGCGAGAGTTTCCAGACCACGGCGAACAAGGAAACCGGCGTTGCGGAGAGTGTCTTTATAGGCGGCATGTTCGTGCTGTACGGCAGGCAGTACGCGGAACTGTGCGAGCGTTTCGGGAACAAGACTGAGGGGGCCGCAGAAGCCGCGCGGATTCGGGAAGCGGTCGCCAAGGTTGAAAAAGCCGTGCTCAAGGACGGCTGGGATGGCGAGTGGTTTGTCCGCGCTTATGACGGCTATGGAAACAAGGTTGGCGGCAACGAATGCGAGGAAGGCAAAATCTACATTGAGCCGCAGGGCATGTGTGTCATGGCGGGCATTGGCGTCGCCACGGGAGAGGCGAAAAAAGCTCTCGCCAGCGTGAAGGCGAAGCTCACCTACAAGTACGGCACGTCTTTGTTGTGGCCCTGCTACAGGACGTACCATGTAGAGCTTGGCGAAGTGTCCAGTTATCCACCCGGATTCAAGGAAAACGGCGGCGTGTTCTGCCACAATAACCCCTGGGTGAGCATTGCGGAAACCGTAGTGCGCGACGCGGACGAGGCGTTCGCCATTTATAAACGCACCTGTCCCGCATACCTCGAAGAAATCAGCGACATACACGGCACCGAACCGTACGTCTACAGTCAGATGGTCGGCGGGAAGGAAGCGCCCCCGCAACATCAAGGGGAAGCGAAAAACTCGTGGCTTACCGGCACCGCCGCGTGGACGTTTGTGAACGTGAGCCAACATTTGCTTGGCATCCGCGCAACCCATGACGGACTTCAGGTGGCTCCCTGTTTGCCGGAACGATTTGCCCATGTGCGTGTCAAACGTCTTTTCCGGGGCGTTGTGTACACCATCGACATTAGGCGCACCGGCAAACCGAGCCTTACTGTTGATGGAAAAAGCGTCGCGGGCGCTATCATTCCGCCTGCTGTAGGGAAGACCGCTGTGCCGGTGGAGGTGACGATATAGATGATCGCGTGGGGTTGGAGGCGGATCCGGCGGATTTCGCTTTCAACCCCTCGCCTTGATCCAGCGGGAATATCTTAAAACCGCCGGTTGGAATGCTAAAAGTCTTGTAGGAAATTTTTGTGGAAACGGTTTATGTTTTTTATATTGATGATAAAATAGTGGCGCCTTTTTATGATTATGACAGAGATTTGTTTCTGCGGCTTGTTAAAAGCAATGCGGGCAGTTGGGACGCCCAAAAACGGCAGTTTGTCTTAAAACGCATGGACTCTGATCGGTTGGATCATATATTTAAAGGCAGAATCTATGTCGAAATAAAAAAGGATTCAAACGCGCCACCCGTGGTTCATGGTTTCTTTGGCAGGCCCTGGGCGGCGTCGGAGCCAGAGGAGGATGCTATGGACGCCCTTCCTGTTTTATCGTATCGTAGCCTCAGACATACGGAGCCGAAGACAACCCTTCAGACATCCGATGACAAGGCATGCATCGCTCAATCAAGGTCTTTGCCTGAACCATTTGCCACAAATTGGCAGGAAAAACTTAAAGTTGAGCTTAGTTCCCGCAAGTATAGCGCGAAAACGGTGGACTCGTACATCCATTACAATAGAGCTTTTTGCCGTACCATACAGAAAAGTCCCTTGGATGTGAATGCCGATGATGTTAAAGTGTATCTGGCTTACCTTGATAATAGCCAGTACCTTTCCGCTTCTTCGGTAAATCTGGCCATCAGTGCGCTTAAGTTCTTTTACGATTCTGTTCTCAAGCGGGATATCGTAGGACAGCAACGTCGGCCCCGGCATGACAAGCGACTGCCTTCTGTTTTTTCCAAAGCGGAGGTAAATCTCCTTCTTGAATGCGAGAAGAACCCCAAACACCGCCTCCTTTTGATGTTGGCATATTCTTCAGGATTGCGGGTGAGTGAAGTTACGGCTTTAAAGAAGGAGGATATTGATTTAAGCCGCAAAACTATATTTATCCATTCAGGGAAAGGCCGTAAAGATCGATTTACCTTGCTTTCGGACCGGGCGGCTCAGTTTATTAAGGAATATTGCCTGCTATATTCGATAGAAAGCTGGCTATTCCCCGGTCAGCCGGCGGCGCGGCATCTTTCAATACGTTCCGCTCAAAATATCTTCGACAAAACCCTAGAAAAAGCCGGAATTTCCAAAAACACTTCGATTCACAGCCTTCGCCATTCTTTTGCAACCCACCTTTTAGAAAGCGGCGTCAATTTAAAGTATATCCAAGAGCTTCTGGGGCATGTGTCAATCAGGACCACCGAACGTTATACCCATGTCGCCCGCCGTTCCGCTCTGCGTATCCCAAGCCCTCTGGATAATCCCGCTGGTGAAACTTGACAGGATATAAAACGAAGGAATTTTCATTTTAATGGGCGATCAGGCTATATTCAACGCATAGCGTTTATAGGGACTAGGGAGGGGAATAAAAGTGATGCGTGGAAAGGAAGTTAGGCGCAATTTTGCCTAACAATGGTTGACAAATTTTAAACAAAAATATATTGTAAAATCATCGGAGGAATGATGAATAAAATAGACATCAACTATAATCAGAAACTTGAACGGCAATTAAATTTTATTATCGAAATCGATAAAATAAAAAATATCATAAGAAAATCAAAATTATTTGACGGCAGTCGTTTTGAAAATGACGCAGAGCATTCATGGACAATTTGTATCATGGCACTATTATTAAAGGACTTCTGTAATTTCCCAGTAGATATTGAGAAAATTATTACAATGTTATTAATACATGATATTGTTGAAATAGATGCCGGGGATACATTTTTATATTCATCCGAAAGAAATAATGCCCACGAGAATGAAATGCAGGCAGCCGATAGAATATTTGGTCTGTTGGATGGAAAACAAAAAGAATATTTTATAAAGTTATGGAATGAATTTGAAAATCGGGAAACAAATGAAGCAAAATTTGCGGCAGTTTTTGATAGGTTGGAACCATTAATACAAAATTATATTTATGAAGGATATACATGGAAAAAATACAATATAACATACGACATGGTAATAGAAAAGAACAAACACATAAGAGAGGGATCAGAAACAATATGGGAATTTGTATTAAAATTATTAGAAAGAGCAGTTGAAAGAGGATATTTAAAAAAATAAAATACGGCAAAACTGCGCCTAACAGGTCTGTATATGCTTCGCCGCCAGTAGGCGGCTCGGGCTACGAAAAACCGCAGTCGGGCTTGCGCCCTTTATGCGTTTTTTCTCCGCCACATTTTTTTGCGCCCGTAAAAATGCTTCGCATTTTTCCTTATCGGGCGCAAAAAAACGTCATATACAGCCGGAACGTTAT
>JAISCC010000107.1 GCA_031265845.1 Treponema sp.
TCCAAAAAAATTTAGCGCAAATGGCACATAACGTTCCGCTGTATACGACGTTTTGGCGGCCCGAATAAGGGCTTTGCGTAGCAAAGACCAGGTCCGACAAAATGTGGCGGAGCAACGGCGTGGGAATGGAGCGTAGCGGAATGACCTAGCCGTTGCGGAGGCCGAGCCGCCTACTGGCGGCGAAGCGTAAACAGTCCTGTTACGACGTTTTTTTGCTTTCACTCCATGTTTGTTTTTATTATTTCCTCTATGAATTTATTGTTTTTTTCTATTTCCCTTAATTCTTTAAACCGTTTCTCCTTTTCTTCTTTATTTTCAAATAAATCCCCAAAATAATATTCTTTTATATTATTCCCAGAATATTCCATAAAATATTTTTTACTGCTTTCTGTTTCTTTTATAAACTCATTATAATCCCCCCTCTTTATGTATTGATACATTATATGCATCAACGGATGAATACATAAATCCATTGCCATATATTTCCATAACGCCCATGAAAATCCTGTCGGAAATTTATCGCTCAATAATTCTTCTTCATTGAACAAGCCCAATACATTTTTATATTCTTCCAATATTGTTTTGGATTCATTCACCACATCCTTCAATGTTTTATTCTTATATTTTTCATAATTTGTCTTATTAATTTTTTCTATATCCACATGATTGGCCTCTTCAAATGAACGCTTTAATTTTATTGATTCCAATTTATCTTCGGAAAATTTTATCCAACTGTTTATATGCCCTATGACATCCCTAACATTCCAATTTGAAAAACTTGTTTCAAGTATATTTTCATTTTTATAATATTCATAAAAATATACGATTTTATTAGATATATAATCCCCTAATTCAAAAAGGATTCTTTTGTCTACAAGATGCTCCTGTCTATATTTATTTTACACAATGTTTTTATTTTATCAATATTTTCCACAACTTTTTCAGAAAAATGTCGTTAACAGGCTTACTGGCGGCTTGTCCTCCGCAACGGCTAGGTCATTTCTTTTCCTTCAAGAAAGACGCGCTTCATTTTGAAAAAATAATGCCAGCAATTATAATGAAACATACTGAGAAGGCTTTTGAAACAGGCTCAACCGGAGGCGCCCAGCGTTTAGCCGCGCTCCTTACTCCACCTTTTTCTCTCCCATTCCCCATGCTTTCAACCGAGCTTCAGCCCGCGCAAGACTGATCTTCGCCCTCTCGACCTCAAATGTAAACCCGCTGCCGTTGTGTATGGCGTCTTCAGCGCGTCGCTTTTCTTCAACAGCGCGATTATAGTCTATTTCTTCGGGCAATTCGGCTGCGTCAACGAGCAAAACCGACTTATGTCCCTTTACCTCAAGGATTCCCTCGGTCGCAAAGGCGGTTTTCCATACGCCTTTTTTGTCTTTTATCTTGACAATGCCCGCTTGCGTGGGAGCCGTGAAGAAGGTATGCCCCGCATACACTCCGATTTCACCATCGACAAGCCGCACGACAATACATTCAACCACATCCGAATAAAACTTGCGGTAGGGAGTGTGAATTTCAAACGGGAATAGCGCCGCCATTATTGCGCCTTGTTTATGACGTCTTCTATGGCGCCCGCCATGAAGAACGCCTGCTCCGGCAATGCGTCGCACTCGCCGTCAAGGATCATTTTGAAGCCGCGGACGGTTTCCTTGAGCGACACATAGCGTCCCTGAATGCCGGTAAACTTCTCGCCCACAAAGAATGGCTGGCTGAAAAACCGTTGCACCTTGCGGGCGCGGGCGACGGTGAGTTTGTCTTCCACGGAAAGCTCATCCATGCCCAAAATGGCGATGATGTCCTGCAATTCTTTGTACCGCTGGAGAATCTGCTGAACGCGCCGCGCCGTGTTATAATGCTCGTCGCCTACAGTTAAAGGCTCCAATATGCGGGAGGTTGAGGCGAGCGGATCGACCGCCGGATAGACGCCCAGTTCGACGATGCTCCGCGAAAGCACGGTTGTGGCGTCAAGGTGGGCGAAGGTGGTTGCGGGCGCCGGATCCGTGAGGTCGTCGGCGGGTACATACACCGCCTGGACGCTGGTTATGGAGCCGCGTGAAGTGCTGGCGATGCGCTCCTGCAACGCGCCCATTTCATTGGCAAGGGTGGGTTGATAGCCCACCGCGCTCGGTATACGCCCCAGCAACGCGGACACCTCCGCGCCCGCCTGAATGAAGCGGAAAATATTGTCGATGAAGAGCAGCACATCCTGCCCGCCCTGATCGCGGAAATGCTCCGCCATAGTGAGCCCCGCAAGCGCCACGCGCATACGGGCGCCGGGCGGCTCATTCATCTGACCGAACACTAGGGCGGTTTTAGCGGCCACGCCCGATTCGTTCATATCTTTCCAGAGGTCTGCGCCTTCACGGGAACGCTCGCCCACGCCGGAGAACACCGAATAACCGGAGTGTTCGGTGGCTATGTTCCGTATTAGTTCCATGATGACAACGGTCTTGCCTACGCCCGCGCCGCCGAACAGCCCGATCTTGCCGCCCTTGGCGTAGGGCGCAATCAAGTCAATCACCTTGATGCCGGTTTCAAGAATCTCGGTCGCCGGCTTCTGCTCTTCAAAACGCGGCGCGGCTCGGTGTATCGAAGCGTACTCTTTAGCGGCAAAATCCCCTTTATCATCAATAGGATCGCCGGTTACGTTGAACATCCGTCCAAGCACATCTTCCCCGACCGGTACGCTTATGGGTTTGCCTGTGTCTACAACCTCAAGCCCGCGGGCAAGCCCTTCAGTCGCGGACATTGCCACGCACCGCGCGCGATTGTCGCCGATATGTTGCAACACTTCCAGCGTCATCTTTCGCCCCCCGGCCGCGACTTCCAGCGCGTTCAGGATCGCCGGAACTTCTCCTTGTTCAAAACGTGTGTCAACCACAGGTCCCATAACCTGTGTGATGTGTCCTTTATGTGCCATAGTGTTTCCTCTTCCTTATCACGTTAAAGCGTTCGATCCGCCGGTAATTTCCGCCATTTCCTGCGTGACGGCAGCCTGCCGCGCCCTGTTGTAGAATATTTGCAGTTTGGCAAGCATCTTTTCCGCGTTTTTGGACGCCTCGTCCATAGCCGCCATACGCGCATTCTGCTCGCCGGCATAGGATTCAACGAGCGCCCCGTACACGATTCCCTTCAAATAAATAGGAATCAACGCTTCAAACACCGCCTCTTCCGAAGGAATAAACTCAAATTGAAGCTCCACCCGTTTTTCCCCGCCGGTTTTCATAATTTCTTCCTGCATTTTCTCAGCGGAAAGGGGAAGCGCCTGCAAGATTTCAGGTTGAAGTTTCACCGCGCTGTACATGTAGGTATACACCACGTGAACGCTGTCAAACGCGCCCCACAAATACTGCGAAATCAGATAATCCGCGATCACTTTCGCATCGTCAAGGGTGGGAAGCCGAGACTTAAACGAAAAGCTCTCCAAAACAGGATATTTTGAATTGCTGAAAAACCGCTGGGCAATGGCGCCAATGGTGATGAGAGCAGGGTTCTCCAAGTTGTCGCACAGCGCGTTCACCTGTTTGAATATATTGGCGTTAAACCCGCCGGCAAGCCCCTTGTCGCTTGATATAACCGCTACGGCGGCGCGGGACGACGGGTCTTTCTTTCTGCCGAAGAATTCATTGGCAGAGATGTCAACGCAGGAAACAATGTCGTACATGGACTTCCGTATTCGGGTGAAATACGGCTTGGTGTCCTCAAGCATACGTCTTCCCTTCCTCAGCTTTGACGTAGAGATAAGATTCATTGCCTTGGTAACCTGCAAGGTTTGGCGAATCGCCCGCATCCGCAGACGCACATCACGTAAGTTTGCCATGCGTCAGCCTTTTGTCCGGGAATTCTTGAAATCTTCTATCGCCGAACGCAAATCCTGTTCAACGCCCATGTTCAGGGCGCCGGTTTCCGCGATAGTCTCAAGCAAGGCGGCGTTGCGATCCCTGATGAACGCCACGCACTCTTTTACGAAGAACGCCGCCTTGTCAACCGGCACGTCCAGAAGATAGCCGTTGACCGAAAGGTAGAGCGCCGCGACCTGATCCTCAACGCGCCACGGCGTGAACTGAGGCTGTTTCAACACTTCCATGAGCCGCGCGCCTTGGGCGAGCTTGTCCTGCGTGGACTTGTCAAGATCGCTGCCGAACTGGGCGAAAGACGCCATCTCGCGGTACTGGGCGAGATCCAGGCGGAGACGTCCCGACACTTTGCGGATCGCCCTGGTTTGAGCCGACCCGCCGACCCTGCTTACGGAAAGACCTACGTCAATCGCTGGTCTGAACCCCGCGTTGAACTGCTCGGAATCAAGGAATATCTGTCCGTCCGTAATGGAAATGACATTGGTTGGAATGTAGGAGGAAATGTCGCCCGCCTGCGTCTCAACAATGGGAAGCGCGGTGATGGAGCCTCCGCCCTTTTCCCTGGAGAGCTTCGCGGCCCGCTCAAGAAGACGGGAGTGCAGGTAAAACACATCGCCCGGAAAGGCCTCGCGCCCAGGGGGGCGGCGGAGCAACAAAGATATGGTGCGATAGGCGACCGCGTGTTTGGAAAGATCGTCATAGACCACAAGCACATCTTTGCCCTGCCGCATGAAGTGTTCGGCCATTGCGACTGCGGAATAGGGCGCGAGGTACTGCAACGCGGCGGAATCCGAAGCCGACGCAAGAACAATGAAGGTGTACTCAAGCGCGCCAAATTTTTCAAGATTTTTTATGATCGCGGCGACCGATGAGGATTTCTGCCCGATGGCGCAGTACACGCAATATACGTCTTTGCCTTTCTGATTGATAATGGCGTCAATGGCAATCGCCGTTTTTCCGGTCTGCCGGTCTCCGATGACAAGCTCGCGCTGTCCCCTTCCAATGGGAATCATGGAATCAATGGAGAGTATGCCGGTTTGAAGCGGCGTGTCAACAGGTCCGCGGTCAATGACTGGCGGCGCGGGCGATTCAACGGGCAGCCACTCTTCCGCAACAAGAGACCCCTTGCCGTCGAGCGGCTCGCCAAGCGGGTTGACCACCCTGCCCATGAGGGAAAGCCCCGCCGGAACGGACGCCACCTTGCCGGTGCCGCGCACTTCTTCGCCGTCTTTCACCAGGTTTTCCCCGGAAAGCATCACCACGCCGACCCCGTTTTCAATGAGATTCAGCACAATGCCTGTCGCGCCGGACGCAAATTCCACCAATTCCCCGTAAATCGCGTTGTCAAGCCCGTAAACGGTTGCGACCGAATCACCAACCTCAGCCACGAAGCCCACGGATCCTGAAAAGGCCTTGCCTTCCCAATGTTGAATCTGTTCTTCCAGAACCTTTGCCAAGTCTGCAAAGTTTGTCATAAATTCCTCTCAACATGGTCGCCTTTATAGTGTCGTCCACATATAATTGCAACCGTTAATGTGTTGTATGTTTTACAGCGCAAATTGTTTCGCCATGTTTTGCAAAAATGAGTTGACGCTCGCGTCAATGACCCGCGTCCCGACGCGGAGTTTGTAACCGCCCAGCAATTCCGGCGCGATTCTTTCGGTCAGCCTGATTTCACGGGCTTTCGCCGTTTCCTTGATCGAGCGCTCAAGATTTCTTTTGAACGGCGCGGGCAATGGCGCGGCCGTTTCAAGGATTGCAATCAGAACGCCGTTTTTGCGATCCAACGCTTTCTCAATTTCCTCAATGAGGGTTTGACTGCGCTGGAAAAGTCCGCGCCGTATCAACAGCGCAAGCGTCCTGCATGCGATTTCCGCGCCAGTAGAATCGACCCCGGCTTTTTTCATCGCCGCTCTCACGATTTCTTCCACATGACAAGCGTCATCTGTTCCCGCTATTCGCTGTTTAAGGCGTTGAACAGCCTTCACCATTGCCTTGAAGCTCTCAAAGGCGGCGTCAGCGTCATCGCCGCAGGAGGCGATGAACGCCTCAGCCCACCTATCAGCGCTGAACGCGCTAAACCCGCCCGCCATAGTCAGTCCTTAGGAGAAGCGTGAGCCGCGCCAGCCGCAAGCTCTTGCAACAGAAGATTCACAAAGCGCGATGAATCTTCCTGATTCAGATCGCGCTGCAAAAGACGGCTTGAAGCCGCAATGACAAGCCCGGCCGCTTCGGCTTTGAACAGGGCGAACGCCGCCTTATATTCAGCCTCTATCTGCCGGTTGGCGTTGGCGATGACACCCTCCACCTTTTTCTTGCCTTCCGCGACGATTTTGTCCGCCTGCGCCGCCGCCTGTTTCCGCGCGTCTCTGATGATGGCTTCGGATTCGGCTTGCGCGTCTTTGAGCTTCATTTCGTACCGCTCAAGAAGCTGTCGCGCCTGCTCTTTATCTTTCGCCGCGCCGTCAATGTCGTTTTGTATCTTGGCGGCCCGCGCTTCCATGAATTTGGAGACGGGTTTGAACAGAATCGCCTTCAATATGAAAAAAAGAATAATGAGATTGACGACGGTAATGCCAAAGGTTACGGTAAAGTCAAGCATGATTCGCGATCTACACTTTTAGATAAAGCAATATGGCGACAACCAAACCGTAAATCGCCGTTGACTCCGCAAGCGCCGCGCCGACAAAGAACCACGGTATCATCTTGTTGGACGCCTCCGGCTGCCGCGCTATGGCTTGAATCAGCCCTGACGTCGCAATGCCGATTCCGATGCCCGCGCCGATTCCGGTGACAACCGCGATGCCCGCGCCGATTGCTATTAATGTGCCTGTCATAAGTCGCTCCTTATAATAATTAATATATGGGGGCTTTCTCAAATTTTGGAAAGCCTCATGTGTCCATAAAAACAGCCGTTTTGCGCTCTCACACGCTCTTTTGTGAAAGTCTGTCACTCCAGCAACCTGTTGCAAGAGTAAAAAATCACCTAGCCGGTGATTTTTTGGGTTTTACGCGCAAAGCGCAACAAACTCCTCGGGTTGCGCGTCCGCATTGTTGACAGTTTCCAATCACTCTTTTTGCAACGCTTCTGAAATATACAACACAGACAGAAACGTGAAGATCGCCGCCTGCATGAATCCGTCAAAAAAGTCAAAATAAAGGCTCAGCGCCATAGGCAGAGCCACCGGAACAAGCCCTTCGATCAAATGCATAAGAATAAGCCCGCCAAGTATATTGCCAAAAAGACGGAGCGCAAGCGACAAGACCCGCGTTCCGTACTCAAGAATGTTAAACGGCAACATAAACGGGATAGGGTGCAGAAAATGTTTGAGCCAGCCGAAAACGCCCTTTGACTTGATGTTGCAGGCGATCACCAGCAGAATGGTGAGACACGCCAGCGGCGCGGTGACATTGATGTCCCGCGTTGGCGGCTTCACTTCAAACGGCGGCTTAAAGCCGAACGCTTCAATGGGCGTCAAAACGCCTATGATATTGGCGAACAGCAGAAAAAGAAAGAGCGTTCCCACATAAGGAGCGAAAACGGTTGAAAATTTCCCGAACTGGTTTTTTGAAAAGTTGTTGAGAAATTCAACGCCAGCTTCAAGAAGCGCCTGCGCCCCTTTGGGGATTCGCTTTAAATTGCTAGTTAATATGAAAGAAAGTCCGATGAGCATTCCCATGACAACCCAGGAGATGATCACTGTTTCCGTGATGGCGACGCCGTTTGGAAACAGATTCCGCAAAAACGCCAGCGTTCCATCCGGCAACTGAATAGTGAAAGCGGTTTTTATGTCAAGAAATTCATCCATAACCGACGGCGCCTTAATTTTGCTTAAAGAAGAAATCGTCTTTAAAGTATTTTTTCAAAAGGTCTTCCGAAACCGCGTCTTTGCCGCTCATCTCGGTGTAGGTCGCTTCCAAAAATCCTTTGGTAATATAGAAACAACCCAAGAAGAAAAAATCCGCCACCCTGTTTATGGTGTCCATTGTCTGATATATCTTCAAAGGATTGTCGATGAGGAAATCGTTCATAATATATTCGATGACGGTCTGCTGGGCGAGACCCACCGCGTACACGATTTCCGACACCGGATAGCCCTCTTTCCTGCGATCCTTTGCAAGCCCCACAAAATAGCCGCCCACATACGAGCGGTCAAGCCCCCTGTCCAGCGTATGGGCGAGAACCGGATAGATGCCCGCATGATCGTTCAATTGTTCGCTGGTAAGCGTGTTATAGCGTTTCAGTTGGGGGGATTTCTGAAGTTTATATCGCCACCGTTGCACAAACTCATGCGCTTTGAGATCAAGCGTGTCAATAAGGATTCGATCAACCATGTGAAAAGTATATCACAACAAAAAAATATATGCAAGCGTTTATGTGCAAAAGAAGCCTGTTTCATCGGAAACTTTCGTTTCCGCGCTTCCCATTTCACCTTCGCCTGTCAAGCCCGTCGAAATACACGTCTTCATCTGCGTATAAACTGGCCGGAGTTTTCTTCTGGCGCCGCTTTGTCATATCCGTGCGTCTTTCCGGAAAGAGAAGCGCACTGCGCAGTCCGCGTCTTTTATAAAATAATTTTTTTCTCTTTTCCACCTTGACTTTTTTGCGTTCGCTTTGTATCATAAAAAGTGTTTAAAACGTTGCTATAATTTTATAAAAGGCGTTGCCAAAAATATGCTGTATCAAACAAAAATGAATATAACACATTGTTCTCAAAGCGTTTGCATGAACATGTTAAGCGCGGGGGGGCGCCCCCCCCCCCCCCCCCCCAAGGG
>JAISCC010000165.1 GCA_031265845.1 Treponema sp.
CAACAGAACGTTGAGCTAATCCCCGATGAACGGGTGGGACCGAATCTGGTCATCTATGCCGCCAATGACCGCAATACGCGGCGAGCGGCGCAGGCTATCGCGCAAAAGACCGGGGGCGAGTTGTTTGATATAAACGGCAAAAAGCCGCTGCCCGACTTGCTCGACTACGACGCTTTTTTTGTGGGCGCATCCCTTGTGGATGGACGTATTGCCGCGCCGCTTCTGGATTTTCTTGCGCAGACTGACTTTATGGACGGCAGGGTCATCCCCTTCTGGACAAGCCGCGAAGAATCGGATGCGGGTTTGACGGATTCAGGCGCGGCGGGAGATTTGAACGAGAATCTGAACGTGGAGTTTGAGAGGCTTATACAAGGGGAGCGTTTTCTTCCCGGCGGGGGCTTTGTGTTTGCCGGACGGATAAAAGCGGCGGACATTGAGGAAATGGCCGGAAACTGGGCGGAGTCCGCGCTTGCGGAACTGGGACTGCGCCGCGCCGCCGGGGGAGATCAGGCGGAAGATATGGCAAAGCTGTTTGCCGAGGCTTACGGCTCGCGTCTCGGCCTTGCGGTCTTTCAGGACGGGGATTGGACGCTGGAAATGGACGGAGTGCGCTGGTACTATGCGCAGGGCAGGTTTCTTTCTCAGGACGACGCGTCCGCGCCTGAGGGTTTTCGTCCCCAATTTCTGTACCGGTATTTTCCGGAATCGCCCGGCGATGCGGACGGGGTGAGCCCGTGGCAAGAGACGGCAAACCGCATTATTTCCCGAAGGGAGTCCCTCGCTTCCTACCGGTCATCCCGCCCTACCATGTCCGGCGCTGTCCGTTCCTCGTTTTTTGAGACGCTTTGGCAAGCTCGTGACAGAACGGAGGCTTTTTCACACCAGCAATGGATCGATTTTCTGGGGCGGAAGGTGCAAATCCATGAAATAATCGCCGCGCCTTTGGACCGGGTGAATACGCGCATTCAGGAATTGGCGAAGAATGATCCGGAGATACCGCTCTGGCTCAACAGCCTCGCGAGCATTACCGGCTGGAACTGGCGGAACATCGCGGGCAGTGAAAACCGTAGCTTTCACGCCTACGGCGCGGCGGTTGATCTGCTGATGAAGACCCAGGCGGGCATGGAAACCTACTGGCAGTGGACCGCCGCCAAGGGGATTGACTGGCGTACTGTTCCCGCCGACAAAAAACAAAATCCGCCTGTCGCCGTGATTCGCACCTTCGAGGAGCAAGGTTTTATCTGGGGCGGAAGATGGTCCCGCTACGACACGATGCACTTCGAGTACCACCCGGAACTTCTGATCATGGGAACCGGTAGGAACGATTATGTATCCCTCCATACATCGTAGTCAAACACGGCGCATAACGCTATATTTAACCGCTCATACGGGCACGTTTCCTGTGTGCGCGGAACCGTTTGCGGCGTGTCCATAATCCTCCACAGATACTCAAGCCCATGCCTCCACTCCGCTTCGCGCCGTCCGCCGGAACTGCTAGAGGAGGTAGTAAAGATGGACAAAGTGATACTGATGGCGCAGACGAAACTGGAAGTGATAGCGCGTAATCCTGATCTGTTACGGGCTTACGAGCGGTACGGGAAAGCCGCCTCCGACTGGACAAGTAGCATCAATGGGGCTAGATGGGAAAAAAGGCGGGAAATCGCTCGGAATCTCAAGGCAATAGGCATACCGGTTGAACAAATAGCCCAAGGGACAGGACTTTCCGCTGGGGATATAGCGAAATTGTAACTATAGAAACCATCGTGGTGGTGGAAGCCCGACTTGTTGCGGTTTACGGCGGGGAATAAGACTGAAGACGGCGGAATAGATGCCCCCTGCTGGCGGGCAGGGGTCTTGATTGCTTTTAAAGCTCATTAATCGCTGTATCAAGCCATGCCAACCGAGCGGCAAGCCAGGATTTAAGTAATCTATTTCTCCCTGATAGCTTCCAGGCACTACGACATTAGGCCATACAGAAACACCCAGGATATTCCATAGTCTAAAATTCTGCGCCTGTGCGGAATTGATGTATGACGCTTGCTCATCAATATATTGCTGCAAGGCAAAAAACTCAGCCTTTTTCTCGTTCCATTTTGCCTTTACCCGCGAAACAAAATCAGGGTCTGCAAACAAGCGGTTAATCCATGGTGCATTACGGATATAAAATCCATCGCTGTATTCGCCGGGACTGTCTTTATAGTTTCCCTGTGAAATATCAAAATCCCACACAGGACCCATGCAATATTTCTCTCCGTTATAGTACATATAAACACTACTGAAAAAGATAGCGTCGTTGTTCTTGGTAATCTCATTAACAAAATACCAGTCAACGAAGGAATCGACATCCAAATATTTTTGATATCCTTCGTCAGGATCGGAGAACTCATCAGAATAGAGTACATCTTCCACATGCTGCACATCGGTTTGTATTTTTTCAAATATGGTCCGTGTATCTCCAGTTATTGTCTCATCAAGATCTTCATCAGGATCCGAACAATTAAACACCACGCCTTGAGTTGTTGTTAAAGAGTTCTCCTTTTCTCACGTCAATTTCAAGGATATACCCTCTCTGCGGATTTTTCTTGCTTATGTCTTTGATGGCAACACGGCTCTCGTCTATTTTGATTGCCTCAGTCAGTTGATAGACCCCTTGGTACTCGTTGTTCAAGTACAACTGAACATGCCGGGAGCGGGGAGTCCATTGTAATCCACCTTGGAGGATATCCCCTAGATGAAACGCCACTTCAGTACGCAACAATGTTTTGTCAGAATAGTTTGCCAGCAAATTCCATCGTTTATGCGTAGGCATACCCAATAACGGCGCCTTTGTAGTCAGTTTTAATGCGTATGGCTTTTTGGGCATACCCCATGTTGTATTCCCCCGCCCCTTAATATCAGTGTTGCCCGATACCTGTTCACCTGTTGTATCGTATAGGGTGTACGAAGGCTCCATGCCGGAGTTTAGATCGGTAAACCAATCGTCTTTTGAGGTAATTGCGCCGCCCTGTGTGTCGATCTTCATTAACGGCAATCCGGTTTTCTGCGGCGACTCAAAGACCACGGCGTAGCCTTTCGTCGCGTTGTCTTCGGTGGTAACGGTGTAGACTATATTGTTG
>JAISCC010000170.1 GCA_031265845.1 Treponema sp.
GACAGCCCGGCGACACGTTTGAGAGGGCGGAGGCGCGGCTTTTTGATTGTGTGAGGGCGGGCTTCCTGCCTATGGCGATGCTTTACCGGGACGAAACCGGAGGGCGCGATCCGGCGTGGACTAAATTCACATGGCCGTGGGCGCGTCCGGCGGTGATCCGCGCAAAGTGCAGGGAGGCGGGAATAGACGCGTGACAACTATTTGACCGGGGAAGAGCTTTGCAAGCCGCTCGTCCAAAACACCCGGATAGAGAAAACAGTCGCCTTGAGCTTCATAAAGAGTCGCGGCGACGGGCGGGCAATCGCCGCTTTTAAGGAGATGATGGTAAAAAATGGAGTGTTACTATTTGGATCTGTTTTCTGGGATAGGAGGCTTCGCTTTAGGCGCATACTGGGCTGGGATGAGATTTCACGGCCATTATTTTTCGGAGGTTGATGATTATGCAATCGGAATATACAGAAAAAGATTCCCCGACGCCGTCGCACTTGGGGACGTCCGAAACATCCATGGGGCGGAACTCCCCGAAGGGGAATGGATCATTACAGGAGGATTCCCCTGCCAGGATATTTCAGTGGCTGGCAAAGGTGCTGGGCTGGACGGGTGCAGATCGGGGCTATGGTTTGAATGCGCAAGGCTCATTGGCGAAATACGACCTCGATTCGCAATCGTGGAAAACGTCGGAGCCCTTGCTGTTCGAGGGCTTGACCGGGTTCTCGGGTCGCTTGCCGAAATCGGGTATAATGCTGCGTGGCAAGATATACGGGCCGGCGACGTGGGGGCGCCCCATAAGCGGGAGCGAATCTGGATCATCGCCTATAAAGGCGGGCAAGCCGATGCAAACGGCTCTGGCGGACAAAGTGAAGTTATGGCCGACTCCAAATGTCAGAGGATTTACCAACGAGGGGTCTCTGAAAATGCTGATGGAGGCGGCGGACAATCAAGAAGAATTTTCGGGAATGGCTTACAGGGCCGGGAGAAAGAAGAAAGAGACATTATGGCCGACGCCCAGGAACAACACAGGGCCATCAACGGACAAGAAACATCTGTCCTTGGATGGCGCGGTGAAACTATGGCCGACTCCAAATTCGAGGGGCTGGAAAGACACGGGACCGACGCAAGGAAACCGGGACAGCCCGAATTTGGGGGCGATGGTTGCGAAGTATCCAACGCCGGGAACCCATGGACTGTCGAATGGCAGCGGGAACGCAGGGGCGATCAACAAATTGCGCGAGCAGGGAAAAATCACGGAGGAGGAGCGCAGGTCGATGAGATCGGGGAATGGTGGGCGGTTGAACCCGACGTGGGTCGAGTGGCTAATGGGATACCCTCTAGGGTGGACCGACTTAAATGCCTCGGCAACGCCGTTGTCCCTCAAATTCCACAGTTGATATGGGAAGGGTTAAAAGACGCTTTCTACAATAGACAGCCAGAGGACTGTGAGGAAACATAGCATGATACAAATAACCGATGAGGACAATATAGATTTAATGGCACGTTACCAAGACATAGACCTTTTCGGAAATAGCGTGGAACAAAAGGCGTTGACCTCTATGCAACGCGTCACAACCCGGCAATCCGTGTTAAAAGGCCGCGACCTCTACACCACCGAGCCAGCCGACATAGAGCGATTCATAAAGGCGATTCAGAGGGATGGGGTGGAGCTTCCCGCCCCGATATGGGAGCCGGCGGCGGGCCGGGGCGACATATCTAAAACGCTTGTGAAATACGGGCATGAAGTCCGATCCACAGACATCTTCCCATATCGGGATGATGATGTTGACATTGCGGCGCTGGATTTTTTCACCTGCAAGAATACGGCGGGGGATTGCAAGACTATTTTCACGAATCCGCCTTTTAACGCGCAAGAGGAGTTTTTAGAACACGCTCTTTCCTTCGGTGTCAATGTGGTGTTTTTCGCGCGGCTTTCCTTCTTGTCGAGTGTCCGCAGACGCAGGATTTACGAAAGATACAACCTAGCCTATGTCTATGTGTATTCCGGGCGGGCGCATTGCTATAAGGATGGAGGCATAAGCAAGGGCCAAAACATGATTGATTACTGTATGATCATGTGGATACCGCCTTATAAAAATGAAACGATTTTGAGGTGGATAGTATGATCAGGCGGCCCCTTCTCCGATGCCACGGTGGGAAATGGCGGATCGCCCTGTGGATTATATCTCGCTTTCCTCCTCGCCGCGTCTACAACGACCTTGACAGCGACATCGTGAATCTTTTCCGGGTGGCGCGGGATCAGGGCGCGGAGTTGCGGCGCGAATTGGCCCTTACGCCGATTAGATTTTTTTACAGAGGAGAGGCTAATAATGTCTAAAGAATACACGGCCTTTAATGGCGACGCCTTTTGGAATGACGGCTATGTGCAGGAGCTTGACCTGGTGGAGACCGCCGTATACTTCCACTACATCACAAGTCCGCGCCTTGAAAACAGCGGCGTTTTCAAGGAAGGCCGGCGCATGGCGGCCTTCTATGTAAAGACCGACGTTGACGCCGTGAAAAACGCCGAAGCGAAACTGGAGAAGGACGGCAAAATTTACAGGATCGGGGAATGGGTGGTTGTACCCTCGTCGTTGAAACACCAAAAATTTGATAAAAGCCCCAACATAATCAAGGGCGTTTACGAACAGCTTAAAACCGCTCCGGCGGAAGTGTTGAGGAAACTCCAGGAATGCGGGTATGGCTTGGACTTGACCCCTATCGTTTCCGGCGAGGAATCAGACAGTCCGCCCAACCCTTCCGAACCCCTTCCAGAACCCTTGCCCAACCCTAGCGGAACACTTCCCTTATATTCAGATTCATATTCAGATTCATATAAAGAATTTAAAGAGTCTATAAATTCACAAACATATTCGCCTGAAAAACCTGAAAACTTGAATTTGGAAACTTCCGAGAAAGTCTTTTTGCGGATTTGGCTGCGACGCATGGACATTTTCAATTCTATGGCGCGGATTGAAAAACCGAAAGAATGGGCGGCGTTTTGGGAAAAATGCCCGTATCCGCCTGACGATATAGAACGGCGCATGCAAAATTTCATTGACGGGGTGAAAAACGGCTCCATTGAAAAGAGGTTTGTTCCCAGAACGCCGGATCGCTTTGTTTTGAAAGGGCATCTCAACGCGAGCGACGCGCCGTATAAGAAAAACGAGAATCGCGGCGGACTTTCGCCGCCCTCAAACATCACAGATAAAAAATCTATAGGAGGTCTTGAATGAAAACGACGGGGGACATTTTGTCTAAAATGAAATTCCGCGAGCCTGAAACGCTGCCGGAGACTGATTTTGATTGTCCGAAACATGGGAGATACGCCGGACATCCGATCAAATACTTTAGGTCTTTCGGGAATGACGATGAAAGATGCGTGGAAAACCCGAAATGCCCAAAATGCGTGGAAGAAGAGGCGGCGCGGCGGGAAAGGGCGGAGGCGGAGGAGAAAAAACGCGAGGAAATCAAACGGTTCATTGGCATGGGCATTGACGAGAAATACTGGAAGGAAACCCTTGGCACCTTCAACGCCTACACGCCCGAACTGAAAAAACACCTTGAGACCGCTCGCAAGTTCTCCGAGAGCCCGGAGGATAAAAAACTGGTCATGCTGGGCGAAAATGGAAACGGAAAAACCCATCTCGCCATTGGAGCGTTAAAAATGATCGGCGGGTTGATTTGCACCGCCTATGAAATCGGCCTGATGCTCCGAGAATCTTACTATGGCAAAATCAATCAATATGAGTTTTTGCAAAATTTATGCGAAACGCCCCTGCTTGTGATTGACGAAGTGGAAAAAGCAAGTGAAACCCAGGCGAAACAGAATTGGCTGTCTCATGTCATCGGAAAAAGGTACAACAAAATGCTGCCGGCGATCTTCATTGCGAACTGCCATTCACAGGTGGATTGCTCGCATTACAAGGCGGAGAAAAAGCCGTGCTCAAGGTGTGTTGAATATCATCTTGAAAACGATGTTTTGTCGCGCATTGTTGAGAATGGACAAGTTATGAAGTTTACGGGGGAAGATTACAGATGCAAAATCCGCGCGGCGAGGGGGAAAAATTGTGAATAAGGCCGCTTTTTCGATTATGCGGGCTACAGTTTTGAGTGGCGGTTGGACGGATAGGGGGATTGGATTATGAAAAATATGGTGGTTGGTGCGCGCTGTTGCATCTGCAAGCGGGCTTTGAGCGCTCCGCTTTCGGTGAAGTTGGGAATTGGCCCTATTTGCTTGGCAAGAGAAAATCAACAGGAGGCATTTGATTTTATGCGCGCAAAAATTGAAGTTTTGAAACATGAATGTGGAAAATACATTTATGTCCGCGACATCGGGCATATTACGGGGCGGAGCGTGACCAACGACGCGGAGTATGTTATTAAGCGATTATACCTTGAATTCGGCATAACCGATGAAACGCGGATATTCTACGAGGATTCGGAAGGGCGGGTTGACGAGTTGCTTCACATTGGAACGAGGTTTCGCGCTTTCAAGACAGGGCGTGAGGGCGTGAAATTGGAGGCGGCGGAGTGAAAAAGATTTATGTTTTCATGGACTTGGATATTATCGAGCCCTATCCGGGGAATCGTATTTTCCCGATTGCCCATGATTCGGTCATCCGTGAGATGAGAAAGGGGGCGGATGTCATTTACACCCATGACCCCTCTTTCTTCCAGTTTGACGCCCTTAATGACGGTTACGACGTGATCGTCTTGCGGGGCGGCGACGGCGTTGTTTTGAGCGAATTGCTTGACCGGGAGGCGCGAGAAAAGTACGGGATAGAGAAAGAAATCCGCTGGGGGAACAACGCATACAAGATGCTTATGGCCGGAGGGTTGCCCATGATCCCCATGACATTTGAGATTCCGCCGCCCGGTCGCCCTTCAATCGAAGTTGTCAAGGCTCCCGTAAGGTATGTTTAGAGATTAGGGAGGGTTTATGAATAATTCTATCAACACTATAATACAAGGCGACTGCCTGGAAACGCTCAAAACGCTGCCCGACAAATCGGTCGATTGCTGCGTGACGTCGCCGCCGTATTATATGCTGCGCGATTATGGAGACGCCGGGCAAATCGGGCTTGAGGAGACGCCGGACTTGTATGTCGCCAAGCTGCTCGCCGTTTTTAACGAGGCGCGTCGCGTTTTGAAAGACGCGGGGACGTTATGGGTGAATATCGGCGACAGTTACAGCGGCTCCGGCAAGAACAAGGGCAATACGCGGCCGTTGAGCGGCCTCCAGTATGCCAATACTGGAAGCGTCTCCGCCCCTCCGCTTGTTTTAAGCGGCGTGAGGCCGAAACAGTTGATCGGCGTCCCATGGCGTTTCGCGCTCGCCATGCAGTCCAACTGGATTTTGCGGCAGGACATTATTTGGGCCAAGCCAAATCCCATGCCGGAATCCGTGAGAGACCGATTTTGCCGCTCGCACGAGCATGTTTTTCTCTTTTCAAAACAGCCGAAATATTATTTCAACTCCGAAGCCGCGCTTGAGCCCGCGAGCGGTTACGATGGCAGAAAAGACGCCAAATACAAAGGAGGGGTTAAAGACATGGCTTGCGGGGCGCATGAGCGCTGGCCGAGCCGCAGGGGTTACGCAAGCGAAGAAGGGGAGACAGGCCTCGCTCCGCAACATCACGGGCGAAATATTCCGACCCGCCCAATGCGCATAAAACGCGACGTGTGGATTGTTCCGACAGAAGCGTCGAGCGAGAGGCATTACGCCATGTTCCCGCAAAAATTGATACTGACCTGCATTTTATGCGGATGTCCCGAAGGCGGCGTTGTGCTCGACCCGTTTATGGGTGGCGGCACTACGGCAATCGTGGCAAAAAAACATTTTAGAAATTACATAGGTTGCGAACTCAACCCTGATTATATTGAGATCGCCAAAAGACGGACGGCCGATGTGAACCCTTTGTTTGAGAGGGCGTTCGGGCGTGAGTGACGTCATCTGCAAAAGCCTTGAAATTGCGGAGAAACCGGAGCGGGAAACGCCGGAAGAATTTGAGAATAGGGCGGGACGGCCATGGTCGGATGATTCGGCCGTTTATATGAGGGTCGGAAAAAACGGCTGGAGAACGGCGTCCTATCGAGAAGCCAAATTCGCCGCCGAGTGTTGCGAAGGGCGCGTTCCATGCCGGATATATTGCGCCAATTCTGACGCGGGCATTCCGGGGCCATCTGAATATGCGGTTTCAGAGTTTGTAAGGGAGCGTAATTATGAAAGATGAAATAAAGGCGTATTTCAACTTGAAAAGCTGAATGGTCTTGTTTCGGGCTTCAAAGGGAAACGCCGTTTTTAACGCGCCTTGCAAGATTTTTCCATTCATGCTATTATAAATGCGGATACATCCGAATGTTCGGATGGGAATGAAATCTCGAATAATCATGAGTCGGCTTGGACTCCCTCGCGGGCCGCGCCGCTTCCTGTTTCGGAGGATGGGTATATGGGAACTGAACGGCAGATAAAAAACATGCGCCGGTCCGTGCGGAGAGAACAGAACAGGCTCATTATGCGCTATATCAGAGAGAACGCCTCGGCGGTTATCGGCGCGTCGATCTCGATGATACAGACCTTCAAATTTCGCAACCGGCTGTTTATCGCCTTGAAAATCCTGTTTGTAAGCAGGCGCGGGAAGGCGGAGGCTGCCGCGAGCCTCGTCGATGAATAAAGCGGAAAAGCGGAGGGGAACATGGCAAAACAACAGGCGGAGCCGGAAATCCACGCATACCTTGACGATCTTTGCAAGCGCGGCTTCTACGGGGAGTTGACGCTGTACTTTCAGGACGGCGATATAAATAACTACCGTGAAACCGTCCGTGCGGGGAAGAATGAGCTTGTCGAGAAATACCGTGACCAGGTGACAGGGCAGGATAGTCGGAAAAAGCGCCTAGTGGTCGTATCCACGCCTACGGCGGCGGGAGCGGTTCGGGGGTAGATATGGCAAGGTGTGTATGCCCGTCATGCGGGCAAGAAATAAGATATATAATCGCCGCCGCAAGCCTCCACGCGGGGAATAATGGGCTTATCGCTGTGGAAACCCGCGAGGAAGAACTGCTTACGGAAAAAGGGAGATTAGTCCGGGGATTCAAAAGGCATATATGTCCGCTCAAAACCGAAAGCAGTGATCCACATACGGAAAGCATCAGGAAAATATAGGAGTTTGTGGCAAGTGTGGAAAAGGAAAAAAAGAAGCGAAACACGAAAACAGCTTCACAACCACAGACCGGATCGCTTGCGGCCTATGATTGGGGGGAAGAAAAGCTCACCGAAAAGCAACGGCAATTTATCTTTTATTTTACATGGCCGGGACAAGACGGCTTTCATTGCGCTATGCGGGCGGCAAAGAAAGCCGGATATGGTCAGGCGGTTGTCAATTCCCTTGTCTATAAAATGCTCCGCGATCCCAAAATCCAAAAGCTCATTCAAAGGTTTGAAGGGCAGGCAAAGGCGAGTGTCCACGATGCGGCGCAACGTTTTATTCAAGAGAAGATTGTCCGCGCCGATTACACGGTCAAAGATTTTTTCGATGTTGAGGATCAGGTCAGTCCTAAAACCGGAAACACCCACAGAGTATTCATGCCGAAACCACCCGAAGAACTCACCGATGAACAGTTGCTTTGTATTGATAATATCGAACCCACGCAGGGCGGAAACAGGATTGTTTTTGCGGACCGCCAGAAAGAGAGGGATAGTATTATTGCCCTTGATGCTATATGGAACGGGGGGAATAAGGGCAATGAGTATGATGTCGAAGAAACGAAAGAGATCATTATGGAACGTATCACGATACGGCAGGAGCGGCGCATGAAACAATCACGGGAAGATGATCTTG
>JAISCC010000020.1 GCA_031265845.1 Treponema sp.
CTGTTTCCGTTCCGGTCAGCCCTTTCCTTCATCCCCAAATCGAACAGCCCTATCGCGTAATGCAGCCGGCAGTCCGCTTTGTCGCTCCCGTGCACGGGCTCGTCGCTGGCGTCCGCCGCATATGGTTTCACACAGCCACCGCAGCCATTCCCCGCATTTCTGAAACCGGGCGAACACCGCTTTCTTGCTTGTCGAACCAACACCGGCGAGCTTCAACAACACCACGCCGTCCCGCTAAAGGATTTCCCTTCGGTCAGGCAGAAGAATGCCAGCCGCAGCAAATCAAGGGCGTTTTTAATTTCCCGCCCGCGCGCCAACGCCCCAAGCTCTTTTGACTTGTCTTCCCACACTTCGGGCATGAGCGACAATAATCGCTCAAAGCTTGTTTTCCCCTCATCCATATTGGTGAGCGCATCATATTTAATCCCTGTTAAGCAAACGCTTATGGGTCTCATACCGCGCCCTAAAGGGCGACCCTTTAGGGCGGTTAGAGCTGGCGACGCCAACAAAGAATGGCGGCAGGCTGGTTTGCAGCAAACCTTCACGGTTACATATTTCCTTACAGTCGACCCAAAGGGTCGCAAACCGAAGGTTCGCCGAACCTCGTCCAAATGCGACGCTTGCAAGACGCCTCGCTCTGAAGGGCGGGGAGGTTCATTCTTCTTTGCGAAACGTCCACCTGCCTGAAACAAGCGAAATCCTCCCAACCTTGTGCGATTGACACTTTTCGAACTTTGAATGCTTCCGCTTAACTGGCGGAAGACAGCGGAAGCCGCGATGCTGGACGGCGTTGTTCAGCGTCGCTCTATTGCAAAACAGCTCTGTATATACTATACTTCTTTCATGCCTAATCTATCTGTAAAAGAACGTCTTGCGATAGCGCCGCAGGAAATGCCGGTGCAGGAGCCTGTTGTACGCGCTAAAAACATTGGGGAAGTCGCGTTGGGCTACACTACGGAACAGGCGAAGACCGAAGCCGAGCGCTGTCTTGCTTGTAAAAACGCGCCATGCGCGGGAGGATGTCCGGTGGGGGTGCAAATACCCCGTTTCATCGCAGAAATCCAGAAGAGCGATTTCAAAGCCGCCGTTGATGTCATAAAGGAAACAAATCTGTTGCCTGCGGTATGCGGACGGGTCTGCCCTCAGGAAAAGCAGTGCCAACTTGAATGTACGGTTGGCAAAAGCCTCAAAAACGTGGGGAAAGCCGTCGCAATAGGCAGGCTGGAGCGATTTGTCGCCGATTGGGAGCGGGAAAACAACAGAGAGACGGTTCCGGCGAAAGCCGCGCCAACGGGCAAACGAGCCGCCGTCATCGGATCGGGTCCTGCCGGACTTACTGCGGCGGCTGATGTCGCGCGCGCGGGACATGACGTAACCGTGTTTGAGGCGCTTCACAAGGCGGGGGGTGTCATGATGTACGGCATACCGGAATTCCGGTTGCCCAAGGCGGTGGTGTCGCATGAAATAGACAATCTGTCCGCGCAACTTGGCGTGAAATTTGAGACCAATTTTCTTGTGGGGCGCACCGGAACAGTCCAGGAGCTTCTTGAAAAGGAAAAATTTGACGCGGTGTTTATCGGAGCGGGCGCCGGATTGCCGAAATTTTTAAATATTGATGGCGAGAATCTTGTTGGCGTGTTCAGCGCCAATGAGTACCTCACCCGCGCCAATTTGATGAAAGCTTGGGATGAAGAGCGATCTGCGACTCCGGCGTTCAAATCCCGCGTCGTGGCGGTCATAGGCGGCGGCAATGTGGCTATGGATGCGGCCCGCATGGCGCTTCGACTCGGCGCTGAACAGGTTCACGTCATATATCGGCGTACGCGAGACGAAATGCCGGCGCGCGCCGAAGAAAGTGAACCCGCCGGGGAAGAAGGCGTTGTCTTCAACTTTCTGCGCAATCCCGTTGCAATTCTGGGTGATGAGCAGGGGCGCGTTACGGGCATGACGTTGAAAAAGTTTGAACTCGGCGAGCCGGACGCATCCGGCAGGCGCAGTCCGTTGCCCGTCGCCGGCTCCGAATATGTCTTTGAGTGCGATACGGTCATCGTGGCGCTCGGCAATGAGCCGAACCCTTTGCTCACAAGGACAACCGCAACCCTTGTCGCGGACAAACGCGGGCGCATCATCGTGGACGAAACCCAGAAAACGTCTCTGGACGCGGTGTATGCGGGCGGCGACATCGTGCTGGGCGCGGCCACCGTGATCCTCGCAATGGGAGACGGCAGGCGAGCGGCGGCGGCGATAAACAAGCTGTTGGAGTAACCGCATGAAGGATGGTGTATTCTGAACATTATAGTTAGTTGAAGCTGTTCCAAAATGCGCAGAGCGACAATTTTTGAACAGTTTTTTATCCCTTGAAAAATTGCATAAGCCGCAAACGCTTGCTTTAATGAACCTCCCCGCCCTTCAGGGCGGGGCGTCTTGTAAGCGTCGCATTATTTACGAGGTTCGGCGAACCTTCGGTTTGCGAACCTTCGGTTCGACTGTAAGGAAATTATGTAACTGTGAAGGTTTGCTATGCAAACCAGCCTGCCGCCATTTTTCGTTGGCGTCGCCAATTCCAACCGCCCCAAGGGGCGGGGTATTAGACCCCACTGCGAAATAAAAAATCCCCGCCGCAGAGCGGCGGGGTATTGAAGATTTCACCTTCAAATCTTCGTGTATACGGGGGAACAAATCCCCCGCACCCCCAGTTTTCCGCCCCAGAGGGGCGGGGGTATTAAACCCTCTTATTGAATAAAGAATTGATAATTTTCTCCAAGAGCTTGTTTCAAAACCAGCCCAAACATAGTTCGCGTTTTGGAACAAGATCAGTTGTCAGCCATAATGGCGCCTTTTTTAATCGACGCGATGTAAACAAGAAAATAGTGGAAACAAGTCGTTTGATCAATATATATTGTGACAAATAAAAAATGTTATGCTAAAATGGCTCAATGAATATTTATAAAAAAGGTGAAGAGGATAAACGGCGCCTGACAGAGCCGCTTGAAATTTACGCCTTAATCAAGGCGAGGGACATGCATGAAAACAATACATAATTCCAGCAGAATTGTTTTTTTAGATAATATCCGAAGGGTCTGCGAACAAAAACTTTTGGGATAGAGGTTGCTGTGTCAGTACAGCAGGATAGGATGAGAAACAAATCCGAGAGTACATACAAAACCGAGAGAAATTAGAGGCTGGAGAGCAAGATTATTTAAATTTTTAGCCCCTTAAAAAGAAGGGGGGGGCTTCAAGCCATCGGCTATGCCGGTGGTCTTTGACTGGGATAATATCACTTATTACATCCTGCTCTTCTTTCGGGCGGTTTATCGGACTTTCCGTGATGTCTGCCACAATATACTGGATTGAGTTTGATTTTTTTTCAAGCGCTTTTTTCAAGCGCTTTTTTCCCGGTCGGGGCGGACGCGCCGTCTTCAACCAGCGTGTCTTTCACCTATTGGATTGCAAGGCAGACAGTACCTTTACAGACGCCATATTCAGCCGCAATACCCGTCCGGCATTCCCGTAAGTATTTTAAGGCAATGTACAGCTTGTCTTCGGCTGTCAGTTTGAGAGGCTCACTCCCGTTTTTATGCAATGCGTCGAACTCCTTTTGGAGAATCAACAGCTGCTCATTTGGATATTATACTATTTCCTGCGTTATTAACAAGTCTAATATAAAGGCGATTTTTACTTCGCCTAACACTCCTGCTTGCGCTTCGCCGCCTTACGGCGGCTCGGCCTACGCAACGGCCAGGTCATTCCGATACGCTCCATTCCCACGCCACACTCCACCCGCATTTTGTCTGCCCTGGTCTTTGTTGCTCAAAGCCTTTATTCGTACCGCCAAAACGTCGTCGAACCGTAGATTCGCAACAGCCGGATACTTACGCGACACTCCCCGCCTCTGCGCCTTTGATAAAGAATTGACCATCAGTTGACGCATCGGGAGGGACACGGAGACTTGTTTTAGCTATGCGTGAGATATCTCTAATCTATATGTTAGAGGCTAATTGATACGCTAGTGCGTGTACACCCACACCCCTAATGGAGAAGTGTAAAAGTCGATGGCAGGCTGTTCCTTGACGCTCTCGTCTCTATCTGTGAAAACAACTGCGAATGGCGGGACTCTCCTGACGGACAACCGAGGCTTCCCTGGATTCCAGTTCGGTGAAAGTCCATCATGGCGCCGCCATGTCGTTAAAAAAATCGTTAAAAAAACGGGAGCCTAGCTGGGGAATTTCAGGGGAGGGCTGAATGCGAAGATTTATAGATGGCGGCCGGCAATCAGCATGATGACAAGGGGGCTGGCGTCTCCTCGCGCCGCGCAAACGGCCCCGTAATGGCGCGTCAATGGAATACGCCGCCCCTTTATGGTAAAAATCAACGCCCATAATTTTCTCACACTCTTGACAAAAAAGAGACAAACTACTATTATATACGCATAGGGGTATGTGTATATACCTTGCAAGGCGTACGCCTTGAGAACATTTTTTGAAAGGAGTCTTTAATGAAGAAGATCCTGTTTGTATTGTTTTCCCTGCTTTTAACATGCGGTTTTGCCGCAGCGCAGGAAGAAGAAGGATTGGGGCTGAGCGCCGGTGTTGAATTGAGTTTTGGCGATGTGGCGGATGAAGCTGTTTTTGGGATTATGCCGCTGCTTGTCTACGAGCATTCTTTCCTTGACGGCGCTTTGGATGTTTCCGCTGAGATTGATTACACCATCACGTTTGAAGACGAAACGCCTCAAGACGTGTATGCCGAAGAAAACATCGGCTACAACCTGTTCCTGAATGACGCTTCCACGCTTACGTTTAGCCTTCACAACGAAAATGACTTTTCTACTGCGCCGGAATTCGGAGACGCCGGGGATGGAAGCATATTCGAGCCGAGCGTCGGCTATACCTTGGCGTTGAATGGCGGAGACAGCGGAGAGCTTGCCTTCGCTTTGGGGTTTCCCATCGGGTATCTGCCTGAGATCACGTCCGGCGTCTATGCAACCGCCGGCTACATGTTTCCTTTCGGACTTGGCGTCGAAGCGACCGCAAATTTGGATTTTTCCCCGGAAGCAGGGTATTCAGAAACCAATCTTGTGATTTCCTACGCCCACGCGGAGTTGTTTACCGCTGAAGTTGAATTGGACGCGGACGCGGACTTCAAGATTTTCACCATTAGTCCGTATCTTGAATGGTATTTTGGATCATTGACGGCGTGGGTGGGCGTTGACTTCGAGAACATCGGCGGCAAAGGGTCCGTAGGCGTATCGCCATATATCGGCGTCTCCTACTCGTTCTAGTTGCGGCAAGACAACGCCCCCGCTGGCGGGCGCCACAGGCGCGGAGCATGAGCGCATTTCGTATAGGGCGAAACGATGACTGAATATCTGATAACGCGCTGCGCCCCGACTCTTGCGGGGCTGAAAAGCGCAAGCCTTTTCACTTTTCCATTTGCGGACGAGGAACGGCTTGCCTCCCAGTTGCGCTCCATGAATGCGTTGATGAACGGCAAAGGGGTGCATGTAAGCGTTTTGCGGCGGCAAGCCGGCAAGTCGCTCGTGTACGTGTACCGTGAAACCCGCTTGGCGGCGGATTTGGCGCAACGCGGGGTATGGGAGTATCTTCGCGCCTGTGGATATGAAGACGCATCTGTGACCGGTTGTCTGGAACGTCTGCGGAATCGCTTTGCGGCGTGTGAAAAAACAGGGTTTCCCCATGAAATTGGGTTGTTTTTAGGGTATCCGCTGTACGATGTCGAAGGATTTTGCGCCAATTGCGGAAAAAATCACTTGCTCTGCGGGTATTGGAAGGTGTACGGCAATATAGAAGATAGGCGCGAAATGTTCCGCCGGTACAAAGCGTGTGAAGCCGCGTACCGGCGGCAATTCGCGCAAGGGAAGTCCATCGCGCAACTTGTTGTCGCATTGTAAATCGAGTCTCGCCGCGCTGTTGTTGGGAGCGGCGCTAGACGCTATATAAAAGGAATTTATATGAATAAAATTGCGATTGTTTATTGGAGTGGAACGGGCAACACGCAAGCTATGGCGGAAGAAACGGCGAAGGCCGCGAAAGCCGCCGGAGCGGACGCGACGCTCTTCACTGCGTCTGAATTTGTGGCGTCTCGTGTTGACGAATTTGACGCAATTGGGTTCGGCTGCCCGGCTATGGGCGCGGAAGTGTTGGAAGAGAGCGAGTTTGAGCCGCTTTTTAGCGAGTGCGAGCCAAATCTAAAGGGCAAGAAGATCGCCTTGTTCGGGTCGTATGATTGGGGCGACGGCGAATGGATGCGGAATTGGAGCGAGCGATGCGAAGCTGCGGGCGCGGTGTTGGCGACCGAAAGCGTCATAGCGAACAACGCGCCGGACGCGGCCGCGCTCGCCTCGTGCGCCGCTCTGGGCGCGGCGCTTGCCGCAGTATGAGATAAAAAAGTCTGCGGATTTTCACGGATTGCGCTATACATGGCGCAATCCACGTAATCCGCAGACAACATTTCGTACGGTTATGCAACCGCAGGTTGTATAACCGCCGTAAGGAAAAGGAGTGGCGTATGAATATTGTTATTATTGGCGGCAATGACTGCATGGAGTGCCGGTATAAGGCTATTTGCAAGGAACATGCGTGTAAAGCGAAAATCTTTACGCGGCCTAAAAAAAATCTGGACAACTTAATTGGCAATCCTGACATGATCGTTTTGTTTACTAATCCTGTCGCGCATGAGATGGTCGCCATCGCCAAGAAAAAAGCGGCGCAAAAAGATATTTTGCTTGTGCAGTCCCATTGCGGGAGCGGCAACGCGCTCCAAAATATATTGACCGCTGTGGCGGGAGCGAAAGCTCAAAGAAATAGAGAAGGAATATAGTATGAAAAACCATGCGTCATCAACTGCGCCGCATAAGACCGGCATGGCGCGGTTGTGGGAATTGGCGTTGCGCAAGAAGGCGCTTGCGCTTTCCGCGTGCGCACTGTCGGCGGCAAGCTCGGCGGCCGCATTTGTCCCGTTTGTCGCCGTCTATTACCTTATCAGGGAACTGGCGGCTTACGCAGCGAATCCGGCGAACATGGACACCGCTTCCATGTCCAGGCTTGGCTGGATAGCCTTTGCCGGCGCGGGCGGCGCGATTTTGCTGTACTTCGCCGCGCTGATGTGTTCGCATCTGGCGGCGTTCAAGACGCTCTACCTATTGAAGCTGGATTTTACGCGCCATATAGCCGCATTGCCACTTGGCTTTCATACCGAAAACGCAAGCGGCAAACTGCGCAAGATAGTGGATGAAAACATCGAAAAGCTGGAAGGCTTCATCGCGCACCAACTGCCCGACATCGCAGGCTCTTTTGCCGTGCCGGTCATTACGTTGGTGATTCTGGCGGTCTTTGACTGGCGGCTGGGGCTTGCCAGCCTTGTCCCTGTGCTGCTCAGCTACCTTATTCAAATGCTCGCGTATAGCGGCGGCGGGGCGCAGGCTTTTGTGAAGAAGTATCAGACCTCGCTGGAGGAGATGAACAGCGCGGCTGTGGAATACGTGCGCGGCGTCTCGGTCGTGAAAGCCTTTAACCAAACCATCTACGGCTTCCGCGCATTCTACAAAACCATAAAAGACTACGGCGCTTACTGCCTGGGCTATACAAAATCGTTTGAAGTCTTTTACGCGCTCTTCATAGTGGTCATCAATCATGTGTATCTGTTCCTGCTGCCGGCCATCATTTTGCTGTCGGGCAGGGTGACGGACTATGGCGAGTTCGCTTTCGCCTCCGTGTTTTACCTCATCTTTTCGCTTTCTTTGCCGACGACCTTTATCAAGCTGATGTACGTATCGCAGAACGGGATGATGATTGTGGACGGCGTCAAGCGCATGGACGCGGTGATGGATATCCCGCCCCTGCCCGAAACCGCGTCTCCAAAAACCTGCTCCGCCTACTCGGTGTCCTTTGAGAACGTGAGTTTCAGCTACACCGGCGCGACTGATGTTGCGGTAAAGGATGTGAGTTTTACCGCGAGGCAAGGCGCGATTACGGCGCTTGTTGGTCCTTCCGGCGGCGGGAAGTCAACGCTCGCCCATCTGATTCCGCGTTTCTACGAGGTCTCAAGCGGCGCGATCAAGATAGGCGGGATCGACATACGGGAGATGTCGAGCGACTATTTGATGAGCATTGTCAGCTTTGTGTTTCAGGACGTGTTCCTGTTCAAACAGAGCGTATTGGACAACATCCTGATCGGCGACAAGAACGCGACCCGCGAGCAGGCGATTGCCGCAGCCGAAGCCGCGCAATGCGGCGAGTTTGTCAAGGCGCTGCCACAAGGCTACGACACGGTTATCGGCGCAAAGAACATCCACCTGTCAGGCGGGGAGCGGCAACGGCTCGTGATCGCCCGCGCCATTCTCAAGAACGCGCCGATCATCGCGCTGGACGAAGCGACCGCGTTTGCGGACCCGGAAAACGAGCGCAACATACAAAAGGCTTTTGAACGCTTGATCAAAAACAAGACCGTGATCATCATCGCGCATCGGCTTTCAACCGTGCGCGGGGCTGACAAAATAGTCGTTGTTGACAACGGGCGGGTTGTCGAAGAAGGCAGGCACAATGACCTGGCGAACGCGGGCGGACGCTACAGCCGTTTATGGGAGCGCTCCATAGGCGCGGCGGACTGGAGCATAACCGGCGCCGCCCAAAAGGAACGCGCCGATGTTTGAGCGGTTCTTGCAGAACGCCCGCAAGCCGCAGGGCATTGACGGCAAGTTGTTTGTGGCGGCTATAAACAGCGGGCATAGCGGGGTTTCCCTGTGGGGCTTGCGCCATCTGGATGTCAATCCGGAAGACTCCATTCTGGACATAGGATGCGGAGGCGGGATAAACGTGGCGCGGATGCTGAGACGGACGAGCGCGGGCAGGGTCTGTGGACTAGACTATTCGGATGTCGGCGTGGCAAAGAGCGCGAGCCTGAACCGGAAGGCGATCCGGGTTGGCAGGACTGAGATGCGGCTGGGCGGCGTGTCGCGGATACCCTGGGCGGACAACAGCTTTGACGCTGTTACGGCGTTTGAGACCGTCTATTTTTGGGATCATTTTGCCAACGACTTGCAAGAAGTCCGGCGCGTACTGAAACCGGATGGACTCTTTTTTGTCTGCAATGAGATGAACAAGCCGGAACAGGGCGAGACATCCGGTCAATACTGGATCAAAACGCTGGGTCTCACTATGTATGGACCCGCTGAATTCCAAGCATCTTTGACAGCGGCGGGCTGTGTTGGGCCAAAGCCGCCGAAGGCGCGGGGCGCATCTGCGTCAGCGCCTGTGCGAAAAAAACATAAGGAGAAAAGGTATGATGAATATAAAAAAATTGATGGGTTTGTCGGATGAGGGCTACAAGGATTTCAAGCGGGCTGTTGGGGCTGTGACGCTTTCCAATCTGACCATGATGCTGCCCTTTGTCGTACTTATTCAGGCGATCATGGCGTTGCTTGCCCCGCTTATGGGCGGCGCGGCGCTGGACACGGCGCGGCTGTGGCTGCTGCTGGGACTGGGGTTTGCCGCGGCGCTGCTGTACTTTTTCGTGTTCCGGAACGAGTACCGCAAGACCTACACGGCGGCTTACAGCGAGTCTGAAAAGATACGGCTGGAAGTCGCCGAGCATATCAGGCGTCTGCCCTTGAGCTTTTTTAACAAAAAAGACCTGTCCGAGTTGACGACCAACATGATGGCTGACTGCACGACCATAGAGCATGTGATGAGCCATGTCGCGCCGGGTCTGTATGCGGACATTATCACGGCCACGCTGATTTGCGCGTTGCTGGCGCTGTACGACTGGCGCATGGCGTTGGCGCTGTTCGCGTCCCTGCCAGTCGCGTTTGCGCTTGTGCTGGGCAGCCGGAAAGCGCAGGCTGTGTTCGGCGAGCGGCACGTAACCGCGAAACTGGCGGTGTCGGAGCAGGTGCAGGAATATCTTGAAGGCGTCAAGGTTGTCAAGGCGTTTGGCTTGTCCGGCGAGAAGTCAGCGGCGCTGGATCGGGCTTTGCGTACCATGATGAAAGAGGCGATGCGGTTTGAGCTGATGTGCGGGGTCTTTATTACGCTGGCGCAGATGGTGTTGCAGGTGGGGCTTGGGCTTGTCGTACTTACGGGCGTGTTTTTGTTGACCGGCGGCAGTCTTGGCGTGATTCCCTTTCTCACCTTCATTCTCATCAGCGTAAAAATCTACTCTCCTATCATCATTATTCTTACGTTGCTACCGGAGTTTTTCTATTTCCTCGTATCGTCCAAGCGTATGCGGCGACTGCGCCGCGAGCCGGTGATGGGCGGGGACGAGATCGCGCTTTCGCGGTATGATGTTGAGCTTTCAAACGTGAGTTTTGCGTACAACGAGGAGGATGTGATAAAGAACATGAGCCTTTCCATTCCGCAGGACGCGCTGACCGCCTTTATTGGCCCGTCGGGGAGCGGAAAGACGACGCTTTCCCGCCTGATCGCGCGGTTTTGGGATGTGCGGGAGGGCGAGATCCGCATTGGCGGCGTGAATATCAGGGATGTTGACCCGGAGGCTTTGATGCGCTGCATGAGTTTTGTATTTCAGGATGTGGTGTTGTTCAACGACACGGTGGCGAATAATATTCGCATTGGCAGGGAGGGCGCGAGCGACGAGGATGTGTACGCTGCGGCGCGCGCCGCTCGTTGCGATGAGTTTATCCGCCGTATGCCGCGAGGCTATGACACGGTTATCGGTGAAAACGGCGCCACCCTGTCCGGCGGGGAGCGGCAACGCATCTCCATTGCCCGCGCCTTTCTCAAGAACGCGCCGCTTGTGCTGCTGGACGAGCCGACCGCCAGTCTTGACCCCGAAAACGACGCGCTGATTCAGGAAGCCGTCTCGGATTTGGCGCGGAACCGGACGGTCATTGTGATAGCTCACCGTCTGCGCAGCGTGTTAAGCGCGGACAAGATCGTTGCGCTGGACAATGGCCGCCTTGTTGAAGAAGGCTCCGCCCAAGAACTGCTTGCCAAAGGAGGACTTTTTGCGCGGCTATACGCGATACAACAGGAAAGTTTAGGCTGGCAGCCCGCAAGCGGGGGTTAAAGATTTACGGTATTGTTGTCAAAGGCGGCGCAGGCAAAGCCTGTTTCTATGGCGGACTGTAAAGGTGTTATAGCAATTTTATAGGAATGGCGCGTTATCCCGCAAACGTTTCTCAACAGGATATAAAACAAAGGAATTTTCACTTTAGCGGCCGATCAGTCTATATTCAACGCATAGCGTTTTATAGTAGGTAGAGAAGGGAATAAAGGTGATGCATGGAAAGCCGAAACGTTATGCGCCATTTGTCAATTTGTTGGAAAATTAAATGAAAACACATTGACAGAACAAGAAAAATAGATAATAATGAAAATTATGATACAATTTACAGATTTTTATGATGACATTGATTTTATGAGCGCATTATTTTTTAATCGTAGGTTAAATGATGCGGATATATACGAGATCGCGAATCGTTTAAACAATAAAACACCAGACGATGTTCTGGCTCAAATAATCGCAAATGGAGCTGGCGGTAATCGCCAAAGACTATTTGAAAATTATTTGAACGCGCTTGGAATGAAATTTTTAGACCCTAAAAGAGCGCTGATAGCTAACGTGTTTTATTATATATTAAATGACAGAATAGATTTTTACGAAGGGATAAG
>JAISCC010000040.1 GCA_031265845.1 Treponema sp.
CCAAAGTTTGCCCCCCCCCCCCCACATTGCTGTTTCTTGTTTTTTTGAGGTGTTCAGATCCCATCATGAATTCTTCCAAATTCCGTTTCTATGCTTTGGGAAAAACCTGTCCGGCGAAACCATAAGCCACGCTTTGGAAGAAAGAAGCCGTCAGATCAAAAAGAGCGCCATTCTGTTTATCGGGACAAAAGACGGCTTAAAGGATGGCTGTCTGTCCAATGGAGAACTCCTCTCCTCATGGATAGACGGCGATGTACTGGTGCATACGGCTTCATCGGAAGATTTCATTAATACGGTGTCTAAAACCGCGCCTGATATCATCAGCCTTGGCGCCATTGATATTGAAATGATAAAAACCATACGCAGCCATCCGGCGACGGCAATGACGCCGGTCATCGTGATACCTGAACATATCACAACGCCTGAACCGGTAAAGGAACTCGGCAAATACTCGCGGGTAGTGTTATGCAACCGGTCTGTCGCGGGTTCGCCTGCGTTCTGCGCCCGCGTACGGGCTGTTGCGGCGGGAGACGCTATTCTTCCGCTATTTACCGGCGCGCTGGTGAAGAAAGCCATTCTCTATTTTAACCAGCGCGCGCATTCCCACATTTTTCGGTGGAAGCTCGCAGACGCGGTCGGCATCAGCGAAGACTATTTGACCAGGATTTTCCGCCGGGAAATGGGCATGTCTTTGTGGGAATACCTGAACTATTACCGTGTGTTTATGGCTGTGGAACTGCTCATACATTCGGGCGACACCATAGCGCAGATAGCGGACAAAACCGGTTTTCAGGATCAAGCGTATTTCTGCCGCGTATTCAAGAAGATATATGGCAAATCGCCGGGCTGGCTTAGAAAATAAGCCGTCAAAACCCGCTGTCGGAAAAATCCAATAAACCGCCCGTATTTTATCATATTCCAATGGTATACTCATTTTCCAAGAGGTTATGTAACATGGGAAAAGTGGTAAAATCCGGAACGAAACTGGGACGGGAAATCCGCCGGCATCTTTCGGTGTATCTGCTGTTGATCATCCCCTTGACTTACTACATTGTTTTCAAGTATATCCCAATCTGGAACGGACAAATCGCTTTTAAGGATTTTATGCCTCTTGACGGCGTTGTGGGAAGCAAGTGGGTTGGATTTCAGCATTTTATAACGTTTTTCCATTCATTTTATTTCTGGGAATTGCTGCGGAATACATTGTTTTACAGTTTCGGCAAATTGCTCGTCAGCATACCGGCCGCAATTCTTTTGTCTGTCGCGCTTTATGAATGCATCCATTTTAAACTAAGCAAAATCGTTCAAACTTTGGCGTATCTTCCGCATTTTTTGTCATGGGTTATCATGTACGGCATCCTGTTGGCGCTTCTCGCGCCCGGCGACGGCATTGTGAATGATGTGCTCAAGAATTTCGGCAAAGAACCGGTCGCTTTTTTAACGGACACTAACACGTTCCCGTGGCTCGTGATTCTCTCGGACGCATGGAAAGAGATGGGGTGGAGCGCGATTATATTTATCGCGGCGCTTATGGGCATTGATCCTTCCCTTTACGAAGCCGCGACGGTTGAAGGCGTAAGCGCCTCGCAGAAGGTGTGGTACATCACCCTGCCGTCCATCCGTCCGGTTATCGTAATGGTGACGCTTTTACGGCTCGGCACTATTCTTGACGCGGGATTCAACCAGATATTCATGCTCTATTCAATACCAGTTTACAGCGTGGCGGACATCATTGACACATGGGTGTACCGGCAGGGCTTGCTGGAATTTCAGTTCGGACTTGCGACTGCGGTCGGAATTTTCAAGGGAATCATCGGTCTCTTTACTATCTGGCTGTCAAATTATCTGGTCAAGAAAGTCTCGGATTCTTCTTTATTCTAACAATAGGAGTTGATAATGAAAAGGGAATACGCCGCCGCCAACCATTATATGAAAATGACCATAAAAGGAAAAGAGATTTACTTTACAGCGGGAGATTTCATCTTTTATATACTGCTTGACATCCTTCTGGTCTTTGTATTGGTGATAGTGGCTATCCCAATGTGGAGCGTTATCACCCTGTCTTTCAAGCCGAATGATTTTATTGGGAGCAACCTTGAGGGCATGTTTCTGCCGCCGTGGAGGTGGTCAACCGCCGCATATAAGGCGTTGTTGGGAAACAATGGTTTCTTGACCTCATTTTTGAACAGCTTGAAAATATTTGTATTCGGCGTGGCGACCGCCCTGTTTCTGACGGTTCCGCTCGCCTATGCGCTTTCGATCAAGACGTTGCCGGGCAGAAAATTGTTGAATATTCTTATTTTGATGCCGTACCTGTTCAATGTGGGCATTATTCCGGCATATCTTGTGGTGACAAAGCTGGGCTTGACCAATCATCTGGCGGCGATATTTCTGCCCACGGCGATAAGCACGTATAATTGTCTTATCATGCGGGGATTTTTTGAAGGAATTCCCGATGAGCTAAAAGAATCGGCGCGTATTGACGGCGCTTCGGAAATACGGGTGTTAGTGAGCGTCGTGCTGCCGGTTTCCAAACCCATACTGTTGACTATCGGCCTTTATTACGGAGTCACATTCTGGAATGACTTCTTTCACGCCATGCTCTATCTCAACAATAATAGTTTGCAACCGTTGCCCATATTGCTTAGAAATATTCTTATGGCAAGCGGCATGAACGAATTCGTCGAGGTCAGCGCGTTCGGCAACGCGAATGTACAGGCGATAAAAGCGGCGAGCGTGTTTATGTCGGCGATTCCGATGATCATCGCATATCCGTTTATTCAAAAATATTTTACCAAGGGAACCATGCTAGGCAGCGTGAAGGGATAGAGCGACTCTGCTATGCCGTGAGTTCGATGGAAGCCTGATCACGGCGGCGATCCACGCTGCCGTGCTATGGCGATCTATGCGGCGGGAGTTCGGCGGGACGCTTCAATCCGTATCAGATCAAGCGCCTTGATCGCTTCGGATCAAGCGCTTTGATCCGTTCAGATCAAGCGCTTTGATCGCTTCGGATCAAGCGCCTTGATCCGTGAAGGAGTGTTCGCTATGGAGGACGCGCAGGATATACTCCCGCCGGACTCACAGTGCTATAAATCCAGGAGGTTTATAATGAAGAAAATGAAAACCATACAAAAGATGGTTCTTGCCGCAATTGCGGCGGCGGCGGTGTTCATAAGTTGCAGTAAAAGCAATGCCGGAGCCGATGGAAGCGACGCGCCCGTTGCCATTGAGCTATGGTATGGGGCTGCGGTTACCGAGGCGGGGCCGCCGCCCGCGGATTGGAAGGCGTTCCAGATCATCAAGGAAAAGCTCAACATCATTTTGACGCCAACAGCGTTGCCTTCCAATGAATCGGATCAAGACGTGAAGATACAGGCGGCGGGCGCTTCCAATACCCTGCCCGATCTGTTTATGGTGCGCCGCGACCCGTGGCTTAACCTGATCCGCGCCGGTCTTATTGCGCCGGTGGACGATCTGTACGAACGTATGCCCACGAGGACGAAGATGCAATATGACAGCGATTCACGGGCGTTTACGACGCTTAACGGGAAGTCCTACGGGCTTGCCTCGCCGGGAACCATTGCCAAAAATGAAGGCGTACTGATACGCAAGGATTGGCTTGACAAACTGGGGCTGCCGGTACCGGTTGCCGCCGAGGATTTCCTTGCCGTGATGAAGGCGTTCACCTTTAACGATCCTGACGGCAACGGCAGAGACGACACGTACGGTTACGGCGCGTTTATAGAAATCAACAACTTTGAAGAAGGCGTGGGACGCCGTTTTGATCCGCTGATGGGAGCGTTCGGCGCGGCGGGCACCTGGAGCCTGTTGGCGGGGGACCCGGGACTTAATATCAGAAAACCCGCCTATTATGACGGCTTGAGCTATTTAAAGCGGATCATAGACGCAAAGGTCATTGATCCGAACTGGGTAAGTTACGGCAAAGACGATTTTAGGGCGGCATGGAAACAGGGACGATTCGGCGTCATGCGGGAGCAGAACGCGGCGTTTGCGGCTGAGGCGAATTACGCGCCTTTTGACAAGAATTTCCCGAACGGAGAGTGGATCGTTGTAGATCCGCCCAAAGGGCCAACCGGCAAACAATCAGTAGGCGTATATACGCAAGCCTACCGTATTTACGCGGTGTCCGCAAAAGCCGCGCAGAGCGGAAAGGGCGCGGCAATAGCCCGCCTGCTGGAATGGATGTCCTCGGACGAAGGATACTACCTCTTGGGATGGGGTGAAGAAGGCGTGAACTATCTGCTTGATGAACATAACGTTCCCACAGTGGAAGGGCTTGCAGACGCGAAACTCGGTTTCACGCAGCCTGAAATCCAGCCGCTGACCCAACTGCGCAATATGGTGTTCTATAATGGCGAAGTGGAACTTGTGGCGCGCTATCCCACCTATAAAGCGCCGACATCAGGCAAGCCCATGAGCGCTCTCACCGTGTTGTGGGATATGCAGTCAAAACCCTGGACGCCCAATATCGGCGGCGACGCGCTCCCCGCGCCGAATGCGGACCTCAAACGGTTCTACGAGCAGGGCGTAGCGGAATTTCTTACCGGCAGACGCGCGCTGACTCAGGAGAATTGGACCGCGTGGGTCGCGGAATTTGACAAACTCGGCGGACTTGAATGGGATCAAAATGGCGTTCAGGTTGCTAGAGACGGCAATTATTTGAAATGACTTGTTTCCGCCGCGTGCCGGGCATGCGGCGGAATATCCTCTCGCATAATAACAAACAACCGGATGTGGATTATGATTGACAAGACAGCGCCTATTTTTGAACGCATAGCGTTATCGGTGATGAAGCGATATACGCCGGAACAGGCGAGATGGCATTATGAGCATGGGCTTGTGTTGCAAAGCATATACAATACAGGCGTTTTTCTGAATAAGCCGGAGTATACAAGGTGGGTGAAGTCCATGCTTGACGCCATGATCACGGAAGACGGCGGCGTCGCAAGCTATCGAGAGGGTGAATATAACCTGGATCAGATAAACATGGGGAAACTGCTCTTTGTATTTTACGCCGAAACCGGCGAACAGAAGTACCGGAAGGCTATAGAAATCTTACGCAAACAACTCAAAGAGCAACCTCGAACAAACGCGGGCGGATTTTGGCATAAGAAAATCTATCCATATCAGATGTGGCTTGACGGCCTTTATATGGGGGAGCCTTTTTACGCGCAGTATGCGGCGATCTTCAACAAGAACGACGGGGACACGGATTTCGACGATATTGTCCATCAATTTATCCTGTTGGAATCAAAAGCCCGCGATGCGAAAACCGGACTTCTTTGCCATGCGTGGGATGAGTCCCGCGTCCAGAAATGGGCTGATCCCGAAACTGGCTGTTCTCCGCATTTCTGGGGCAGAGCTATGGGTTGGTACTGCATGGCGCTGGTGGATACGCTTGACTTCATTCCAAAAGCGTTGCCGCGGCATCGGCAAGCCCTGCTTGACATAAGCCGCAGCCTCATAGCCCCCCTCTTGCGTTGTCAAGACCGGGAGAGCGGTCTTTGGAGTCAGATTCTTGATTGCAGGGATCGCGCGGGCAATTATCTTGAAACCTCCTGTTCCGCCATGTTCACCTATTTTCTCTACAAAACGCTCAACAAAGGCTATGCGAAAGATCAGGCGGAAGAAATAACGTCCGGCGCGGCTCTGGCGTATAAGGGGCTTATGAGTCGCATCCGTGAGGAAACGGACGGGGAGCTTCACGTAACCGGCATTTGCAGCGTCGCCGGTCTCGGCGGCGATCCGTATCGTGACGGTTCCTTCGCCTACTACACAAGCGAACCCGTAACGGAAGATGACTTTAAGGGCCTAGGCTCCCTCATTCTGGCGGCTCTGGAAAAAGAGCGCAACGACATGGATTTGCGGGAAGAAAATCCACGACCGGAACGCGAAGCGGCGCTATGCCCATAACAGCGTCATGTTGGCGCCGGTGAAAAAAGAGACCGCGAAAGAAACTATTTCCGCCTAAATCCAAGTCAGCTTTGGGAAGGTCTCGTGATTTCCGTCTTTTTAGAAAGTCCTTGACAATGAGAGATTAAATGTATAACTTTTTTCAAAAAATGAGGTTGTTTCAAAATTCGATTTGTTTTGAAACAAACCCAAGCGTCTAAATCTTCAAAAAAGGAGTGTTGATAAAAAAATGAATAGCCGTCAAGCCCCGAAGACACCTTCCGGCTTAATTGATCCCCCCATCTGACTTATTATTAGTACATAACCATATCCGCTTTGGCGGATGTTCCGTCTCCCTAGGACTCATCTCAGCGCGACGCTGTAGTTTTTTCCTCGCGTTGCGTATTCCTTCCATCCGCTTGGATGCGCCCTGTATCGCCAGCAATCAGGATGCCGCGCCGTGAGACGCGCCATTTCCCGTCCCGATCAAGATTCACAGACGCTGGAACAGGATTTCCAACCTATCTATTGGAGCCGTCAACTCATACGTTAAGACCGTCTATTGGTCGCGGCATTTTGATACATTCATTGCAAGGAATTCTGCTATGCGTTGCATTCCCGATAGTAAGATCGCGGCGCACTGGAGGAAGCCTGAATTCGCCCACAAACTTGAATGTCTGTGGGTTATAGGTGGACGCGCCCCCTTGATGAAGATCGGAAACTTGTTCCATTCGGACTTTACCGCCCGAATATCGCTGGACCTGGCTTTTGATGAAGACGAGCGGAGTAGGGAAGAAATGGGCGCTTCGCGGTACGGTGGGAGTTCAGCGCGGTGAGAAAAGGAGCTGGAGCGATATTCTCAACGGAGAAATCCCGCAGGAAACAGACGGATAAAGGAGATGGTATGGAACAATAATAGATGTGGTGGATATGCGGCGTCGCGTGAAAGGCGTACAAACGCGGGAGAAGTTCCGGCAACGTAACCGTTGGTTATGGGAACCCTTGCGAAAAACAGGAGCGTATACGACAGGGTTCATATTACAGGCAATTATGCGCCGCCACCAGTAGAGGGCGCATCCGTTTCGGGATGTGGCGCCGTGAAGACAACAGCCACTACACCCTGTGGCAGCGCGCGCATCCTCCCCCGCCGGTTTCCCGCATGGCCGGGCGTTCGCGCAGGCAACGTTCTTCCGCCACGGGGCAACGTTCAGCAAAGGCGCAGCCGACGATCCTCGTTGCAACGGACTTTACCTCGCCAAGCGGCGCGGGACCTGCCGCGGCAATCTTCGCGCCGTCAAACGGGCCCCGGCTTGCCGCAGAAAAGAGCAGCTTGGTGTAGGGGTGCCGCGCATTGAGGTAGAGATTCTCCGCCGGCGCCTCCTCCATAAGCTCGCCCCGGTACATGACGCCAATGCGGTCGCAGAAATACGACGCCACTTTAAGGTCGTGGGCAATAAACAGAAATGACAATGATCGCCGGGACTTGATCTCCATGAGCAGATTCAGTATCTGCCCCTGAATGGAAACATCCAGGGCGGAAACCACCTCGTCGCAGATGAGGAGTTCCGGCTCCATGAGGAGTCCCCGGGCGATGGAAATTCTCTGCCTCTGGCCTCCAGAAAATTCCGCCGGACGCCTTTCCAGGTCAGCCTCGGAAAGACCCACTTCTTCCAAAATAGCCGCCGCTTCAATATGCGCCCGCTTCTGTCCGGGCCACCGCGATGAAAAACGATAGCCCGAAACCAGCGCTTCGTAAACCGTCATCCTTGGATTAAGGGAACGCGCCGGATCCTGAAACACGTATTTCACTTTTTCCCGGTAGTCTTTTAGTCCCCCAAATTTCAAACGCCGCACATCAATGGCGTCGTTGAAAATAATGGCGCCCCCGTCGCTTTCGTACATCCTGACCAAAAGCCGGGCGGTCGTGGTTTTGCCGCAGCCCGATTCCCCCACGAGTCCATAGCTTTCGTTTTTGCCGATGGAGAAAGACACATCGCTTGCCGCATATACAAAACGCCCGAACCTGGCGAAGAATCCGGCTTCCAAATTGAAACGCTTGCTCACGTTTGTAACGGTGATTACGGACATCATTCGCCTCCGCCGAGTACGCAACGTATTATATGCGCGGCATTGCCGCTTGCGTCGCCGCCGTCTCCGGCGTTTCCAGCAAGCGGTTTTAGCGCGGGAATGGCGGCGGCGCATTCGCTTCGCGCCCGCGTACAGCGTGGGGCGAAGGGGCAGCCGGGTTCGGGACGCGCCGGATCCGTAACCTTCCCTGGAATGGGGGTGAGCCGATCCCGTGAATAGTGGCTGCCGAAGCGGGGGCTCGCCGCGACAAGGCTTTTTGTGTAGGGATGGCGCGGGGAAGAGGCGATGACCGCCGAATCGGCGCTCTCCATCACCATGCCGCCGTACATCACCATGATCCGGTCGGAAATGTCCGCGACAAGGTCAATGTCGTGGCTGATAAAGATGATCGAGATTTGTCGGCTTTTCCGCAACGCTTTGAGCAGTTCCACGATCTGCTTCTGTATCGTCACATCCAGCGCCGTAGTCGGCTCGTCGGCGATGAGGAGTTCGCAGTTCTGCGCGAGCGCCAAAGCTATGCCGATGCGCTGGAGTTGTCCCCCGGAAAACTGATGGGGAAAGTTCGCTAGCCGTTCCCGCCCGTTGGGAAGTCCGGTTTCGGCGAGCAGGCTTTCCGCTTTCACCAAGGCTTCTTCCCTGCTGATACCGGGATTGCTGTTGCGCAACGTCTCAAAAAACACGCTCGCCATGTTTTGCAGGGGGTCATATGATCTTCCCGGCTCCTGAAAGATCATCCCAATCTTCCTCCCCCGGTATTCCCGCAACGCCGCTGTAGGGAGTCCGAGCAACTCTTTTCCGTCGTATTTGACCGAACCGGAAACCACGGCGCTTGCGGGCAGCAACCCCGGAATCGAGTGGGTGGCGACGCTTTTGCCGGAACCGCTTTCCCCCACAATTCCCAGTATGCTTCCCCTTTCAAGCGAGAAGGAGACCCCTCTTACGGCTTGGATACGCGCATAGGCGGCGCCGCGCAACACCGGGAACGAGACCCGCAGATCGCTCGCTTCAAGGAGGGGCGCAGGAGAGCGCCTGCCATCGCTCGAATCCCCTCCAGTTTCCATTTGATCCGGAACAACCGCCTGAGTGGGTTTCTGACTACGGACGGCGGCGTTGCGGGAGCCTTGCGACAGGGCGAATTTACCCTCCATCTTGCCGTCATGAAGAGGCTTTTTCTTTCCAAAGCGCGGAAAGATCGTGTGGTAGGGATCGTAGTAGTCCCGCAACGCGTCGCCGATAAAGTTGAACGCCAACGTTACCCCCAGAAGGAACCACACCGGAGCCAGAAGCCAGGGGTAGTTTCGAAGGTTGCTCAACGTGGAAATATCCCGCTTGATGAGGGAACCCCAACTGACCGCCGGATCCACGATGCCCAGTCCCAGGTAGGAGAGGGTGGTTTCGGTGAGGATGAAGCCGGGAACGCTCAGGGCTACGCTTACGATGAGAAGGCTGGCGATTTGGGGAATGATATGCCGCGCTATTATGACAAGCGAGGGAATCGTCTCAAGCTGCGCGTTCATCACGAATTCTTCGCGCTTTATGGCGTGAACCATGCCCCTGATGGTGCGGGCGGAACCGGGCCAGCCTACCAGCGACAGTATCAGCGTTATCATTAAATAGGATTGGCCTGAGTCCATGTTGTTTGACAGGAGGGATCGCAGGAACAGTATCAGGTAGAGTCCCGGGATGAGCATGAAGAATTCCGAAAAACGCATGATAGCCCAGTCAGTGAAACCGCCGAAATAACCGGAAAGCCCTCCGAACAGTATAGCCAGCGAAAGGGAAATAAACGCGGCGATAAACCCGATGGTGAGCGAGATGCGGCTGCCATAGATGATGCGGGAAAAGATGTCCCGCCCCAGATTGTCCGCGCCCATAAGGAACGCCGGATAGTCATTGTATACATCGTTTCCGGCGCTAAAGAGATGGCGTTCCATCGGGACAAACCCCCAGAGCTTGTAGGGTTGTCCCGGCGCGAAAAAGCGGATAGGCGTGTACTCTCCCCGCACTCGCGCGTATTTCCAGGTGATGGTGTTGATTACCTGCGCCTTTTGCGCCTGGAGCTTCCCATCTGCAAAGCGCACGTTGGGCGGGTGGTAGGTCTTGTCCGCGAAAGACGTAGCCGGGCTGTAAGGAGCGATGAATTCCGCAAAAAGCATCAAGAGGTAGAGGATGGCGAGAAGGATGATGGACGCCACGCCCAGCGGCCTTCGTTTCAGGTAGTGTAAAAACCGTTTCATGCGCCCTCCTATTCCTTGCCGTACCGTATCCTGGGATCGACGAGAGCCAGGAGGATGTCCGCCAGCGCCATGCCGAGCAATGTCAAAAAAGAAATGAACATGAGATTCGCCAGCACCAGGTTGATGTCTTCCTGCAACACCGCTTCATACATGAGCCGCCCTATGCCGGGGTAGGCGAAGATGATTTCGAGTATCAGGGAGCCGGAAAAGAGGCTCGCCAAGAGATTCGCGCTTCCGGTGATGTAGGGGTTCAGCGTGTTGCGGAAGGCGTGGTTAAAGTACACCCTCCATTCCCGTATGCCCCGCGAGCGGAGGCTTACGATGTAGGGTTGCCCCAGTTGGTCAAGCATGGTGGCCCGGATCATGCGCAAAGTTCCGCCTATGCCTCCCAGGAAGGACGCGAGAAGGGGGAGGAAAATGTGATGCATATAGGAGAACACAAACCTGCCCGGCGCTTCCGCAAAGGGAAAGGGAGGATAGGCGGTTACCGGGAACAGTCCGGTGATTGACGCCGCAAGCTGGAGCAGGATGAGCATGAGTATCCCCGGAAAGGCGTGGAGCGCCAGCGCGAAAAAGGTCGCCGCCAAATCGACGCGAGTTCCCGCTTTTGTAGAAAAGTAAACGCCCAGAAAGAAGGAGAAAAAAGTGATAAGCGCCAACGCGATGAGGTTGAGGACAAGCGAGTTTACAATACGGCTAGCGATGAGAAAAGAAACCGGCGCGCGTGAGATAAGGCTTGCCCCCAAGTCTCCCCGCAGGATGACCTGTCTAAGCCAGCGGAAGTACTGGGTGTAAAACGGCTGATCCAGCCCCAACTCCGCTCGTCTTGCGGCGATCTGATCAGGACTCATCGCCGTCTCAGCCCGTCCGCCTCGGGAGTGGGCGTTTTCGGTGAATATCTGCTGCCTGATCACCTGATCCACAATGTCTCCGGGCGCCAGTTCCATGAGCGCGAAGACCGCAAAGCCCAAAAGAAAGAGCATCGCCGCCATAGTGACAAGCCGACTTATGATGTAGGAAACGAGCGGCGCCCTGCGCTTGAAGGCGTAGAATGGCCGCCCGGCAACGCTCCCTATCCGGCGCATCTGATTCACGACAACCCCTGCGGGCCTTTCCTGTCCGTCCTTGTTCATCATCCGCTCTTTTTTCCTCGCTTGAATTGCTCTTGGTTCCTTGCTGGAATCAGCCTCAATTCCCCGTTTGAGTTAGGAGCGGGACGCGCTTGACAGAGCAAAGGAATATGCAAGGGCTGATCGCCACGAACCCCAACGAGCCGTTCATGCGCCAAGCCAACCATCGCATCCTTGTATTCAAAAGGCAATGCGCCGGGGAGCATGTCTTTTGCGTTGGGAACCGCTACGGCGGGAAGCGCGGCGCGGCGGTTTTTCCACTGAATTTTTACGTCTTCCGTTACATTATACATGTCCGTCTTGCCGTCCGCCAGAGTGGACGCCGCTGTTTCCACAATGGCAAGCCTCAACGTTTGCCGGGCGTCCTCGTTGACAACCAACGTCCACGCCCCGGTATCGGGCGCCGCTTGAACCGTCAAGGCGCGCATTTCGCTTTCTTTGATATATCCACGGTTTGCAAGCCCCCGGTCAATGACGTTTTCCAGCATAATTTCTTCCTTAAAAACGCTCATACTCGCCTCCTATGCGAGCCGCTTCCGGCGGCGGTCAATTGTCTCTCTGCCGCAAATATACCACATGAGGGGGTTTTTGTATAGTTGCGCGCCTGCGGCGAATGGAAACGTGAGAGCGACGGGAGCGTGGCGGCAAAGCCGTTCCACAAACTTCCGTCCGAACGGAACCCCGATGGACATTTTTATCCATACCATATTTTTCTCCAAATAGGATAGGCAAGCCATTCACTCGCGGACTTGCTCCCCATGTGGGCGGCTTTTTTTATTAACGCCACGCCTTTTTCCTCATCCTTGGCTATATCTCTTCCATAATAATAATGTGTTCCAAGATGGAATATGTTACGGCAATCGCTTTTGTGGATACAGTCAAGCTCAATCGTTCCATTTACAGGTATCCTCCAATAAAAATCTCCGCTTGTAAAATAATCTATTATTACATTAGCGTCATCCTCCCATTTTATATAATGGATGCATTTTTTCACGACCCGCAGGGCGCTGTGGAAAACCGTTGTTTTATGTATCAACTGGCGCTCCTTATATATTTCCAAAACAACGCCGCTGTCATAAAATACGCCGGCATCCTGAAAATCATATTTGAACGACATCTGCGCCGTATATATGCCATTCGATGCGGGCTCCAGATATTTTTCCTCAAACAAGAAATTGTTCGCCGTAATTGTATTATAAGATTCCACAAAATTATTCCCGTTTATGTCATTAAGGGCGGCGTATTCCATAATTCTGTTATGGATTATGTCAAGCGATGTTCTTTGAATATCCTTAACGCTTCTGTTTTGGAAATTCCGGCAATCATACGCTACATATAAATATATATCTTCTTCCGGCGAAGAGTATCTGCCAAAAGATATTTTTTTTGTGTTTTCCATGTCATCCGTCATTATAACTTTCAACATCTTTATTTTACCGGTTGTCACCGGTTTTAGATAATATTTATACATAAGTCCAAGCCAATGGCAATATTCGTCATATCGCTTGATATCTTCATAAGGGGTTTTAGTGTCTTCATAACGAAACTCAATATAGTTCAATTCCATAAATTGTCATTCCATATTTTCCAGAAAATGATCGGCTGTCAATTGAGAAGGGCGGCCGTCAAACCCCGCCTGCTAGTATCTAACATTCAGTAACCGCAACCTGCTGTCTGCCGCTTCCTCATGGCTCTACAGAGTACGGCGGCGCATACAGTTTGCGGCAATGCAGGCGCCGGATTAACGCCGTTTGCGCTTTTACAGCGCTCCGCCTGCTATACGCTTCTTTTTAAATTCGTCAAACAAAGCGTTCTTGCCAACCTTTTAGAAAAAGCGCCGCCGCCGCATAGAGCGAACAAGAACGCAAAGCGTTCACTCCTTGAGAAAGACATGGGTCAACTGAAGCCCGCTCTTGTTGTCGTAGTACACATTGCGCTGATCCCAGCGGTTGTTAAGCGCGAAAAAGCCCCGGCTGCGCACGAGGTAAATGAGCGGGCATTGTTCCAGAATGACGCGCTGGTATTCGTCCCAAAACACCTTTGCCCTTGCCGAGTCTACCGTATAGACGCCTTCGTTATAGAGATAGTCGACGCGCGCCTCCCAGTCCGTAGCCGGGCTTTCCTGCTGGGGATACCACATGTGGAGGTTCCCGCTGGACACCCAGACATTGCTCCCTTGTGAAGGGAAAATACTGGAACCGGAAAACGCCATGATCACGGATTCCCAGTCCCATGTTTCAAAAAGTTGCTCCACGAGTTTCTGGAAATCCACCACCCGGATAGTGGCTTTGATCCCCACCCGGCTCAATTCGTCGGCGATTATGGAAGCGATGTCGTTGGTGACTGCGCTGTCGGACTGTATGGCCAGGTTGAATTCGACCGGCCGCCCCTGACTGTCCTTCATAACGCCGGAACTGTCCCGCGTCATGCCGATGGAGGACAACAACTGTATCGCCCTGTTCGGATCGTATTCGTATTGCAGCCGGATTTCCTCATCATAGTAAGGGTTGGTTTCCGGGAAGAAGTGCAGTTTCGGCTTGGCAAGCCCCCGGTACACCTGATTGATGATCCGCTCGCGGTTTAAGAGGCTGCTCATCGCCTGGCGGAATTCCGTTTTGGAAAACCATTCGTAGAAGGGCTTGCCGCTGTTTTTGGGATTCTGGTTAAATGTCCAAAAGCTGGCGTTTTGGGACCCTTCGTTGTTGTACACCGTGTAATCCGCGCCCCGCCCCGCCCCGCGCTGGTTGTTTGCCAACTCGTCCAGGTCTTCGGGTCGGGAAGTGTAGGACTCTATCTTTCCTTCTTTGAAAAGCAGATACCGTGTGTTTTCATCGGGAATAATCCGCAGAACTTCTTCATCAGGATACGGAACGGATACGCCGGCGCTGTCTTTTTCCCAGTAGTTGGGATTCCGTTTGTATACCAGGCGTTGCCCGGCCGTGTATTCGGTCAGGTAGTACCTCCCGCAGGACGGGATGAGTTTCGGGTCGGTGTTGACGCCGTAGACGCCCAGCGTTCCCTGAACGCCATTTTGTTTTTTCGCTTCTTCATACCCATACCGGGGCATAACGATCATGTTGGTCGCAAGGAGGGGTTCCGCCACGATCCGGGGAAAGTGAAACACAAAACGCAGATCGTCTATCTTTTCAATGTCCACATGGGCTTCGCTTCCGTCTTCCATTTCCAAAAACTGCTGGTAGTACCCTGAACTCTGGAACTGCGGATCGCCGTGAATCTCGTTGTACCAGAAAATAATGTCATCACTAGTAACCTGTATCTTCCTGTCGGATTCGTACCATGTCCAGTAGAGATCGTCCCGCAACGTATAGATCACGTCAAGGGCGTCCTCCTCTTCGTTGGCGCGGATCTCAAAAGACGCGGCGCGGGGCTTCCACTCCCGAAGCAGGGTATCGTAATCCACCAGGTAGTCAATCATATAGTTGGTTACGGCGCCCGTTACGCCGTCCTGTTCGGCAATCAAGAGGTTAAAGCTCTTGGGATCCTGGCTTATCACGTCGTTCCAGGTTCCGCCGGTTTTTCCGGGCGCAAAGTCTTCCCCGTTCCATGGTTTGGAAACGGTCTTCGCAATAATCTCATGTATCCCCCGCAATTCAAGGGACGCCAAGTCTTCCGGGGAAAGCTCGTCTTCCTTTGAACATGCGGAAAAGACAAGCGCAAACAGCAAGGGTAAAAAGAGTGAAAGCGGCGTTTTATGGTTCATACGTCCTCCACGCGCCGACCGCATCGTCGGCGCCTTCTCGATCATTCCAGCGTACTGCCGCACATTCCATTGTCTGGCAAGTGGATTCTTCCTTTATGCCGCCGTTCCGGATGAAAGCCATAGGCTTTCGCACAGTTTTACTGGTCTTTTTCAGGTTAAGCCTCAACTTTTGACTGGTTTCCCCATTGATGACCAGTATCCACGCGCCTATAGTAACCAGCGCGTTCATCGTCAACTGTCGCGCATGCTCCCGGTGTATATATCCCGGGTTTGTCACGCCCTGATATTCGTTATGTACCAAAGTGATTTTCGTATACACCCATATACGCCTCCTTACAATCAAGCATAGCAGAAAAAGCGAGAATGGGAAAGTCTCCCACTGTCGATACGTTAAGAGCCTGTTTAATATCTTTTGGGCGACAGCGATATAAACGCAAGAAGCGTCATTTGTAGTGTGTTATGTGCAATGCCCCCCTAATATTTTCTGGAAAATGTATTGGAAAATAATTGAATAAATGATTATAGGAAATAAAGCATAGGAATATGGTATAAGAAATGACGTAAAAGACAAATCCGAAAGCAAAGTTTTTTGCCCCCAAATTTATTGTAGCCCGCGCCATCCGTGGCGCGGGAAGTTTATCGTATCCGACCATAAAAAATATAATAATGGGGTGCGTCTGGCAAATGAACCGGTAAACACGGTCGAAGAAGCATACAAGCATGCGGGGTGTCATATGCGGCGGTGGAAAATGGAGCGGTTTCACTATGCGCCGAAGAGCGGACGCGCCGTAGAAAAGTTACCGGAGCGGAGCGCAGGCAAGACGGCGGCGCCCATCCTGACGCGCTCAATAATCGCGGCGATGACGCTGAACATGGCGCATATGGGGCGACTCGAACCGGAACCCCCCTGTTCCGCATTGCCGGGGCCGGATGAGCGGAAGCTGCCGCGGAAGCTGCCGTACCGCATAGCGAACAAGACAAAGAAGGAACCGAAGAAGGCGCATACGATTAAAGAGGCGGTGGACTATCCGGGACGGCTGGGAGGACCGAAACGCGCTCCCAGCGACGGGCCGCCGGGAGTGAAAACCATTTGGATGGGGTCAATGAAACTTTACATCCTGCTGGCCCGCCGACAGTACCCCGCGTGAAATCTGTGGGTCAAGTTTAGCCCTTGAGTCGGGGATTTTTAATTAAATACAATGCCGAATTCCATTACCCGGAATATATACGGATAGGAAATTATAAAAACAGCGGATATGACTATACGGTTAAAATTTATATTTTTACCGGAAACGAACTTGACTTCTGATAGGGTGTAGAAAAGCAACGCCCGACATCCTTGTCGGGCGCTTCGCAGTGGATTTTCGCATCGCCTGACAGGTCTGTATATGCTTCGCCGCTCCAAAACGTTGCAAACAGCAGGGATGTTGAGTGAATTTCAGATAATAGACTTAAATGACAAAATAAACGAAATGCATATATTGCCAACATTATTTGCGGCAACCTATTCTTATACAAATGAAAGCGGACGGAATCATTCTCGCATATAATGGACCGGCCTCGACCCAGGAATACCGAGAGAAGCGACTCTACTTCTTGATTTGTTTTGCAAGACGCCCGCATCCGCAGGCATTTTTGTATGGAAACTGTCATTGCGAGGAGCAAAGCGACGAAGCAAGCGCGTCCGACGCCCCGCCGGTTATCCAAAGATGACTGTCATGCGCTTTTTGATATTTTGTGAGCGTTGCCGCGGTAAATTCGCGGCGTATCGTTATTCACAGTCGTTTGATTCGCTTTTCGATGCCGGAGGGTGGAAAACAGCGGCAACCGGCAATTTGGAAGCGCGTTAGCGGGTTCTCAACGGCGAACCTAAACCTCTTTCTATGCGGATGTCCCGCCCTTTAGGGCGGGGAATTTCCTTCCTAATTGAACCCGAAAACCCTTTGCGACGCCTCATAAACAGAAATGGAAATGTCGCGCCCGATTATTCCGGGCAAATTAACGAGCCAACCCAAGAAACCGTAGCGGAGTTTGTTGTATAAACGCTTGTTATGGTCCCGGATAAACTCCCACAACAGCTTCTTCTTGTGTAAATTTTCCTTATCGCCTGAACGTATCAGCAATATTGAAGAGATCATCGTTACAATTTCCAAATAGTGAAACAAATAGACGAATTGCCGCTTGTCACGTATATCGACTAAATTGAGCGAAGCGATCATCATGCGATTCACCAGCAGTTGCTGATCAATCTTTTTGATCATGGTTTCTTCATGAACCGATTGCTCATTCCTGCCGATGAAGTAGCGGTAGAAATCCACGTCAAGGTAGCGCATTGTGTTCACCTTCCGCAACGGAATATAGGCGTAGAGATTATCCACATAAAAGGTGTGGCGGGGCAGTTCCAATCCGCTTTCGCGCAATACGCTGGTACGATATATAATGGAATGCATCAGGAGGTACTGCCCCTTGCGGAAGCGCCGTGTTTCGCTCCATGTGAAGATGCGGCCTTCGGGCAAGACATTGGTGTAACGCATGACTTTCTTGCGTTTCTTGCCCTGCTTCTCGTAGACAAAATTAGTCACAACCATATCCGGCTGTTCCAAACCGGCGCATTGACGGAGCGTGGCAAGCGTTTCTTTATACGCGGCGGCGTCCAGCCAGTCGTCGCTGTCCACCACCTTGACAAATGCGCCGGTACTGTAGGTGACGCCGGTCGTCACCGCCGCGCCGTGTCCGCCGTTTTCCTGATAAAACACCGTGACACTATCAGGGTATGCCTTTTGGTATTCATCCGCAATGGCGCCGGTTTTGTCTGTGGATCCATCATTGACAATAAGAATTTCGACGTCATCGCCGCCGGGCAACAACGAATCAATGCACCGCCGCATATAGTCTTGAGAATTGTAACAGGGAACTACGATTGACAACACTTTCATACAGTTCTATCTTTTTTTGAAGATTACCTTGAATATGGGGAAGAACACCCAGAATGAAATTGCGGAATTGATGATCATAGTGATGACATCCGCAGTGGTTTCTCCGGCGCCGCCCATATTCCCCATAAAAAAATTGTAGATAGGAGCCTTGTACAGCCCCTGCGCCGCGCCCGCCGCCAATGTGATGACAATGTACGCCGCCACATACCAGAACGCCGCCTTGCCAATGGAGCCGTTGGATTTGAACGTAACATTGCGCTGGGCGAAAAAGTTGATGACCTGCGCGATGGCAAGTGAAATCTGCACCGCAAGAAAATATGCCAGCCCGCCGCCCGAACCATCCAGAGCGATTGGACCGGCCGCATAGTTGAAAATGTAGTATGGAGAGCCGTCCACATTCCGCCCCACCGGGAACACCTGAAACGGAACGCTTTCCAAGCTGCCGCCTGCGAACATGCCGCGCAGAATGGGCATCATAGCCATTTGAAAAATGGTCACGCCGTTGGATAGAATAAAAAAAACTAAAAATTGCGCTATGTTAGGATGCTTTTCTTTGAAATGCGCCCACTGTTCCTTAATAATGCTCATGCTGGTTCCCTCCCATGAGGAGAATGAGACAAAGCGGCCGCCTCATCCAGTTTTCGCCTCGTCTTTCGAGCGGCTTTTCCCTTTCGGAACCACGCCGCGACTACATGCGCCGCCCCTCTAAAGAAGCGCCCATTGAATATCTCCACCAATGCGTCCACCATGGCGCCGTCCACCGCTCCTCCCATCATTTTTGCAATGCCTCGAAAAGGCATATTGTAGATGAAAAGAATGTTCAAGTCCGGCTTGCCCTTTTTCTCGCTCCGTCTTTTTAGGGAATCAAGCGCCTTGTAGACGAGCCGTCCTATCAGGCTTTTCGCGTAAAAAAGCTGTGAAAACGTGTCATTCCTTTCAAGCGGCAGAGAGCGATCCCACGCCGCCTTTGGTATGGGACGCCCCAGAAGCCTTTCAAACTCCTCATCGCCGACAGCCCCCACCTTGCCCGCATAATAGCTCGGCAACGTATCAGGGGAATAGGGCGGCGTGTCATCCGCCAGCGGCTGCGCCGTTCCCTTGACGTTGACAGCCGCTTCCAACCTGATGTCCGCGACCGAGGCGCCGATCTGTATGCGATACACGCCGCCTTCCACTTCAAAACGGTTTGCGCGGACATTATAATGCCGAAACGTTTTTTCATCTAGTGGCAGCGTGACGGTCTTGCTCTCCCCACGCTGGAGACGCACTTTTTTAAAGGCTTTGAGTTCCCGAAGCGGACGGTATATCGCGCTGTTTTTGGCGGAAACATACAGTTGAACCGCTTCCGCCCCGTCTTGACAACCAATGTTAGTCAGCGTAAAACGCACCGAGTCATCGTCAACGGCAAGATCAGCATACTCAAACGAGGTGTAACTCAAGCCATAGCCAAAGGGGAACCGAACGGGAACGCCGCTTGTCTCATAATAGCGATAGCCGACAAAAAGACTTTCGCGGTATTCGGACGTTTTTTCCAGCCCCGGGTAATAGCGGTAGGAGGGCGCGTCCTCGCCGGCAAGAGCCCACGTTTCAGCGAGTTTCCCGGACGGGTTGACTTTTCCGGTCAGCGCGTCAACCATTGCGCCCGCGCTCGCCTGCCCGCCCAAGTATCCGTGAATAAGCGCCTTGCACGAGTCTATCCACGGCGTCTCAACCGGCGCGCCTCCTGACAAAATCACCACTACATTGGGATTGACCTCGCTGACCGCTTTCAGCGCAGCCGCCTGATTCTCGCGGAGCCGCATGTTTTCGCGGTCCAGCCCTTCGGACTCCTGCAGTTCATCCAATCCCATGTACAACAGGACGACATCGGCTTCCCGCGCCAGTCTCACCGCCGCCGCAAGCTGCGACTCGTCCACGCCGCCATGCCGCGCATACGCGTCGGCATATCCCACAATGTCAAGTTCGCTTTCATTCAGACGATTCAGCGGGATGTCCAACCGCGTCGGGTTAACCATGCTGGAACCGGCGCCTTGATACCGGGGGTTCTTGGCGAAACATCCGGCGACAGCCACTTTTGCGCCCGCTTTCAGGGGCAGAATATGGTCTTCATTTTTGAGCAGTACGATAGAATCCGCCGCCGCCTTATACGCAAAGGCGTGATGCGCATCCTTGTCAAAACTAAAAACGCCGAACGGCGCGTCTTCATTCGACGGGAGGGACACCGCAAACAATACGCGCAAATACTCGTCAACCCGCTGATCCACCAGCGATTCCGGTATGCGGCCCGCGCGAATCGCATCGGCGATTTCACGGTCGCTGTCGCCCGCAGTCGCCGGCATTTCCAACTGGTTTCCCATCGCAAGCCCGGCGATGCGGTCGTCGCTCCCGCCCCAATCGGTAACCACAAGCCCGCTGAACCCCCATTCTCCCGCCAATATTTCCCGCAGAAGCTGGGGGTGTTCATTGGCATACACGCCGTTCACCTTGTTATAAGAGGTCATAATGGCAAGCGGTTTGCCTTCCTGCACCGCGATTTCAAAACCGGTCAGGTAAATTTCCCTGATCGCCCGTTGGTCCACCACTGAATCGTTGTGCATCCGCCGCACTTCCTGGCTGTTGACCGCAAAATGCTTGGGACAGGCGGCCACGCCGTTTGACTGGACGCCCCGAATATACGCCGCGGCCATTTTGCCGGACAGGTGCGGATCTTCGGAAAAATATTCAAAATTGCGTCCGCACAACGGGGAGCGTTTGATGTTCAGTCCGGGTCCCAGAAGGACGCCGACCCCTTGCGCCGCAGCTTCCGTGCCCAAACGCCGCCCCAATTCTTCGCCCAGTTCCACATCCCATGAATTCGCTATGGTCGCGGCAGTGGGAAAGCAGGTCGCCTGGAGGCTGGGGTTAAGCCCCAAGTGATCCGCCGCGCCCGCCTGCTTGCGCACGCCGTGGGGGCCATCCGAAAGGTACATTGAAGGGATGTTCAGCCGCTTCACTTCCTTGGTGGTGAAATTTCCTTTGCCCGACAGCAACGAGCATTTCTCCTCCACCGTCATGCTGTCAATGATATCCTTATATTCCATTCTTTCTCCTTATTTTTTCCGTGCGTCTATAACCGGCGGCGGCAAAGCCGCTTGCCGCCTCGAAAGCACATCTTGCCGACATGCCGGCAAATCCTCATGAGCGTCCTTTCCGCTGCGCCGCCAGCCAGCCCCAAAGCGTGGCCTGCCCGCCAGTTGCTTGAACCGGCTCTGTACTTGGCGCGGTTACAAGCATGACTGCGGCGTCCAAATTCGCCGCCGCTTTGATCGCCGCCGCATTCTGATCAAGAACGCACCGGTCTTGCAACGTATAAATCCATGACCAGTGTCCCATATACACAACGCCCGGCTGGTCTTGTCCCGTTACATGCTCAAAATAGCTGAAATGCGCGTTTTTCGCATCTGCCCGTACAAGACGCGCATACGTGCGGGCTGTGTAGGCGGGAGGAGCGACGACCGAGTCGTCCGCAGACGCCGTAAACCACAGGGGAGTCCTTTTTAGTTTGTCCAACTTCGCGCTGTCGATATATGAATCCCTATACGCCTCGCAAATTGGGTATGCGGCGGCGAAAAAGTCCGGATACTTGATCAGCATGTCAATCGTCATGTAGCCGCCGTTTGAACAGCCGCCTATGTATATCCGATCCGTATCCACATCGCCATTCGCCGCGATATACCGGTCGATTGCCCGCTTCAAAGCCTCAGTATACCGTGAATCCTGATCGCCTTGATGCTGACCGCCGCCGTTGTCCATCCACATAGTCGGCGTTTGTACGACAAGAATATATGCGCCTGCGTCCGCTCCAGCCGTCTTGAAATAGTTCTGAATCGGCTCCTTGCTGAGTTCCGTCACATCGTTGCCCAAAAGCGCGATGTCTATGTCCGTTCCGCCTTCTCCAGCCCCGTGCAGCCAAATGAGCAGCGCGTTCTTCGCGCCGTCCTTTTTAAGAGATTCCGGCTCGTACGCGGCGGTTTGCAGGGTAATTGAACCGGAATCGCCGTTTGCGCTGATCGCGCCTTTGGTGAATAGCGCGGTTTCAGGCGCGAGCCTGCCGGCGTACGAGTCCGCCGCCACGGTTACGGCGTCGTACGTGGCGGCGCCGATCCTGATGGTCCTGCCTTCCGCCAGTTCAACCGTGTAGGTCGCCAAATCAGCCCACGAATTATAGCCGGTTTCCCTATTATAGGAAAACGGCGACGACCCATCAATTGCGGCGCCAATGTTCCCGACGCCGGGGATAGTCATAATGGTCTCGTATCCTGTGGCAAGCTCAAAGGCGATGCTCTTTGACGAACCGGAGGAACGCTTTAGTCCCTCCGAGTCGCATATATACATATCCGTGATCCTGCGTATATAGGTCGTTGGGTCGCCTGCATCGACGGGCAGCGTTGTTTTTACGACAAACATGGTCGTATCAACGGCTTCACGCTGAAAATCATCCTCAGCCGTCACGATCAATCTTGTCACCGACGGCCCCCACTCGAAGCCTTCCACCACCACCTTGTAGGAAATCTCGCCCGCATAGGCGCCGCCGCGCTTGCCGCTTTCGTTGCTGACGCACCCTGCCGGCGTGAGAGCCCCGGTGAATGTCGTCGCCAAAGGCAAAAGCGCCAAATGGAAAACGTTTTGTCGCGCAAGACGTTTCATAAAAACACCTCCAATAAAAATATACGTTCGACAGCGGGGAATCAGCGATGATTCCAAACCTGAACGCCATGCGTTCGTTTGACGCGAATCCGTGCGGCGGGGCGCTCCAATCCTTATCGGATCAAGCGCCTTGATCCCTTCGGATCAAACGCTTTGATCTGTTCGGATCAAGCGCTTTGATCCCTTCGGATCAAGCGCCTTGATCTGTTCGGATCAGGGCGCTTGATCCGTGGAGGGGCGTTCGCCGCGGAGGACGCGCAGGATATATTCCCGTGGGAATATGGCGTCAGACACATCGACTCAGTTATGCGCCAAGTGGCGTCTGCGCCAATGGTGTCAGACACGCCGATTCGGTTGTGCGCCAATGATGTCAGACACATCGACTCGGTTATGCGCCGATGGTGTCCGATGGTGTCAGACACCGACTCGGTTATGCGCCAGTGGTGTCAGACACACCGACTCAGTTATGCGCCAGTGGTGTCAGACATCGACTGGGTTATGCGCCAATTGCGCCAATGATGTCAGACACATCGACTCGGTTATGCGCCAAGTGGCGTCAGACACACCGACTCAGTTATGCGCCAAGTGGCGTCAGACACACCGACTCAGTTATGCGCCAAGTGGTTATGCGCCAAGTGGCGTCAGACACACCGACTCGATTATGCGCCAGTGATCTCAGACATCGACTCGGGTATGCGCCAAGTGGCGTCAGACACACCGACTCGGTTATGCGCCAAGTGGCGTCAGACACATCGACTCGGTTATGCGCCAAGTGGTGTCAGACACACCGACTCAGTTATGCGCCAGTGGTGTCAGACATCGACTCGGTTATGCGCCATGGCGTCAGACATCGACTGGGTTATGCGCCAGTGGTGTCAGACACATCGACTCGGTTATGCGCCAGTGGCGTCAGACACACCGTTTCCCTCAGACCGCCTTGAGTCCGCGAACCCGCCTTACAATGAACGGTATGGCTGCAATAATGAGCAGCGCGACAATGCCATCCGCGACAAGAAGCAACGTCCGCCAAAGCGGGGTGATCGCCTTAAAGACAACCCCGGGCGCCACGCCGTTCATGGCGTGGGAATTGACCGTGGCGTAGAGAATATTATGCGCCGCGTTCCGTATCGCCAGTTTTGCCGTAGGGCTTTCTATATCCACCGGAGTCTTGTCATACACCGGCGGCATATACATGGTGAGCATGAAGTCGCCGCCATTCCGCAGGGCTTCGTCTTGCTGCATATACGGATACAAGTTGAAGTCCGTAATGACCGCGCCCCGGAAACCCCATTCGCCCCGGAGAATTTCTATAAGCAGGCTGCGGTTGCCTCCAGCCCAGGTGACGCCGATGCGGTTAAACGCGGACATGACTCCGGTGGAGCCGCCTTTTTTCACGGCGATCTCGAAGGGGCGGAGGTATATTTCCCGTATCGCCTGCTCATTCGCCCACGTCATCATCCCGTTGTCCCGAACCCGATTTGTTTCCTGATCGTTCAGAGCAAAATGCTTGATGTACGTGACCATTCCTTTGGATGTAGCGCCGGCTACGGCTTGCGCCGCGATTTCGCCGCCCAACACGCCGTCTTCGCTGTAATATTCAAAGTTCCGTCCCGCAAAAGGCGAACGGTGAGTGTTCATCGCCGGAGCGTACCAGCCGTGAACCTCGGTGTGGAGCGATTCCTCGCCGACCGCCTCGCCCATTTTTCGGGCGATGCTCTTGCTCCATGTCGCGGCGATGACGCATTCGCTGGGATAGGCTGTGGCCGAGGTGTTGCCGACAAAGGCCGAAAGTCCGGCTGGTCCGTCAAGATCACGGGTTACGGGCTTGGAAACGCTCGACATCATCGCCGTGTTGTACGCGCCGGTTTTGAAAAGCTCCACAAATTCGTTGACGTCAAGCTGATCCAGCAACAGTTCCCAGAGGGGATCGTCGTATGGCAAGCCTTTGAGGTTGATCAGGGAAACATCGTTTTTGACGTTGAACGCCGGCGCCGTGTCTTCCGGGTTGTTGTGGTCAGACGGCGCGTAGGGTTTCACCCCTTCAAGAACATCCGCGCTGGCGGCGCGATCCTGATCCGTGGGCGCTTTGGGCCACGTGCCTGCCCAGTCGTTTCGGGACAGATAGACCTTAATATGATTCGACACGTCGTCAAAACGGTTGGCTATTTCTTCTCCGGTCGCCGAATCGGTTTCAAAGCGGATGGTCGAGTCCACGCGATATTCCACGGGCGCGTCAATTCCTCTGTCGTGGGCGTTTTTCATCACCTTGATCTGATAGGCGCCGCTTTCCACCTCGTAGCCCCGGAAGCCGTTCTTGTTCGCGTCGTTGTAGTCGTAGGACGCCAAGAAAGAAACCGGCGCCGAAAGGGTGACGATTTCCTCCGCCCCGGGCTGGAGGAGTCCGGTTTTTTCAAAGGCTATCAACACCACATGGGCTTTTTCAACGCCTCCCGGCGTATAAGGCGCCGTAGCGTACAGTTCAACCACATCTTTTCCGGCTTGAGTGCCGGTGTTCCGCACCCGGATGTCAATGCTGATGGCGCCGTCTTCGGAGAGGCTGCCTCCCGTTGCGGGACTGCTCCGTACAAGCTCCCAGTCAAAGGTGGTGTAGGAAAGTCCGTACCCGAATGGATACTGCACGGCGCGGCGATATCCCTCTTCATCGTTGATGTAGCGGGTTTCCCAATAGCGATAGCCCACATAGACGCCTTCCTCATATTCAACAAAATAATTGCCCTGCGCATTGTCGTAGGCGAAATGCCCAAAGTTGACAAAGGTCGGATCGTCCCTCATGCGGTAGGCGTAGGTGTCCACGAGCCTGCCGGACGGGTTCGCTTCTCCGGCGATGACCTTGCCCACGGCGTTCAAGCCTTCGCCCGGGCTGCCGATCCAAAGCGCCGCGTTGATCCACGATTCGTCGATAAACCCCAGTTCCATGGCTTCGCTGGAATTGATGATGACAATGACCTTGCTGAAATTCTGGGATCGAACATGCTCAAGCAGGTCGATCTCGTTCTGGCTCAATTCAAGCTGGTGCTGTCCTTGCCGCAGATTGAGGCGGCTCATGGCTTCCTGCGTGGCGGCGTTGTAATGCGCCATATCCGCCTGTATGTCCCGGCTCAGATCGCCGCCTTCGCCGCCGCCGCGTCCAAAAATCACAATCGCCGCGTCGTGGTAATTCGCGTAACTCTCCCGCACTTCCGGGGTATATTCATCCAGAGCCACTTCACCGATATGGTAAGCGCTTACCTCTGGAAGATCCATTTGGATCGCCGCATGGCGGTATGGCTGGAAATAGATCGGCTGTCCTCCGAAAAACACGGAACCCGTACCGATTTGGGGTCCCGGTTGTTCCGACCGTTCCTTGTAAAAAGCCAGCAACGCGGGGTTCACCTGGAAACCGGCTTTGGTCAGGCTGCTTTCCATGGTTGCCGCAGTGGACGTGTCCACGTTGCCGGACCCGGACCCGCCATATACGATGTCAACCGCAGTTCTCCCGAACACGCTTATCCGGGAGCCGGACGGCAGGGGGAGCGCTTGCGCGGAATTCTTGAGAAGGACGATGCCCTCCTCTTCAATGGTTACCGTCAAGTCCTTAGCCGCCGCCTGCGCCGCTTCAGGGCTTGCGTAGGCTTTCTTGAAATACTCCGTATCCACATCCCCTGCTTCTCCTACAATCCGGTATTTCTGCCCGCCGAAGTACATGGTGATAGTGGCGTGGAAAACCCCGCTTACAATCGTTACTCCCGCAGCCAAAATAAAGACCAACCCCAGAATAACGCTCCACATGATTAGAAATTTTTTATTATTCATCTTCTTTTTCTCCATTCTTTTCCCCCTCAACACCTGTTTATTTTGGCAGCCCTTCATACTGCCCTTATCGTTGCTATCTGTCCACAAATTCACGCATTGCGCACACGCGGCGCGGCGCGTTTCATGGGCAACCGTTGCATGTCTCCATCTAAAGACGCCTCTTCTAAAAATGCGCCATGCTTTATCGCACGAGCCTGGCGCTGCCGCCGACTCTAGTACAAGAAGCATAATCTCATATTTAAAAATTTGTAAACTACCGATTTGGCAATCTGTCGTTTTAAATCGATAATCTGTTATCCGCCTGTCTGCGAGGGTCTGCGGGGCGCGTCTTTCGCCTCAAGCAGTTGCGCTTGGCGTTTGTCTGACAGTCGTTTTTCACGGTAAAAAGAGGGAGAGTCGGCGAAAATTAAATCAAAATAGAATAAGGTATGGAACGGAGAAAGAAGAAAAAAACTGTTCAAGCGGAAGGCGTCCATCCTCCAAAAAGAATATGACAGGCAACACAAAAAGAGCGGCGGCCCGCCCAAACTGTCAATAAAAGACAAACTGACGATAACCCTCAAATACTATCGGGAGCGCCGCGCTATGGAGTCTGTCGGGGCCGAGTAAAAGCGCGGTATGCGCGTCAACCCATGGGTGGAGAACACGTTAAAGAGGGATAAAACCTTCAAAGCCAGACGCCTGTTCCTGTATTTTATTTAATAGTGATTTTTTGTGTTCTGATCCAATAATGAATAGTGCATTGCTATAACAATAATTTTCACTATGATCAAACCAGTTTCAAAGCCAACCCGAACCTAGTTTGCGTTTTGAAACTGGCTTGATCTAAAATCGGACTACAGAAGCAACGCCGCTAATTTACAAAGCCGGAGCATATAACGGCGTTGTCTGATTGGCTGGTAACAGTCCTCAGGGCAACTTGCCCGACTGCGCCCCGCGCGATTCGCGCCTTATTGTTACAAAATGGCGGCGCTACAAATCCACCGACAAATTTTGTTCTTCCAAATTGTGCTTTTCCGCATAACCGGTGAGAATCAAGGTGAGCGCGCCATCGCCGGTTACGTTGCAGGCGGTGCCGAAACTGTCTTGCAGGGCGAAAATGGTGAGCATAAGCGCGGTGCCATTCGCGTCAAAACCGAGCACGCTGATGATTAAGCCCAGAGACGCCATGACCGTACCGCCGGGAACGCCCGGCGCCGCAATAGCAAAGATCCCTAACAACATGCAGAACAGAATCATTGTGCCGAGAGCTGGCAATGCGCCATAGAGAATTTGCGAAACAACCATAACGAAGAAGGTTTCGGTGAGAACCGAACCGCACAGGTGAATATTAGCAAACAGTGGAACGCCGAACGCCGCCATATCCTTGCGGAGAGTCCCCTCATCGGCGGCTTTATTCGCGCAACTTAACGCCACAGGCAGAGTGGCTGCGGAAGACATAGTGCCGACTGCGGTCAAGTAAGCCGGGCCGTAGTACTTCAACACTTTGAATGGGTTTTTTCCTGAATACGCGCCCGCAATGGCGTATAGAACGGCCATCCAAATGTAATGGCCAAGCATGACGATAAGAATGACAATGAGGAACACCGGAAGCTGCTTCGTGATTGCGCCTTCGTACGCGAGTCCGGCGAACGTACAGCCGATGAAGAACGGCAGACACGGAATAATGATCGCCGTTACCACCGCTATAACAATTTTTTGAAACTCATCCAAAAGCGTTATGGTCGATTTGGCTTTTGTCCATACCGCGGCAAGTCCGATGAAGAGCGCCAGAACAAGGGCGCTCATCACCGTCATAATTTGAGGTATCGCAAGCTCAAATATAACCGTGGGCATCGCCCGGTTTTCTTCAACGCTCGACACGATGTTGAGATGCGGGATAAGTCCATATCCGGCGAACATGGACATAAAAGCCGCGCAAATGCTAGAGATATAGGCGATAGCAAGCGCAATTCCCAGAATCTTGGACGCGCTGTTTCCCAATTTGGTTATTGAGGGCGCTATAAAGCCGAGAATAACCAGCGGAATGGCAAACATGATGAGCTGACCCAGAATCTTTTGTACGGTAACCACGATCTGCATCACCGCCTCGTTAGCGGCGAGTCCAAGCGCTATGCCGATTATCAACGCCAAAATCAGGCGGAACGGCAAACTTTTAAACAAATTCTTCATTTCCTGCTCCTTTTCGCAAGTAATATAATTTGGCACGGTAAAAACCGTGAAAATTCCATACCATGAAAGAATGTCCGCGCAACGCGCCGCGTTTTGAAAACACTCATTCTTCCAGCATCAATTGAATGATATCTTCGTCCGTTTTACGCATACCCTCTTTGCCGAGATAACTGATATTCTTGATGGTTTTTTCAAGCCCGTGGGCGATGATGCCGTCTCCCCCATAGAACTGCTGGCCGTTCTTGAACATGGTGTAGCCCAGAATGCCGGCGTCTACAGACGCCGCGATTTTAGCCGCGCACGACGCCTTGGCGCCGTCGCACACGATTCCCGACACAATGGCCAGCGCATTGACAATGGTGTGCGAGATTTCTTCCAAGCCGCCGCCCTGCAAATAGGCGACGCCCGCGCCGGCCGCCGCGCCCGCGCTTACCACGCCACAGTAGGCGGAAAGCCGCCCAATGCCGGTTTTCAGGTGAATGGTGATGAGGTTTGCAAGCGCAAGGGCGCGGATCAGCTTCTCATGCCCAACGGCAAGCTCTTTGGCGTACTCAATGACCGGCAGGGATGTCGCCATGCCCTGATTGCCGCTTCCTGACACGATGACGACCGGCATTTCGCAACCGCTCATGCGGGCGTCGGACCCTGCCGCAGCCGCCGCTTTTGCGCGCACATGGACGCTGTTGCCGTAGTTTTTAAGCAGAACCTTGCCGATATTCGCTCCATAGTCGCTGATAAGCCCCTCTGTGGAAATCGCGGAATTGCACTCAATTTGGCGGTCTAGTATGGGGCGTACATCGTCTGTCATGACGGTTTCCGCAAAATCCAGCGCTCCCGCGACATCCAAGAGGCTCCGGTCCGTCTCTTCCGGCTCTTGCGAATCGTTTTGCTCGAAAATGACCGCCCCGTCTTTTTCGACAAGCGAAATATTGGTGTGAAAATCGGTGATTCTCACTTTTGCCGAAGAAGTCCCCGCAAAGACCGTGACGATGATGTCGAAAATCTTGCCGGTCTTTGCCATCCGCACATCCATCGGCGTATTTTCCATAAACGCTTTCGCAGCCTCCTTTTGCGCGGCGTCAACGGCTGCAATCACCTCCAGTTTTTTATCGGATTGTCCGGCGACGACGCCTATCGCCGCCGCAGCCTTTATCCCTTTAAGCCCGCCGGTATTCGGCACTACAACGCTTTTAACGTTTTTCACTATATTTCCGCTGACTTCCAAAGAGACCCGTTCGGGACAAACGCCCAGAGTCTCGCGGGCCCGCGCCGCCGCAAGCGCAATGGCGACCGGCTCGGTGCAGCCCATCGCGGGAATCAATTCTTCCCGCAAGATTTGCAGATAATTTTCATAGCGCGGATCGTTTTTGTTCATTTTTCCTCCAGCAATTTTCTACAATTATTTTTCTTATGACAGCATAGCACGGCATATTGATAATAGCAAGCATTTTTTATTTTTTTTTATAAAAAAAGTGTTTTAACTATATATATAATAATATATTACAAATATAATTACTAATAATTAAATCTTATAATACCAATTTATTGGATATATTTTTTAACAGGTGAAATTCCAGCGCCGCTTTTTTCCAACAAAAATGCCGCGTGCGGGTTCCCGGCGCTTCCGCGCCGCTCATTTCGCGCCGATACAGAGATCAATGGAATTAGCGTTGATAATAATAGGCGCCGTTCTTCTTTGTACGGGGTTTTACGCTCTGTTTAACCGGACAAAAACGCGGCCGTCACGGGCGGTTGACGAACAGTCGCGTACGCGCAAACTAGCGTCCCCGCCGACAAAGATCGTGAAGCCTCCGCGTTGCCCGGTCTGCTCCAGCATACTCAACGACGGCGAGCGTGTGAAATCAATGGCGGTTTCGTTTGCAAACGGCGAAAAACTACTGCACATAAGCGGCTGCCCACACTGCCTTTACGGGGAAGAAAAGCGTACATGCCCGGTTTGTTTCGCGGAAATCACCAGAGATGAAATTCTCACGGCAAAAATGACCATAAAAGACGGCAAAAACAATGTGAAGGTTTTTGGCTGTTCCCACTGCGGGGGAAAAGCCGCGTCGTGGATGTAATGTGATGACAATGCGCCGCTAACAAAGGCGTTTTTGCAAATCCGCAATCTCCAGGCGTACGTCTTGTTCGTCGCGGCGCAAGCGCCACTCTGTTTTCCCGGCTTTTTCAGCGAAAAACCGGTCATGCGTAACAAGGAGCGCCGCTCCTGAAAACTCGTTGATCGCATCGGCGAAAGCGGCTGTGGCAAGGGCGTCCAAATGGTTCGTTGGCTCATCCAGCGCGATGAAAGAGACGCCCTGGAGCATGGCAAAGGCGAACAGGAGTTTCCGCGCTTCGCCCGGACTTAACGCTTGCGTTGTGAGCAGCGCGTCCGGTTCGCTGCCAAGCCGGTATACAACGGAAAGCGCGGCGCCGCGCTCTTCGTTATTCAGATCGTGAAGGCGCCGGAGCGCGGCGCGGCGATCTTCAATGGAAAGCTCCTGGTGAAGACGCCATATTGAGCGCGGCGGAAGGCTGACAGCCGAAAGAATGTAGTCCACGAGGGATGTTTTGCCGCAGCCATTGTCGCCGGTTAAGACTATGCGGGCGTCGTTTGCTATTTCCAGCCCGGGGTGGCGGAGGGTCAGCGTGTTTCCCGCAATGGCTGTCGCGCCGGCCGGAAGCGCGAACAGTACCGGACGCTCCATCCTCTGCCCTCGCAAGCCCGCGCCGGTCTTCCGCAGCCCTTTCACGTGGACGCCTTCCAGTCCCGACCGCTTCTGCTCCAGGACGCTCTCCAGCGCCGCGGCTTTTTTCCCGCCAACCCGATCCTTGCCGGTCAAGCGGGCTTTGTTGATCTTTCCCCGCGTATCGGAATCGTGAATATCCACATGGCGTTTTGACATTCTTGCCCTTTTTTCCTGCTCCGCCGTACGAACCGCGTCTTTCTGGGCTCGCGCCAGCGCTTTCACTGCGGACGCAAGCTCCCGTTTTCGCTCTCTGAGAAAGTTGTGTTCTTTTTCAAGGCTGGCGAGCGCCGTTGCGGGATGCGCCGCAATCAAGACGGCGCGGCTGCCCGCGCTGTTTGCGCCGCTTCCACTATCCGTTGGTTCCAAAATCACCGTGGCGGCGCACAATGCATTCAGAAAATCCATGCTGTGAGACACGATGACGCCGACTCCTTCAAAACGGGAAAGCTCATGGGACAACAAGTCCATGGTAGAAGCGTCAATATGGTTTGCAGGTTCATCCAAAATCAGTACTTCCGGCTTGCGGATCAACACATCGGCTATGATGCAGCGTTTTTTCTCACCTCCGCTCAACGTGTTCCAACGATCCGCCCAATCATCGCCAATTTCCAATCGTGACGCCATTGCGAAAAACGCGGGCGTATTCAAGATGTCAGGATCAGAGAAACAGTCCGGCGCCGCATCCATATCTTGAGGGCAGATCAGCGCCTTTGGAGCGGAGATAACGCCGCTGTCCGGGGCAAGCTCGCCGGCAATCAGTTTGAGCAGCGTGGACTTTCCGCTTCCATTGGGGCCGATTAAGGCTGTCCACCCCGGTCCAAATGTAAGCGACAAACGCGAAAACACCGGTCTTGAATCATAAGAAAATGAAATATTCTGTAACAACACAAACATTTACGCCTCCGGCTGCTCCAAGCGCGGTCTAAGAGTCATTTTTTGGAATAGCGATCTTAACTTATGATGCAAAAGCGGATTATCCCCCATGGTAAAAGCGGACGGCAATTCTATCGCCCTCTTCATGACGCCTGATAAATCTGTGATTTTAACGCGAAATGATTGCCTTTCGCCGCCTCTCATTTCATACGCATATAGGAACCTCTGAAAACGCGAACCTGCGGTTGCGAACCTGCGGTTGCGAACCTGCGGTTGCGAACCTGCGGTTGCGAACCTGCGGTTCGACAGTTTTCAGAGGTCTTCTTACCTCGCGCCTCTGAAAACCCCGTATACATCGCGTATCCCGACCCGTAGCCTAACAGTATTCTCTAATAGCTGTTTGTGTCAAGCCTGTGTAACCTGGTGGGTGGAATGCGCCGTCCGCATTGTTGCGTTGTTGACAAGCGTCTTTTTTTTACGCTATACTTTCGCTCATGGATAATGGCAGGGAAACACTGAAAGAATTGCTCCACGGTCGGCGAAAAAAACCGGTCCTCATTGGAGGCGGCTTTGCGATCATGGTTTTTTATATTTTCGGCGCGGCGCGCCCTGTTCCCGAAGAGACGGTTCTCGCGGCCCGGTGGGTTTACTCGCTGGCGACGGCGCATTCGGCTGCGCCCGACGCCTACGCGGGCGATGTCCCGCTGTTGGCGTTTGAGCTTGGGGAACGCTTCGGGTATGTGGACAGGGAGGGCGTCTTCACGGTAAACCGGACGAAAAGCGGCGACGTGTCCTTGTCCGAAGACTATTGGGCGGAGCACGGCGCGGTTTCCGACAAGATAGAAGTGAAGAATCCGCTGAACGCGCTGGTTATGACTATAGAGATGAAGGACGGAGCGCGTGGATATCCGTTCTTTCTGGACAAAAGGATGTTTTTGATAAACAGCGAGCAGAATTCTATCTCCGCGCTTGATGAAAGCGGGAAGGTCGCGTGGACGTACGACTTTGGCGCTGTGGTCACGTGCGTGGACGCGGCCGGCGGACTTCTGCTGGCCGGCTCTCTGGACGGCGTGGTGGAAGTTCTCAATACATCTGGAGAGCGGGTATTTTTCTTTGAGCCCGGAGGGTCGCGGCTGGCTGTGATCGCGGGATGCGCCTTTTCTGATGACGGCTCCAAAATCGCGGTCGTATCGGGAGTGGATGAACAGCGGTTTCTGCTTATGGAGCGGCTTGGCGGCGGCGCTGTGGGCGAATACCGCGTGACGCGCCATGAGTTTCTTGGGACTGGATTCAGGCGTCCCGTGAAGGTGGCGTTCGTTGATGGAGAGAGTCGCGTGGTCTTTGAGCGTGAAGGCGGGCTTGGCGTCTACGAGTTGTCGAGCCGCAACAGTTTGACGCTGGCGCTGGACGGCGAGGTGGTCGCGCTTGACGGATCAGGCGGCGGCGGACTGCTGTTCCTTCTGACTGCGGAGGAAGGCGGGCGGAGGCGGCTGGGGGCCGTGAAGTTTCCGTCGACGCTGGTGTTTGCGGCTCCATTTGAGAGCGACGCTGTGTTTTTGGGAAGAGACAGGGAGTATCTGTATGTAGGAGGCGGGGCGAAGCTCGCCTCGTTTGAGATAGTCAAGCGGTAGGAGCTGATGTGGGGTGGCTGAGGATAATGGCGCGGGGAGCGGCCGTCATGTCGATTATGATGTGCGCCGCAACAGTGTGGGCGATGGATCGCCCGTCGCCGGAAGCGGTTTTGATTGGCAATTTTGGAATGGATTCCGGATCGGGCGATCCGCGTGTGGGCGATGTGTATGCAGGCGGCGGCGCGGTGCGGGCTGTGGAGACCGGCGAGGCGCTTTTCAGCCGGAGCGTGTCCGACCGCGCGTCGCGATTGCCCTCGCCGCTGGGAGAGTGGACCGCTATAGATCATGGGGATGGGCTGGTCAGCCTGTACGGGCGGCTTGAGGGAGGAAGGACGAGCCGTCTTCCCCCGGTGGTGGAGAAAGGCGCGATAGTGGGTTCCGCCGGAGCGACCGGATGGTCTGAAGTGGAGGGCTTTTACTATTCGTTGTTCGACCGGAAAGAGAGGCGATGGGTGAATCCCGCTGTGATAGAGGGCCCGCGCAATGACAGGCGCGCGCCTGTCATACAGTCAGTGACGCTGAGGGATGCGCAAGGCAGAGTGATTGATGCGTCGCAGGCGAAAGGACTTTTGCAGGGGAGGCGGACCGTGTTCGTGGCTACGGCGGATTACGCGGAGATCGGAGAGGCGTCGCTCGCGCCGTTCAGGGTGGTGTGTTCGTTGAACGGCCGTGAAGTCGGAGCGGTCGCGCTGGAGGCGTTGTCGGCGCGGGATGGAAGGATGTGGATATACCGGAACGGGCTTGTGCCGGTCGAACAGGTGTATGCCGGGGCGCTTGGTTTTGAATTGGGGGAGGTCGTCTTCATCCGGGGGCAGGCGGACCTGGAGATCCTCGTTCAGGACTCCGACGGAAACGTCCAACGGGCGGAGCACCATTTTATAGTAGAGTAGAAAGCATGGAGGATATTGTTAAAGTAGAAAATCTGGTGAAAAACTACACCTCGGGCGCGGAGACTCTCCACATACTGCGCGGCGTCAGCTTTTCCCTGGAAAACTCCGCTTCCCTCGCCATAACCGGTCAAAGTGGAAGCGGAAAAAGCACGTTGCTCAATATTTTGGGAGGACTTGATAAAAGCGACTCAGGCTCCGTTGTGGTGGCGGGCATGGAAATTACCGGGCTCTCCGAAAAAAAACTGTCCGCATACCGAAGTCGTCAAGTGGGCTTTATTTTTCAGTTCCATTACCTTCTTAAAGACTTCACCGCTTTGGAAAACGTGATGCTTCCCGCCTATATGTTTGGCATGAAAAAAAAAGCCGCTTTTGAGAGGGCGCGGGCTTTGCTCTCTGATGTGAGGCTCGACGACCGCATCGGCCATTATCCGTCTCAACTTTCAGGCGGCGAGCGGCAGCGAGTCGCCGTCGCCCGTTCCCTGGTGAACGATCCCGCCATTATTCTTGCCGATGAACCGACCGGCAACCTGGATCCTGACAACAGCGACATGGTTGCGGAAATGCTCTACGAAACCTCACGCAAACGGGGGAAAACCCTCATCGTGGTGACGCATGATGAAAAAGTCGCAGGCGCCGCCCAATGCCATTACACGCTTGAAGCGGGGGCGTTGCAATGAGCGGCGCCGTCTTCTTCATCGCAATCCGTTATCTTCTTGGACGGGCAAAGGAAGGCGGCAGGTATTTGCGCGGCGCCGCCGCCGGAATAGCGGTGAGCCTTGTGCCTATCGTCGTCACCCTCATCGTGGCGGACGGCATGATCCGCGGCATCACGGACAGGTACCTGGAGTTGGGAACCGGGCATGTGCAGGTGTATGACTTCGCCGGAGCCGAAAGCCTGGAAGAGATAAAAGGCAAAGTCGCGGCTCAAGAGGATGTGCGGGGGGCGTGGATAGAATGGCAGGGCATGGGCGTGTTGGTAGGCGGCAAAGGAAAAGCGGGAGCCTCAATACGCGCCATAGAGAGCGGATTCTGGGAAGACGAAGGCGCGTCGGCTTTTCTGGAAGTCGTCTCTGGAGACGCCCGCTTTGAAGCCGACAACGAAGTGTTTCTTGGCGAGGCGCTGGCGGAGTCCATTGGCGCGGAGGCGGGAGACACGGTGCGTCTTATGACCGTGCGCATCGCCAATGACGGCAGAAGCGTGCCGCGCATGACTCCGTTCAAGGTAAAAGCCGTTGTGTCCTCCGGATACCGTGAAATAGACGCGCTGTGGTGCATAACAACATATGTTGCCGGCAAACGCATATTTGCCGGCGCCGAAAGCGCCTCAAATTCGTTCCTCTTGCTTAAAATCAACGATCCGTATAAAGACGCCGATTCCTGTGTCCGCTCCCTCTACGCTCTCCTGGGCGCGGGGTACGGGGTGTACACATGGAAAGAGATGCAGCTTGCCCAGTACAGCTCGTATGAATCCACTCGCCAGACGCTTCTTTTCATCATGGCGCTCATTGTCATTATAGCGGCGGTCAATGTGTCTTCCGCAACTTCCATGCTGGCGATTGAGCGGCAGAAGGATATTGCGGCGCTTAAAGCCGCAGGGGCAAGTCCGGCGTTCACCAGTCGGATATTCGTATGGGCCGCGTTCATCACCGGCCTTGTCGGGGCGGTTGCGGGCATAGCCGCAGGACTTTGCATCGGATTATCCATCAATCCTATTATTAGAGCGCTTGAAGCGGTCATCAACTTTTTTATGTTCGGATTCAGCGCCGGACGCTTCAAACTGCTCGATCCCAATTACTACCTCGAACAATTTCCCGTCATCATTGACTGGCTCACCATTCTGATTATCGGGGTTTTCACCGTGCTGTGTTCGATAGTCGCTTCGTATCTGCCGGCGCGAAGGGCTGGGACATTAAAACCGCTGGAAATTCTACGGAAATTGTAAACGGCAAAGACAGCGCCGTTTTGCGGCGTGTCTTAAGCCGCCCGCCATCACCACCGCCACGAACCGCCGACGCTCCAATAGTTGACAACGCCGTTGTTGTCTCTCACTAAATTTCTGTTCCACCCATATTCAAACACATAATTCGCAAACAGGGAAAATTCCCCAAACGAAAAGAACGGCAGTCTCCACGCCACCCCCAGTCCTGCGGCAAGGCGCGTGTCAAGAGTATTCTGGGTTAGAAAGCGAATCTCACTGTAATTGTTGCCGTCTTTGGTGGAACCGTCGTCATAGATGGAGCCGTCATGCCGTTCTCCGGAATTTTCCCAATCACTGTCAGGAACATTCCCGGAAGCGTTCCCATGTTGGGTGAAATAGAGCGTTGCGGAAACGTCAAGGTTGCGGATCGTCCGCCACGAACTCTTAAGCGATATTTTATGCGAATTCGGGTCAAGCTCGGAGCCTAAATTGCGTCCTCCGTGGGAATAGATGAGATAATTTGGTTTCTCAACCTCATAACGGTCAGTCTCCGGTACGTTCCAATGCGAATACATGTACGGGAAGATGATGGTGTAATCCGCCTGGAGCGACGCGAGCGGGCTTTCCGGCGGCGCCCATGCAAGCCCCACCTGACCGGAAAATTTGTACTTGGTGTTCCACTTAAAACGCATAAAGTCGTTCATATGAAAATCATCTACATACACTTGCCCAAGCAACCGGATGTTGCCGGGAATGTCCCATCGTATGTGAAAGCCAATGAACGAGTTGTCTCCAAAATCGCTGAGAGCTTGCGATGTGAACAACACCGCAAAGGGAACAAGGTACAGATATTCCATGCGCCCGCCCCATATCACCGATTCCTGCAATCCGAATTCAAGATTGGGCAGCGGGTTAAAATTAATCGAATGAAATATAAGATATTTGTTGGGGAATCTGCCGTCTCCAAAATCATTGGAAGCGGCGAGCGTCATAAGCAGCATTTCAAAAGATCCCTTGGGTCGCCGAACATTGAGGCTGAAATGCCCGGCGCGTCCAGCTTGAGGGCCAACCACCGTACTGTTTTCATAAAAGGGCCCTATTGCAGTGCGGTTTACGCCCGCTTGAAAATAAAGGCTGCCGCTTCCAAAAGCCGTGGCTGACGTCCAGTCAGGATAAAACCAAAACTTCCCCGCGTTCACATTGTCAAGAATAAGATCAGGAAATGGAGAATAGGTTCCGGGCACCCGCAACTCCTCGCCGGGCTTGCTTTCCGAAGCGTAGAAGCTGAAAAAGTAGCTGGCGGTAATCCAATCCATGAGCCGAAAAGCGCCGTCAATGGCCGGCGCAAACGTCAGCATCGTGTCGCCGTCTTGGCCAACAACCTCCGCTTGAACGCCCGCGTGTAAAAAGCGCGATCCCCGACTAAATTCCGCCTTATACGCCGCGGCTTTTTCCCGATCCTCAACGCCGCCCCGCTCAATCACAGCGTCCAGCAACTCGTCAATAAGCTGTAGTGGATAGGGGCGGATCAACGGCAGGGACTGCGTTATGTATCCATTCGCCGCCCACCGGTCAATATCCTTATAGATTCTGTCATTAGGATCATGAATGATCTGCGCTCCAAGCCGCGCGCCAAGCGTGGAAGCCAGCGCAAAAAAAACGACTGCAATCCAAAACTGTTTCATAAAACTCACTCCTTTATAATAGCGTCTCATCGCCGGTACCATTGGCGCATACGCCCGTATACGCGACAGGTGTCTGGGCGTATACCCGACAGGCGTGCGCCCGTATACGCGGTAGGCGCACGGGCGTATACCTGCTGGTGATTAATACGTACATTTTACGCTTACCATCGCGTCAAATCCATATTCCCGCGCGCCGGATGTATGCCCGTGATTGAAAACGACGCTCCCGCCCGCCTGGGCTGAAAGCTCCAGCCACGAGAGAGGCTTCCAGTTTGACCCGACGGCGAGGGTCAGTTTGTTTTCCGGTATGCCGCTTGGCGTTTTCTCGGCGCTGGACTCCTTTCCCATACTCCAGTCCCACTCAAGCCTATGCATCCCTTTCTGGACAAACGCGACGTTCAGAGAAAACCCGAGGTTTTCTTTTGAGAGCCTCGCTCCCGCCATATACAACATGGAGTCCCTGCCTTCTGGATGTCCTATCCACCTGTACCGCAAAGGCTCGCTGTCGGAAATACGGCGCATCCAAATGTAGCTTGCAAACGGGGTGGAAAGAATATAGAGGTAGGGGTCCGCATACATGTATTCCGCGTAAAAAGACGCGCCCCAACCCGCAAGATCGCGGGTGTATTCCAGCCCGACCAAAAAACCAGTCGCGTTGGGCGCCTGCGATTCGGGCCAATGTTCAAGCTCGTACGGCGTAGACCATTCGTTCATCGCAAATTGGCCATAGGCCGCAAGGGATGGCAGTATGGCCCAGCTTGCGTCAAGCGAAAAAAGCGATCCCACCATATCTGAACGCTCTCCTTCGCCCCAACTGTCGTCATAATCGCGCCACGCCGCAAAAGAGTGGAATATCGCCAAAGGGTTGAGAAAACGCAGTTCAAGCGGAGCGTTCCCCACCATAATTCCCTCCGTAAGCCCCAAAGACACCCGTTTGAACAGCCGAACGTCAAGCCTATGCACGTAAAGATGCCGTTGCGTCGTGCTGGCGAGAGCGCCTTCTTTCACTTCCGCGTCCATTATTGGCCCTATTACAAGCGGCGTCTGAGTCACCATAAGCGAATACTTGATTGCTGATGAAAACACCGAAAACCGCGCCATGTCATAATAATCGGGCGTGTCTGAAACAGTCATGTTGCCGGAGCGTCCAAGTCCATAGGAAAGCCTGTCCCTCCCTATTTCAAAATTCCACCACGCGCCGCCGGCGGCGAAAAAGGCGCGCAAGGGCATGCTTATATCGATCTGCCCCGCGTCAAGCGGAATGTTCGATCCAACATACGCGCCGGCTTCATTGAAGTACGATTTCGACCGCGCCAACATGGGGGCTATAAACAACTGCGCCTTGTCCGCGGCATACACATTCACGGGCAGCGTCAGCAACGGGGGGCTGTCTTTGTCGCTTTGCGTCCACGGAATGTCGGGGTTTGTCCGTACTCGCGCTTCCACGCCGGCTTGTATGTGGGCGTCCACGCTGAGAAACCCGCTTGAATAGAGCGGCGTGGGGTTGATCGCTTCCAGTACGCGCTTGTACGCCGCTTCGCCGGCAGGGGTCAGGCTGTCCGCGTCAATGTCTTGCAGTATGAGCGCCACTTCGTCCCGTGAAAGCGGCGGTGTCAGAGACAGCAAACTTTTCCCCGACTGAATCGCCAAAAAACGCAGGTCTTCCAGCGCCGGATCGCCCGCCGAAATCATGGTGAAAGGAGAAGCGAATGTAAAAGCCGGAAAGAAGACAAGAAAAAATACGAGAAAAAGAAAACCATGCTGTTCCATGATGTCAAACGTTGAAAAAAGGAGCCGACATCGGCTTGCCGTTGGGCTTTGACCGCTTTTCCCGAAGCCTGTTTCATCGAACCTTTGGCTCGCAAACCGGGAGTTGGTGTTTTGAAACAGGCTCTGACATGCATCTAATTTCATATTCTATTAATAATAGTTGACTTTCTTATAAAAATCAAGGGACAGAGAGCAAAAACCTGCAAGTGCAACCGGCTGCCAGAAACGCCTCACGTTAATACCTGCATGGTACCGCCACACATCAAATCCATGACCTCGCTTGTCGTATACATGATTCATAGTAAAAAGGAGCGTTTCTCCATCTTCACACAGCAAAAACAGGAACTTGACAATATTTTGACCCTAATATATTATAAATTGTATGGGAATGGCTATTGAAGAATTCAAAGAAAAATTTCAAAAAATAAAAAACATGAATTATGTTCCCTCTCTGATGCGCGGTCCAACCGGAATCGGCTATACGCTTGAAACATTATTGGGCATTACGGAAAACAACGATGCGAAACCTGACATTGACGGCGCTGAATTAAAAGCGCATAGAAGCAAATAATTTAATTACATTATTTACATTTAATAACAAAGCGTGGAAAATGCCGCCGCTTGAAGCGGTGAAAGCGTATGGCAGTTTAGACCGTGACGGACGGCAGGGTTTGTATTACACAATGTCCCGCTCTCATTTATGCGGTTGCTTTTACGGAATTACGGGACAACAAAGAGTATTTTCATAAAAGGAATATGTTATGCAATTCGAAAAAGAAATTTGTAACGAATGTGGACGCGCAGTTCATTTTGGGTCTGGTTTATTTGTAAACCGAGTCGCGGATTTAAATGATATCGAGACAAGAATTGAAATGAGAAAACCTTTTCCTAACGGCGAATATATTTGTTGTGAATGTACATATCAGATATATGAATATCCCTATGTTGGAAATTAGAGAAAGTCAAATAGAAGATATTTTTGCCACTCAGCTTGATGAAGTAAAGGCGTTGTTGTCTCTGAGTGAATCACTCACATTATTCGAGAGACAAAAGAAAGTTAACTCCGGCAGGATTGACCTGTTTTTTATATCGATTTCACATTTGCATTTAATTGAATTAAAAGCGGTTCCTAGCAGGATAGAATTCTGCGACCAGACAATAGGATATAAAAACGATTTGTTATATTTACAAACAAATAAACAATTACCGCCCTTGCCGCTGCAATCTTATTTAGTATGCCCGCAATTTTCTTATTATCATAAAAATTATTGTATTGATAATGGTATTATACCTATTGAATTTTCGCCGTATGAATTGCTAAAAAACTATTATTTTAAAATAAAAGCAATTTCCAGTTTAGTTGCCATCAAGCCGTCTAATCACGAGCTTTGGAATCTACATTTGCTAAATCCAATACTGTATGCTTTTAATGGTGAAACAACTATCATGTCTTTAAGCGACGCCACAGGAAAATCAAAAAGCACTGTAGGCAGTTATTTGCGGTTAGCAATGGAATTACAGTTGATTGAAAAAACTGATGCCGATGGTTTATGTTTAACCGCTTTAGGTAAGAAATATGTATTATTGAAAGATACTAGCGCCGAACGGTTAAATGACAGACAAGTAGAATTATTGAAGGATTTTATTATTAGAAATCCTTTTTCTAGTCCCGCAATTTACGGCATTTATACGGCTGTTGAAGCAATATTTCTTCTTTCAAAGAATTATTATCCAGTTCCGTTAGTTAAAGCGCACGGTTTTTTTACAACGTTAAGCGGAAAACAAAGCGAATGGGCAGAAAAAGCGTCAAACGATGCGTTTGCTATGTATTCTAATTACGCGATAAATTTAGGATTACTCGCAAGAATTGGACGTGATTATTATATCACACCTTCCGGCATCCGTTTCATTTTGTTTTTGGAACTTAATAAATCTATTCTTTTGATAAATTCAATATAATGGCGGCATCAAGATAACTATTTTGATGTTGCGCTTACAAGTCCGCCTTACGGGGATTCGAGAACAACCGTAGCATACGGGCAGTTTTCGACATTATCAAATGAATGGCTTGGCGTAGATTATGCCCGAAAGATTGACACGCGGCTTATGGGCGGCAAAAAATGCAATAAAATTATTACCCAAGGCTGTATCGCCCGCCCAATTTATGAAATACACCTTCATGACAATAAAAGAACGGCGAAAGTCTCCGCGTTTTATTATGATTTAGACGCATCAATAAAACAAGTCGCTTCTTCGGTGAAGCCTGGCGGGAAATCAATTTATGTTGTGGGAAACAGGAAAGTAAAAAACACAGAACTCCCTACAGACCAATTTATCGCGGAAAAGTTTGAGGAAAATAATTTTAAGCATATAATTACATATAAAAGATTATTAAGCAATAAAGCGATGCCTTCAAGAAACTCGCCGACAAACGAAGTTGGTAAAACGGATAATACCATGTTGTATGAATATATTGTTGTTTGTGAAAAGATTTGATAAAACAAGACTAAACGCTGCGCATACATTACTGTAGACGAATAAAATCATATAATTCATTATTACATAATTAAATACATATATTTCTCTATGGAATTGTCTACAAATAGTCAACAAAACCGCCTGCTTTATCCTTCTTTTTCTATGGCTTTCCTTTTGTTTCCATCTGTGGCATGATAAGGCGTATTATGGCGAAACAGAAGGCGACAGCCAATCAATACGATGGGTCGCGGCCGCTTGTAGACAAGTGCGAGACTAGGCATTTCCAATATCTGGGATTCCTGCGGGAAACCGGCGCGGATGCCATCGCCGCCTTCGGCAACCGCGATATTAAGCAAATAAAACAGGCTATAGTGTTGAAAAGCTATTGACAGGCGTCGAAAAATGTTTTAGTCTTAAGATAAATTGTTACGTGGAGGTTGTTATGGTTAATGTAACTTTTGATTTCATTGAGAAGGCTATTCAGGCGAACGGTAGCAACGCTTGTTCCGCCCCATCAGTGACATCCGGCTAGGGGGTGAAGAAGTCTCATGAAAGACTCTTTACACGATTCATTTATTACTAAAGATAACTTTTTGGAACTTGATGAGTTAATAAGGAGACTTGACCCGGTTGGCATTGACGAATGGATTGGATTGCAATTGATTAAACAAGAAGGCAAGAGTTTTGTTCCTGAGTTTGCCTATGATGAAACGATTGATATACTTCAAAGACTTGGTGAAATCAATGAAGCGGTGAAATGCTGGATTGTGCCAGTAAAGATGCGCGATTTAATGCTTTCATGGCTGAAAAATATATCGGCGACACAGTCTTTCGTAAATAATCATGAAACGGGCGGGATAATACAAAACTTTCTCGATATAACGACTGATTTTGTAAATCAGGATATTGTGAGATATGAAAATGACGAATAAATATTGGAAACAACAAGCGCTTGTTGTTTTTATATCCCTCTTTGCCATTTCTTTGGCGTCAATTGTCCCTTTTTTGTTAAAGGATATTATTCAATATATTCAAGACAAAAATTTTTCTCCTATCAAGCCGCTATTTATAGTGGTGGTTGTCATAATATTTGTAAGAAAAACAGCCGATTTCGTTTTCAATTATCTCTTTAACAACTTGTATTTCTTGGTCAGCCATGACAAAAGAAATGAGATATTCAGTCATATTATGAATTCACAATTATTTAGAAAGCAAACAATAGATAGTACGCTTATAATTAACCGCCTGCTGAACGAAACTTACGCTTATGGCGACATTGTCGGCATTGCCCCGGTAATGTTGATAATAAACTGTATAATGTTTATTGTCTCCGGGATTGTTCTTTGCAATATAAACATATACCTCTTTATAGGCTGCTGTTTTTTTATTCCATTTGTATTTATGGCAACCATATTAATGAAAAAGAAAATCGAGAGCGCCTCAATGCGGCACCGGAATAAATATGAGCGCTTGTTAAAAACGGTAACAGAGATATTAAACGCTTTCGCGGAAATAAAAATAATGAAGGCTGAACAATTTATATTGTCAAGATTCGCAGGCGGCAATAAAAACTACCTTGATTCAGAAAAAAGAATGAATAAAGTTCAACGCTTGTCCACGGATATGTCGGACATTCTGTTTTCCATATTGCCTGTTTTATGTTTATTATTTGGACTTTATTTGACAACTTTAGATAAAAGCGACATAGGCGGCGCTGTCGCCTTTTATCTTTATCTCGGATTTTTTATTGAGCCAATTGCCAATCTCACCTCTCTAAGAGTGCGGTTGATTCAGAGCAAAAAAAAGAAGACGCTGGTCGAGGAAATAGCAAACGCTTTTGAAAAAGAAAGCGTTGGGCATGTTCATGATATTGAATGCAATAAAATATCGCTAAATTCCATTGACTATCAATATGACGCAAATAAAGTGGCGTTTAATTTAGATATAAATATATCCGCTCATGGAATGTATTATGTCAGCGGAAAGAGCGGCGTCGGAAAGAGCACTATTTTAAAAGTTCTGACGAAGATATTGTATTCAGAGAACACACAAATCATGATAGACGGCGTTCAACTTAATGATATTACAGAACAGTCTTACTTCGAAAAAGTTTCCTACTTGAATAACAGCCCGCAATTCTTTGCCGGAACAATTCAGGAAAATATCACCTTTTTTGGAAAATATCCGGCGGACCCTGAAATAATTCCTCTTTTTTTTGATAAAGATGAGGAAATTGATTTGCAAAGCGAACTGTCGCTTGAGCGAGGCTCCTCTCTTTCAAGCGGGCAGTTGCAGCGATTGAATATTTTACGTCTGCTTGTAAAAGGGAAAAGACAGAAAATTATCGTCCTTGATGAAGCGTTGTCAGGCATTGATGAGTCTAAAGAACGTAAAATAATCTCCTATTTGAAAAATTATTTTAATGAGTCGTTTATTTTTATAGTAACCCATCGGAAATCAACGAAAGAATTGTGCGATTTTCATATAGACGTCGATATAGAGAAAGTCGCTTTCAGCAGCTTGCATTAAAATCCTCGACAGGCATTCTCAAAGTCTGTGTAAATACTAGAGGACTATGCGAGGGCGTATGCCTATCCGCTCAATCGCTTGGGGCGTTTGGACGCCAGTGCAGACGCGCCAAAACGCCTTGTCCTTATCCTTTCAAGGAAGCTTGCCCTTGCGCTGGTCATGCCGCGTCATTTCCCATCAGCCCCGCAGCGATTCATCGTCTCTTTATATATTTCCACAAGTTTAACCGTCATGGCGTCAATCATCCAATGTTGCGCATACCGCTTCGCTTCCAACGCTTTTGCGCGGTACAATCCGGAATCTTCCAGTAAATTGAGAACCCGCGCGGTGAATTCGGCTTCATCGTTCTGGACGATGAAACCGCCCTTATCCCCGTTCATTACCGTAACGGTACCCATTGAGCCTATGGCTACAACAGGAATGCCCGTGCACATCGCTTCAATCGTAACCAACCCCTGAGTTTCGGTCAAAGATGGAAATACAAAAATGTCCGACATCGCGTATGCTAATCCCAGGTCTTTTCTTTCAAGATACCCCGTGAAAACACAGTGATCGTTAAGGTTAAGCCGCTCGCATTCTTTTCGCAAATCAGCCAGATACGGTCCGTCTCCAACGATCAACAACACCGCTTCACGATGTTTCTCAATTATCTTTGGCAGTATGCCAAGTAAAAATCCGACATTTTTTTCTTTGGTCACCCGTCCGGCAAATAGCAGTATCCGCCTGTCCCTCAACGGGGGATACATTTGTTCCATTATTCCTCTGAAATCGGCGACTTGCAGTTGATTTGGGGTTAAATGCTTCGGGTCTATCCCGGTGGGCAATACGTATATTTCTTTTTTTGTCTTATACTTTCTCACTATCGCCGCCGCCTGGTCCGTGGGAGCGATAACCGCATCCGCCCTCTTCAGCGCCAATTTGAATATGCGCCTTACGATGCGCTTAAACAAAGGAACCAAAAAAGCGGGGAAATAATTTCCAATATATTCCTCCCAGAGCGTATGAAACGTATACACCACCGGTATATTGTGGCGTTTCGCATAATAAAAGCCGAATTCGGCGATAACAAACTCCGAGTTAATATGGACAATACCGGGATGGAACGTTTCCAATTGCTTTGAAACCCACAGCATTTTATGAATTTTGGCAATTCTGTCCTCATTTGAAATCACGAGCGGAAAGGAAGGCGCCCGAATAATTATGGGTTCCCGCCCTCCTGATTCTTCGTGGGGCGATGTTCCTTTCATATCTATTGCATCAGGATATGAGGAACAGACAATAATCACTGTATGTCCCGCCTGTATGAGGGCGTGTGAATACGTGTCCACTGATACGGTAATTCCATTGACACGGGGCCAATAGCTGTCCGTAAACATAGCGATGATCATATCCGGTTCCTCCAGCTGTCTGCGTGGGGCGTTCGGTCTCTTGACAGGGCTTGCCTGCTGGATGGGTGGATTGGCGGAATGAAGCCAGCGCGGCGGATTTCACCGCAACGCGTCTGGTTATGCGCGCATACGCGCTTACAAGGTTTTGCCGTATATGGGATTACATACAACGGGGGGGGGGGGGGTATGCTGTTCATACTGTTCGCTTTGGACGAGGTTTTCATGTCTGTTTGCTAATTCTCCTTTTAAAGGGTTTGAATCTTAGATATAAGTATACGCCTCTTTTCTTTGATTGTCAATAGGTTAGAGTGATTTTTGCGCGTACAACAGGATTGAGTTCACCGCTTGAACCCGATTCAGCGGATTCAAGCGTTCCGAAGGTGATAGGGAAGGAGCTTTTTCCTTCCCTATGTATGCAGCCATTACACCTTTTTTGTAATAAAGTCGCTTTTCAGACAGCGCGTACAAATTTTAAGCGTGCCTGTCGTACCGCCAATTTCGGTCTTTACTTTTACCAAATTGGGACGCCACGTACGACGGGTATGGTTTTTGGCATGACTTACCTTGTTGCCAGTTATCGTATGTTTTCCACAAATATCACAAACGCGAGCCATAGTATCCTTCCTTCCAAATAATCGTATAGAATGATGTATCATAGCAAAAGGCGAAAAAAAATGCAAGGGGATGGCGGCGTCTTGCCGGCGTCAAATTGACGATGACATTCCGCCTCCGCTATGTCGCTCCCACATTCAGCTTCTTCATAAGCCGCTCCTTCCTATGCTCAAAATCCGCGCGCGCTGTATTTCCAACGCCGTTCAACGCAAGACCTTGTTCAGCATACGCCAAAGCTTTGCCTCCGTCTTTCAGGCGGCGTTCAGCGTCAATGGCAAGCCCCCGCAACGCAAGGGCTTTAACAGCGATAGGAAAGCCTGCGGTTGCGGCTATCGCCGAAAGCCGGTGGCGCGCTTCCTCAAAGGAGCCGTCTCTCATGCGGTCAAACGCCAGAACAAGGGCGGCTTTCGGACACCCGCGATCCGACGCATCGCGGATGAGAGCCTCGCCGGTTCTGTACGCCGGTTCTTCTATTCCGGCGCCATTGCATTTCAGGATGAAACGCCAACGGAGCGCCAGATTTTCCCTGTCAACCCCGTAGCGTTCCGCAGACTGCGCGGGATTCGCGGCGATATGGACAAAAGCGATAAAAAGAGACGCCAATCCAAAAACATCCCGTTTGTTGTGATCGCACATCTCTAAAAGCGGCTTCCACTCGCCGGTTCTCAGGAAGGAAAACCAGATATCCGGGGCACATGCGCCGGATATGTCGCCGGTTCTGTCCAGTCCCAAAATAGCGGTCTCAATCTCGGACTGGGAGCAGGAAGGAAGCGTTCGCTTCCACAGACGCCGCGCAGGGTGAAGCATATCCACATGATGAAAAACAGGCGGGGCAATGGCGTTCATAAGGCAGCGGGTCTTTAGTATCTGGCTGTCAAAACATTTGCCATTGTAACTGACAACGAAAGGCGCGGCAGATTCGCCGCGCAACGCGCCAAGCGACGCTTCCAGAAAATCATTTTCACCGGGATAATCAAGCAAAAGATACTGAGTACACTGCAAGGCGTACCCATGCCGCGCCTTCTTGAGGCGTCCAAAAGCCGCAATAAAGGCGAGCGTACCGGCGCCGCTTGAAAGTCCTGTTGTTTCCAAATCGAAGAAAACGAAGTCCTCGTAGGTGTAATCCACCTGAAGAGCGTAGAGCAAATCAGGCGCCAGAATAGCCAAAGACTGCCGGACAGTCTTCGTTAAAGCTGGAACAGGGACGGGCATGTCCAGCGTCAGGACGCGCTTTTTTACCAAACCGGTGACAGAGAGCCAATCGGGTGGAAGCGCGTCCATGTCAGCGGCGCCTGGCGCGGCGCCCGCGCTGGAAAGAACGTCTCCAGAAGCGATGGCGGACTTTTTCAGCCCCGCTTCCGCTTGCAGAGATTTGATGGCTTGCAACCGATCCCTTAAACTATGACCCATACTTTCCCCCACTTTCTTCACTATATCACATTTTGACCAAAAGTAGTTGGTATCGTACCAATATAGCATGAAAAGTATGAAGCTTCCCTAAAGGGGAAAACATAAGGCAGGGAAAAATTTCGGCATGAAAGAAGAATTTACGGAACTGAATTTCCATTCTATATGCGGAAGAAGCGAATCCGCGCGAAGGGGCGGACAGCATGGACTCTGGCCGCCGGCGAACCGGCGCTTGCGGCTGAAGAAGCGTATGCGGAACGTTAGACGAAATGGGGGAGAGGACTAATTTTTTTGAAATATTGACAAATAAATAAAAAATGTTTAAAATAAAATCAGGAGAAATAATTCATGAAAAAGGCCGTATATTTTTCTGTGTGGATAAGAATATTGATCCGGTGGCTTCAAATGTATTCAATTATTTGCAAAATAATAATGATTTTATAGAAACAAAATTGATAATAGACGAATTTCCTGTAATGGAATATAATAATGGCGATTATTTTTTATTTGTTCGTTTGACTGATGTTTTAAGCCATAACTACATTAAATATTTGCCTGTGTTAAATCAACATTTTAAGGAATTTGATGTTGCCGGTGTTGTAAATTGGCATGAAGGTATACATGCGCCTGATAGGATATTGACAATACATTCAACTGGAGATGCGCCTTCCGGGTTTTTTAGCAAATCAAGTCCAGCTTATTTTAAGAATATATTTTGTTCGCTTGAACAAAATCGTGTTAAATATCAACTGGATAATTTTAAGGTGATGACGGAGGCGACGCATTGGTCAGGCGTTTCTTATAAACAACCGCCGGAGTTGCTAGATAGAATATGATGCGCCAATTTATGATATTGAGGTTGGAAGCGCATTGAAAAGCTGGAATAATGAAACGGCGATAAAAATATTATCTGAATCATTATTTGACGTATTTAATGAAATAAGCCAATTAAAAACATTATTATGTATTGGCGGAGTGCATTTTGAAGAACCATATTCAAATATATTGTTGGAAAACAATATTTCCATAGGACATATATTGGCAAATCAATGGGTTGTAGGAAATTATTCAGGAGAAAACGGTCTTGAAAAAATAAACAACTGTATTAAAAGCATTGATGGAGGAATTGACGGAATAATATTCCACGATAATCTAAAAGGGGAATATAAACAACAATGCAGAGCTATTGCGGAGAAATATAATGTATATTGTGGAAAACACAAAATACTAAGAACACCCGTTGAATTAATCAAGTTGTTAAAATAATGTCATGCGCTCTCCACTTCGCATGACAGATCTGCTTGCGCGCAGACTCGCTTGCAGCGGCTCGATCTACGAACCGGAGCGTTATCTACATCATCCGAAAGGATATTGGAAAGGGCTTTTGGAGATGGTTCTTTGATTGTATAGAGCGGGAACATGGACGCTGTGATTTTAAAGGCATGTTCGCTTAAACAGCCTCGTATTCGCTGTCGCGCCATGCCCCGCCTCTTCCCCAAGCAAGCGTCTCTCATTCTTTTTGCTTCCGCCCCTTGCCTAAATCGTCAAAAACCGCTATGATTTTCCCAACTTTCATATTGAGGTTTGTATGGAGATAGATCAAGAATTTATTGCCAATCTAAAAATTGATGAAAACGCGCTGACGAGGCGCATAGCCGCATCCCTGACGATAAATCAGGGGCAGGTTATAGCCGTTGTAGAGCTTTTGAACGAAGGGGCGACCGTACCGTTTATCGCCCGTTACCGCAAAGAAAAGCACGGCGCTCTTGACGAGGTGCAGGTGCGGGACATAGAGCATGGGTATCATTCGGGCAAAAACCTTGAAGAGCGGCGCATTGAGATCGTCAGGCTCATTTTTGAACAGGGAAAACTCACCGAATCCCTTTACGGCAACATCGTCAAAGCCGCGACGCTTGCGGAATTGGAAGACATATACGCGCCTTATAAGAAGAAAAAAAAGACCCGCGGTATGGCGGCTGTTGAGAAGGGGCTTGAACCCCTTGCGGACGCGACGCTTGAGCTTGAGAGGGAGCCGCTTGTCGCCATGGCTGCGGAATTTGTGCGGGAAGACGCCGAACATCCCGAACTCAGCGTGGCGTCCGTTGACGACGCCTTGCAGGGCGCTATGGACATTATCGCGGAACGGGTGTCTCAAAACCCGGAAAATCGCGCTTTAGTCAAGGAATTCTATAGCCAGGACGGCGTGATCTCCGTGAAAGGCGTAGGAGACGAGGAAGTGAAAAAAACGTCCACCTATCAGATGTACTGGGATTACACCGAGAGACTTTCCCGGATAAAGCCCCACCGGATTCTGGCGATAAACCGGGGGGAACGGGAAAAGGCGCTTGAAACGCAAATTGATGTTGACGAGAACGCCGCAGTTGAAATGGTGCAAAAAAAGTACGCCATTCACAACGAGTACCATAAAACGTCCGTAGAGGACGGGCTTAAACGGCTCCTGTCTCCAGCCGTGATTCGGGAAATTCGGGGCGATCAGGGGGACGCCGCCGACGGGCATGGCATTTCCGTGTTTAGCGCGAACCTCAAAAACCTGCTCATGCAGCAGCCCATCAAAGGCGCCCGCGTGCTGGGCGTTGATCCGGGCATTCGTACCGGCACTAAATGCGCATGTCTTGACGATACGGGCAAATTCCTCCACTACTTTACGTTTATGAACAACCAGACCGATAGGGCGAAGGAGTTGATCCTGAAAAATCTGAAGGATTACCATATTCAGCTTGTAGCGGTGGGAGGCGGAACTGGCTCTAAAGAGGCGCAGGAACTGGTCGCGCAGGTTATTTCCGAAAATAACCTTGACGTACTGTACACGGTGGTCGATGAGGACGGCGCTTCCGTATACTCGGCGAGCGATATTGCCCGCGAAGAATTTCCGGACCTTGATCTGACCATCAGGGGCGCCGTTTCCATAGGCAGGCGCTTGCAGGACCCGCTCGCCGAACTCGTGAAGATCGACCCGAAATCTATTGGAGTCGGGCTGTACCAGCACGATGTCAACCAGAAAAAGCTCTCGGACACCCTTGACGAAGTGGTTTCCAGCGTGGTGAACAACGTAGGCGTCAACCTAAACACCGCAAGCGTCTCTCTCCTCAAGTACGTGTCCGGCATAAACTCAGGTCTTGCCAAGAAAATCGTGAAATACCGCGATGAAAAAGGCAAAATTTCAAGCCGCGACGAACTGAACGGCATTCAGGGCATGGGTCCGAAAACATTTGAGCAATGCGCCGGCTTTCTCAAAATACCGGAGAGCGTGGATCCGCTTGACAATACGTGGGTTCACCCTGAAAACTACGCCATTGCCCGCGCCATTCGGGAAACTATTACCACAACCGGCGGCGTCGGTTCGGAAACAGTGAAGTCATTGAAAGAAAAATTCGGCGTTGGAGACGCCACCATCAATGACATTGTTGATGAACTTAAAAAACCCGGACGCGATCCACGTGAAGAGTACCCCAAACCCATCATGCGCAAGGGAGTGGTTGCGTTTGAAGATCTTAGCGAAGGCATGATGGTCACCGGCAAAATCAAAAATGTGGTTGATTTCGGGGCGTTCGTCGATGTCGGCGTGAAAGAAACCGCGCTCGTCCACATTTCCGAATTGAGCGACCATTTTGTCCATGATCCGATGGACGCGGTGAAAGTCGGCGAGGTGTACGAGTTCCGCATCATCGAATTGGACGCGGACAGGCGGCGCATCAGCCTTTCCCGCCGCAACGCGCAATCCGATCAGGGACGCGCCGCGCCGAAGCGCGAGCTTGAGAAAGCCGCCGTTTCCGCAAATGGCGCCGTTGTGGGCGGCGATGCCGTGGGCGGCAAGAAGCGGGTCGTTGTGGTGAAAAAAATGGACGGCGCCGGAGCATCCGCAAAATCCGGGCAGCCGCGCTCTCCCCGCTTCGATCCGAATGACGACGGCTCCATGTACAATCCGTTTGCCGAGGCGTTCAAGAAGATGGAGAAAAAGCGCGTAAAGTAAGCGTCCAACGCCGCAACGCAGTCCTGTGCAACGGACGAGGCGGCGTGGACGAAAATGGTCGCGCTATCTGAATGGCAATGCAAAATCTTCGAGCTGTATTTCAAACCGGCAGAATACCGGCGGTGAATCCGGTTGTTCTATCGGATTAACCAACAAGGAAAACGTCTGCGCATGATTCCGATGTCCATAAAAGAAAAAAGCCTCGTCATCTACAAGAACAAACCCGCTATAGCGACGGAAATCGCTGAAAAAATAAGCATATCCATTGCAGGCGGGGAAAAACTCAAAGTGCGCGAAAAAGACGTAGAACTCATCCATCCAGGTCCCTGCGCGTTGTCCGATCTCGCCGAATTGCCCAAGGGCGATGTTCGCGGCGCGTGGGAGCTTCTGGAAGGAGAAAAAACCGCGTTCAATGAATTGGCGGAACTCATATATGGCGAATATACGGCTAAAACCGCCTTCGCCCTGTACACCGAACTGCTGGGCGGCGTTTACTTCTCAGGAAATGCGGCGGAGATCAAAACGCGGGCGCCTGATGAAGTTGAGTCGGAAGAAAAAAAGCGCGGCGAAAAACAAAAGGGGCAGATTGAACGGGATGCGTTTCTTGAGCGTTTCAGAACGAAAACTCTCGTATTCCCTGATGACAAGAAATTCCTGCAAGATGTTGAAGCCCTCGCCTATGGGCAAACCAACAAGAGCCGCACCTTGAAAGATATGGGCAAGCCGGAAACGCCGGAGGAAGCCCATAAACTCCTCCTTGATTCAGGGGCGTGGACCGTGTTCGTAAATCCGCATCCCCAGCGGCATGGCTGCTCTCTCGCCTCCGCAAAAACGCCGGTTTCTCCGCCTCCTGACGAAGAGCGTGTTGATCTCACTCGCCTCTCAAGTTTCGCCATCGACAACGCGTGGTCAGCGGATCCGGACGACGCCATAGCCATAGAGGGAAATGTCCTTTTTGTACATATTGCGGATCCCGCCGCGTCAATCATACCGGACAGTCCTGCGGACAAGGAAGCGCGCGCCCGGGGCGCCACCCTATACCTCCCGGAAGGCGCAAGCCGCATGATCTGCGAGGAAGGCGTTTCTCTCTTTGCCCTGGGTTATTGCCATGGTGTCTGCGCGGACGCCTGCGCAACCGCATCCGCGCCTGAAATTTCGCCTGCGCTCACCTTCAAAATGACGCTGAACAGCGATTATTCTGTTGCGGAGACCGAAATTTTTCCTTCATGGGTGAAAGTCGCCCGTCTGACCTACGAAGAAGCCGATGAGAAGTCCGCGTCGCCTGAGTGTGCGCCGTTATTTGCCTTTGCGGAAGCCAACTGCAAGCGAAGACAACAGTCCGGCGCGGTTTTCATAGACCTTCCGGAGGCGCACATTTCGGTTTGCGAAAAAAAAATCTCCATAGAACCGGTCAAATTTTCGCGCGCGGCGTCTATGGTGCAGGAATGTATGCTGATCGCGGGCGAATCTGCGGCGCGATGGGCTCTGCAACGCAAAATTCCTTTTCCTTTTGTGAGTCAAGACATGAGCGATCTTCCGAAAAATCCGTTGCCCGGGCTTGCCGGCTCCTACCAACTCCGCCGTTGTATGCGCCCCCGCGTTCTTTCCACAAAGCCCGCTGATCATTTCGGGCTTGGGCTTGCCGTGTATACGCAGGTTACCAGTCCTTTGCGGCGCTACACCGATCTTTTGGCGCACCAGCAAATCCGTCTGTTTTTGCGTGGAGAGAAGCCGCTCTCCGAAGAAGATGTGCTGATCAGGCTTGCGGCGTCAGAGGCGGCCGCGCTTGCTACGGTTCATGCGGAACGAGCTTCCCGCGCCCATTGGACTGCGGCGTATCTTTCTGATAAAAAGAAGTCGGTCTGGGAAGGGGTGATGGTGGAGAAAAAAGGCGACAAATCGGTCGTCTTAATCCCGGATTTAGGCGTAGAAACGCAGGCGCTCATACGATCAGAGCTTGAACCAAATCAAAAGATACGCCTGGTTTTTTCATCCGTCAAGATGCCGGAAGGAGAAATTTTATTTAATCAATGAAAATTCCTATTTCCCCTCTTGACCTTCTTTGAATTCTATATAAGAATAGTGGTATGAGTGATTATCTTGACCCTAATAATGAAGAGCTTCTCAAAGACTTCTTTAGCGAAGCCCAAATGCAGGTCGATACATTAGAACAGAACATTCTAATCATCGAAAACGAAGGCGCCAATAAAGATGCGGTTGATGAAATTTTCCGTGCCGCTCATACTTTGAAGGGCGGCTCCGCAACCGTTGAGTTTATGGAGCTTTCGCATTTTACCCACATGGTTGAGGATGTGCTGGACGCCATCCGGTCAGATCAGCTTCAGGTCAAGGAAGAAGTTGTCGATACGCTCCTCACGGCTATTGATGTCATCAAAGCGATGCTCGAACAACGGATGAATGGTTCCGTATACCAGGAGAACACTTCGGTTATAGAAGGAAAGCTTGAGTCTCTGATACCCAACAGTAAAAAAGGAGGAGTTGCGCCGAAGCCAGTCGCGGCGCCCGTTCCGGCTCGCGCTGTCGCCCCTCCTGTACCGGCGGCGGTTCCTGCGGCTGTGGGATTGAAACCCTCCACTCTTACAGAAGATGAGCTTAATGAAATCAAAGGATCTTCGGACGGAAATCTTCCGATTTTTCGTGTGTCCGTTACATTTGACGAAAAGAACTTGATGAACACTGTAGGCGGCATTCAGATATATGTGGTGATCAAAAATTATGGAACCATTCTTAAAACCGTTCCCGATTTTGAGGCGCTATATGAAGACAATTTCTTTCAGGTTGTTGATTACTATGTCTCAACCGATAAAAACCCTGAAGAGTTGAAACGTATCGTCCTCCTTCCCGACGTAAGCCTCAATGCCACAGTCATCGATATAAACGAACTTGCGCCTACGGACAAGGCGGATTTCGCGCCTCAATTCGTAGCGGAGGCGCTAAAATCCAAACCCGCGGCGTCCGCATCGTCGCCGGTTGCGACGCCTCATCCGCACGAAGGGGACGCCGTTCCTGCGGCGTCCGCTCAATCATCCGCCGCGTCTGCGGATGCGAAGAAAGCCGGCAAAGAAGCGGGTTCCATACTCCGCGTGGACTCCAAGCGTATTGACGATCTGCTCAACCTCGTTTCCGAAACGGTCATCACCAAGGCGACGTTCAATCAGATCAACAATCAATTCAACGATCTCCTCACGGAACTGCATGCTTTGGAAAGCGCGTACCGCGACAAGATCAAGGGACTCTTCGATAAACTGCCTAGCTATCTTGAAGGCATACAAGAAGGTGGAAAAACCGTTAAAGATCTCCGCAAAGAAATCAACGAAGAATACGGCGACACCTTCACCTTGTTTGACAGCTTTGAAACCTCGGTCAAGACCAACATCGCTAAATTTCGCTCGACATCTCAAAACCTTGGACGCATCACCGGCGAATTGCAGGAAGGCGTCATGCGCATCCGCATGGTTCCCATCAGCCAGATATTCAGCCGGTTCCCGCGTCTTGTACGCGACCTTTCCAAATCCCTCAACAAAAAAATAAACTTGGTCATTGAGGGGGAAGAGACCGAGCTTGACAAGTCCGTCGTTGAAGACCTCCTTGACCCGATCATGCACTCGGTGCGCAATTCCATAGATCACGGCGTTGAAGCGCCTGCGGAACGCAAGGCGGCGGGCAAACCTGAAGAAGGCATGGTGCTTCTCAAAGCGACCAACGAAGGCAACATGATTGTCATTGAGATTGCCGATGATGGAAAAGGCATTGATGTTGAGGGGGTCAAGGCGAAAGCCATTGAAAGAGGGCTTATCAATCCGAACAAGATGCTGACCGATGTGGAAGCCTTCAATCTGATCTTTGAACCCGGGTTCTCTACCGCGAAATCCATTACCTCCATATCGGGGCGCGGCGTAGGTCTTGACGTGGTGCGCCGCTCCATTGAAAAACTCAACGGCAGCGTAACGGTCAGTTCCGAACGCGGCAAGGGCACCAAGTTCATCATCAAACTGCCGCTTACGTTGGCTATTATTCAGGGGCTGTTGGTGCGCGTCGGCACGGAAATCTATTCCATTCCCATTGCCAGCGTTATCGAAAGCCTGCGTATAAAACCGGAAGACGTCAAGATGATCGACAATTACGAAGTGTTCAATATCCGTAACGATGTGGTGTCATTGCTCCGTTTGAACCGGCTCTTCGGCATTAGAACCGAGGAAAAACAGGAGTACAACTTCATCGTCATTGTTGGCACCGCAGAAAAGAAAATGGGCTTTATGGTTGACAGCCTCATCGGTGAGGAAGACGTGGTTATCAAGCCCTTGCGTGATCAATTTACCAATTCGCCCGGTATTGCCGGCGCATCCATTTTGGGAGACGGTTCCGTTTCGCTCATCATTGATGTCAGCCAGCTTCTGGAACTGGGATTGCGCAAGGAATTGGAACAGCGGCAGATACGCGAAGCGTCAATGAGGTAAGGAAAAGAGGGTGTTATGACAGCAGAAATCAAAAATTTAGCGGAAGTAAACGCCAACCTGCAAATTCAGAAAGAGCGGGCTGAGACAGAAGATTTTAAGATCATAACCTTTTCCCTTGGCGGAAAAGATTACGGCGTTGATATTATGAATGTCAAGGAAATCGCAAAGGCTGATAAATTTACCTATGTGCCGAACGCGGCTTCCTTTGTGAAAGGCGTGTACAATCTTCGGGGTGATATTATTCCGATTATAGATTTGCGTTCGTTCTTCCACTTGCCGCAGGATAAGAAGGGGGATGGGCTTGAAAACATGCTCATCCTTCGCATTGAAGACAGGGTGTATGGGACGGTTGTTGACAAGATCGATAGGGTGATCGGCATCAATTCATCTTCTGTGCAGCCGCCTCATCCCATATTCGGGGATATTAACATCAAATATATCAGCGGCGTTGTGGAAAAAGGCGGGAGCCTCTATGTTATTCTTGATGTCATCCGCATTTTCAGTCAGCATGAAGATGACAAGCAAAAGGGGCGGATGTCCGCGCAGGAAAACACGACCGAGAACTTTGTGCCTTCCACTTCAACGCAGACGCCTGAACAAAAAGTGGCGGCGGCGGACACCGCGCTTGGTTTTATTAAAGAAAGTCTTGCGGCCTTGAAACATTTTTACGCAAGTGGTATAAATGACGCATGGGTGCATAAGCGATTCATTGATTGGAGCGCAACCCATCGGGAAACGGATGTCCAACTTCGAAACAGTTCCGATGCGGAGGAATTTCTGGGAGACTTTCCATCTCCCCATACAGGGGTGTTTTGGGATGATGAATACGCTGGCATGGTTAAAAAATTGTTGCCCGATATGCCGTCGAACAATATCCAAGTGTGGAATCCCGGTTGCGGCAAAGGGCATGAAACGTATTCATTCGCGTGCTTGCTTAAAGCCCGGTATCCTGATGCGCATATCAAGATTTGGGCGAGTGACAACGATATTTTAGCGATATCAACCGCTCCCAATATGAGTTTTGACTTGAACGAAACGCCGGAATATTGCCGCGGCTTTATGTTAAATGGAAAGAACGGGTATGTTTTCAAGCCGGAGATCAAAGATTCAATTGTGTTTGAGTACCATGATATTTTACACGAGGCGCAGTTGCCGGATTTGGATATTATATTGATGCGGGATCTTTTGTCATACCTGCCTGTAACGGAGCAAGGCAAGCAAATTGTATCTTTCGGTGAAAAACTCAAAAAGACCGGAGTGGTCATAGTAGGTAAAAATGAGGTTATAGCCGATACTAATTGGCGTCCCATTGGTGAATTTCCTCTGTCCGTGTTCATGTATAACGGATAGAGAGCAAGATGGAGGAATCTTTATTAGCGCGTCGCGTTAATGTTTGATAAATGTAAGCGGCGTCGCCGTTTGTAAATAGGAGTTTGTATGAGAGTTGAATATATTAACCCTTTTGTCGAAGCAGCCTTTAGCGTTCTTAAAGATGTTCTCAATTTGATGGAAGAAGAGGTTATAGATGTTAAGCGCGGCGATCTGTACTTAAAATCATCGAATATGTCCATTATGGGTGTTGCGGCGTTGGTAGGCTTGGCAGGCGATGTTGAAGGACGTGTGCTTTTTGACATGTCAAAAAAGACGGCTTTGTTTGTCGCGAGCAGTATGAATGGCGAGGAGTTTATTGGTATTGATGATATGGTTAAAGCCACTATTACCGAGCTTGCAAATATGATTACTGCGCAGGCTGTCACCAAGCTTCATGATTTAGGATTCAAGTTTGATCTTACTCCGCCCGCGCTCTTTACCGGTGAAAACATGGAAATCTCAAACAACCTTGATGTTGAAGCGTTGATCGTTCCTATGGAATTAGGTTCGGATGGAACAAAAGGAAAGATTGAGATTAATGTTGTCATCCGCGAGCGTTCCTGATTAAATGTCAGCCCTGATGGGTTGACATTTAATCAAATATGCAATAGTATCTTTTTCATAAGGGCGGTTAGCTCAGTTGGTTAGAGCGTCGGTATGACACGCCGAAGGTCACAAGTTCGATTCTTGTATCGCCCATTGTGTTGTATTTATATAGATATTTGCTTGGCACAGGAAAGGTTTTTTGACAATCTTTATGTGTGATTCCAGGCAGAGAGCCAATGCAGGGCATATATAATCAAAGTGCGATACCAGGCAGGGACATTCACTTGCCCCTGTGCGGCGGTGAAAGACAATTTTTATGAATGTGCGCAATGCGGACATCAAGAATCTATTTTATTTGGAACGTTCTTTCAGTATGCGTGCAAACCATTGTATATATGGTGTTGCGGCCATTTGGTATATTGCGTCACAGAAAAACGGGACAAGCGCTTTGGGGTTGCAGCCGGATAGGTGAAGGAAAAGATGGATTTATAGAAATCACGATTGGGCGGGTGAGTGTATTTGCAACCGACGGCTGGCAGATATAAAAGTCTTGTTCAAAAGGACACATCTTGGATATTATTTTGACGATTACACCTTCAGGTTTAATTGGCGTAAATCAAATGGCAGAGAATTATTATTTTTTATAGATTATTACAGAATGACCTACCCTGCGTCAAGTAAATACCTTTGTATTTTTTATTATATAAATTACATGTCAGGCGGCTTATCTTGCTTGCGTCTCTTTCGGCTCTCGTTTTTTGTATGATCATGGTTGCCCTATACCGGGATTTTATCGGCAGTGGGGTCTAATACTGCGTCCTAAAGAGCGACCATTTAGGATGATTGGAATCAGCGATGCAAATACAAAACAGTCAAACCAAAGGTTCGCCGAACCACGTAAATAATGTTGCGCCTACAGAATACCTTCACGGCTCTGTTGCGGGATGTTCTTAAGCGACATTATCTCCTAGCTGAAAATGACTAAGGGCTTATCTCTAAATAGATTTCCCCTGGATTCCGATATGAAACTGGGGGGGACAAGAGCGTTCATGGGAAATAGCCGATGCGTTTTGGGAAGCCTCAAGGCCGTTAATGCCAAAAAGAGGGCGCGACCGCCAGGGAATGCCGCCGGAAACCGGGAGGATGCCGCCCTGCCATGGAACCCCGCAGAGTCCTTGAGGCGATTTTCTATGTCCTGTGCGCCGGAATCCAATGGAAGGCGCCGCCCGAAGTATATGAGCGGCGATCTCCGTCCGCGCTGGTGTTTTCGCTTCCGGCGCGGACAAGGATTCTTTCAGACCCTGTGGATCGCCGGACTGGAAACCTATGATGAAGCCATGCGTGTCGACTGGGCGCGGCTTTGTGCGGACGGTTGCATGGACGAAGCGCCTTTGGCGCGGGAATCGGCGGAGGGAAAAACGGGGGCAAACGGCGTCTTCTGGTGGACGGCGCCGGATTCTTTTCAGATTGAACGGATTGACAGTGTTGAAACTCCTCGGCGTTTGCGCCTTGACAAAGGCTATAGCGAGGGGCCGGACCTAGAGCTTGTTGTTTTATGCGGGTTCATCCCTCATATCAAGAGCCGCGGGCAGGAAAGAATGGGAAAGCGGCGCGCCGACGGATAGTGGAATCCGCTCGCTCGCGGATGAATCGTTTTCGCAAAATACCGGCTCGCTTTCAGAGATTGGAGAGTTCGCGCCTTGTCTTGCTTATGCCTGCGCGCGCCTTCATCGCCTTCCGTAAGGCGTTTACTGTTTTAGGGACAAGCCCTAAAACAGTAAACTCTCTGCTTTGCCGGGGGACTCACAGGGTTTGACAATTTTGGGATTACTCATAAACCTCCTGCTTTGCAGGAGGTTTATGAGTATTAAAATAACGGATAGTGGTTTGGGTAAAACTGATAACTATTTTACCGTGGTTAAATGGAGAGGTATTAGTGAGAGAGAGGCGCGTTGTCTACATATTCTGGATTTTGTTGGAAAAAGCACGTAAAATATATTCCTAGTCAATATATAGAAAAGTTTAAAGCTATTTTTAATGGATTCTGCGTGAAGGGTAGAGGAGATGAGGTGATGGAAAAAATAGTAGAGACTATAACCGAAACAAGAAAAATTTGCGGATCAAGTTAGCCTTTGCGGTATGACAGGAGGTAGTAGACCTCACTGCGAATAAACCAAGTGTCCATTGTTTTGTCTCGTGCGCCTCGCGTCCGCCTCTGACACAAAGCCGCAGAGTGGGCGCCGACAATCCTGAAGGATTATTGTAAAATTTCTTTCAATAGTCATTGACAAACCAAAAGCAAGCAAATAAAATATATGATATAATGAGTTAGTTTCAAAATTGGCTCTGGAAAAAGCGGATAAGCAACCGCTTCTTTCGGTAAATATAAAATGTTCTTTCAAAACTGAAGTTTTGAAAGAGCCTCTAACGCTTAATTCAACGCCGACTCCGCGCAGTCCGATTGAATCGGGCGCAAGAAGCGCGGGCGTTGGTTTTAGTTAGTTTTTTATTAAGGAGATGAAAGTGAGCGCTTTTAGATTAAAGAAAAACTATGGCGGCATGACGGTCGCCGGAATCGTGCGGTCGGTTGATCCCGCTCAAGGGTTTATGACGCTGTCCCTTTTGTCCGGGGATACGATACGGGTTGACATTGCGCGGTCAACATGGTACCAGGTGTTGCGCAATGTAGGCGATGAGGCGCGCGACCGTGTGCCTGAACCTGACGGCGCGGATGTGGAAAAGGCGCTGGGCAAGCGGGAGGATGTTACTGACAAAGCTATGTGGGACGCCAAGCGGCAGCTTCTTAAATACATACGCCCCAACAGTATGGTGTCGATTCGAGGGGTGAGCAGTCAAAACGGAGACGATTTTTCGCTCTCCGCCCGTGCGGTGACGCTCATGCATTCGGAACCCGGGCGGTATGGATGGGAAGACACCCATTGGTGGCTGCAACAAATCGGCGTCTTGTTTGAACAATGGATGGATGTGTTGTTTGACAGCAAGCGCGAATTGACAGAGAATGATTTCTCTTCTTTCTACCGAACCAATTTGGACTTTTTGGGCGGCAGGACGGCGAACGACACTCAGGAATGCGCGACCATGTCTCGCTTCTTATACGGGCTGTCCTCCTCTTACCTCTTGACAGGCAACAACCGCGCTTTTTCCGCGGCTTCGGCTTGCGCCAAATACCTTATCAACGCATTTTCGACGCTGACCCACGATCACATGTATTGTTTCTGGAAATTTGGACGCAAACATGATGGAAAAAGCATGAAGGACATCATCAGTTCGCAAAACGGCGATGATTTTGGCACATACGCTTTGTACGAGCAGATATATGCGCTTGCGGGGCTTACCCAATACTACCGGATAACGCAAGATACCACTGTTTTGTTCTATATTACACGTTCCATCAATGCGTTTGAGAAATTCTTCCACGACGAGAAGCGGGAAAGCGATCCGTGTTTTACCGGAGCGGGCGGTTATTTTTCACATATCGATCCGGTGACTATGAGGCCTGACTCGCCGAGTTTGGGGCAGAACCAGATGAGGAAGAATTGGAATTCTATAGGAGATCACATTCCAGCGTATTTGATCAACCTTCTGTTGGCTATTGATCCTCTGCCGGTTGCCGGTGAAATCGACTCATGGAAGCAACTTTTAAAACTGTGCCGTAAGATATTGGATGAGTGTGTTGAGAACATCCTCACGCATTTTCCGCCTGAAGATGACAGCAAATTTGTGAACGAGCGGTTCCACGCGGACTGGTCCGTGGATCATGAGTGGGGATGGCAGCAAAACCGCGGCATTGTGGGGCATAACTTGAAAATATCATGGAACTTGACGCGGTGCGGACATTACTATGCGTATCTGGCCGAGCAGGCGCGGCATGAGGGAGATGGCGCCCAGCAGAAAAAATATCAGAGTGTTTCCAAACGCTGTTATGATACCGCGCAGAAGTTGGGCAAGAATATGGAAGAGGTTGGCGTGGATCTCATCCGCGGCGGAATTTACGATGCGTTGGAGCGGAATCCCGCCAATGGCATGCCGACTGAGTTTGCGTGGGAAACCACGAAAGATTTCTGGCAGCAGGAACAGGCGATTCTGGCGTACTATATCATGTCCGGCATCCCTGACGAGCATCTGCCGAAAGAAAACGGCAAACGCTTCCTTGAGCTTGCCCGGTATTGTACGATGTTCTGGAACGTATTTTTCATTGATCAGGAAAACCGAAAAATCTATTTCCGCACCACGGAAAGCGGCGCTCCTGTTGTGCAGGATGGATATGGGATTCAGGGCGGCCACGCCATAGCCGGATACCATTCATTCGAACTGAATTATCTGGCGCACCTCTATATCCGCGCCTATGTCGCCAAGATGGAGGGGCAGGACGAGAGCTTCTGCCTGTCCTTCCGTCCGAGAAATTGCGAGGGGATTAAAACATTCAATGTGCTGCCGGATTTCTTCCATCCCGAAGACCTCAAAATTATCGGCGTCAAATTCAACGGCATGCCGCAGAATATCCGTGATTCCTCCCGGTTCCAGATCGATATTGAGAATATCAAGCCGGGTGCCAAAATTGAAGTGGAATTTATGCCGATCAGACGGGAAACAGCCTCCGAAGAGTTGCGGATACGAAAAGAACGGGAAGGCACAGTAGAGATGTCTTACGGTACCGTGGGGTAATAATGAAGAAAATACTTGAAGGCAAGAAAATAGCCGTAATAGCGGAAAGCAAGTTTATACCGGAAGAAATGCAGGCATACCAGACTGGTTTTGGGCTGTATGGGGCGCAGGTGGACTTTGTTTCGCGGATATGGTATGGGGACTACAAGCCGAATTCGACGATTTTTTATAGCGATGTGGACCCTTCTGATCAGGAGCCGTGGCAGTCGCCTGAAAAGCTGACGGTGGAAAAAGACATTTCCGCCGTCACGCTTGATGATTACGCCGCCGTGATTATGTCGGCGAACTATGTAAGCGTCCGGCTCCGGTGGTCGGAAAATACCGCTTTTACAGATCCCCGCGAACTGGTTCGTTCCGCGCCGGTCGCTCGTTTTTTCGCCGAGGCGATGAAACGGCGGGATATCGTGAAAGGGGCGCTCTGTCATGGCTTGTGGATACTGACGCCGTACCCAGAGTTGCTGAAAGGCAGAAAAGTGACGTGTCATACGGTGGTTATGGCTGACATCCTGAATTGCGGGGCTGAAGTTGTGGTGAAAGACGCGGACAACGGGGGCAAGGAGCCGGCGAAAGTCGTAGTTGACGAGGATTTGATAACCGGTTTCAGCAAACATGAGGCGTTGCCGTTCATAGAAGCCATTGCCGGCGCCATTGTCAATCGCAAGCGTCCGTGCGTACACGGAGATTAGACTATATGGCGCATGTAACGTTTTTGTACATTCCGGGCGTGTTTGGGCCAGCCTTTGAAGATGTAGAGGCGGCGCTGGAGGGCAGTTGGGACAAGTCCGGGGCGTGGCAGGAAAAAACGGATTCATGGTCGATTGCGCCGATGGTGCGGGAGCCGTGGGAAGACGGCGGCGTCTGTTTCCGGGCCACAGTTGAGTTGGATGATGCGGCGCGGGGCAAGGATTGTTACTGGGGCGTCACATTCCGTCAGCGTGACGGGCGGGAAACGTGGGCAATCGCCACCGAAACAAATGATCCTGTTTCTCATGAACGGTTCCGCCAATTCCGGTTCAACGGACTTGACAGCGAATATCGTTACTATCTCACCCATTGCCGGCGGCTTGGCGCCAATAAGATCAAGCGGAAAGATGATTCATGGGGCGTTCGTTTCGCTGTGTGGGCGCCTCACGCCCGCGCTGTCGATCTGGTGTTCGGCGCAATTTGGAACAGCGCGGACGCCAGTAAAAAACCCGTGGCGCCGAATGTCTCCTTGCCCAAAAGCCTCATAGCGGGTGGGTATATAGCCGATGACGGGACCGGGACGCATCCGGAGTTGCCCCTTATTTCAATGGTTCGCGTTGAAGATGGAATTTGGGAGACGGAGATGTCCGCCTCTTGTCCGGCGCTGGAGGCTTTTTCGCTTGATGTGTTGAATCATCGCCCGTATATGTTCAGGATAACGCAGGAAGACGGGTTTATCGCCTACCGCACCGATCTCTATTCCCGTTGCCAAATCGGGTTTGGAGCCTCTAACCCCCACGGCAATCATTACGAAGGGCGTGTGAAGGATTTAAGCGGTTTGGGAAGTTGCTCGGTAACAGTCGATCCTGAAAAGGTTGCCAAACGCTTTGAAGAAGACGTATGGCCCGAAAAGGAATTTATAGACGAGGCGGAATTCTGGAAAGATGAGTTTACTGACAAAAAACTTCCTCAAAACAGCGGCGATCTTATTGTCTATGAACTCCATCTTGGCGCCCTTGGTTTTGATCATGCAGGACCGGGTACGCTGAAAGACGCTATAGCCTTGCTGGATCATATAGGATCAATGCATGTCAACGCGGTTGAATTGTTGCCCTTGTCCGAATTTGGCGATGGCAGCATGGAAAATTGGGGATACTCAACATCGCACTATTTTGCCATTGAATACAGTGGGGGCGGACGGGATCAGTTCAAGTTTTTCATCAAAGAATGTCACAGACGGGGTATAGCGGTGATCATGGACGTGGTGTACAACCACTACACCCATGACGGGGAGCGGGCGGAGTACAATTATGATTCCAATCGTCCGGATCACAACGGATACTACTGGTACGAGGGCAAACCATGGGATTACTCCGTTCCTGAAGGCGGCTATATCGACAACATGTCCACAGGCTGGGCGCCCCGCTTTCATGAAGAAATGGTGCGCAAGATGTTCATCAGCAGCGCGGTCGCGCTTGTGCGGGAATTCCATATTGATGGCTTCCGTATGGATCAAACCACCTCAATTCACGGTTATAACGTGTTGCACGCGGATGGAAGATCTGTGGGAACGGCGAATATGTTCGGAGCGAAATTTCTGAGGGAATTAGGGCGCACGTTGCGGATGTTTAAACCCGGCGTCTTTCTCATGGCTGAGGATCACTCGGACTGGGATGATGTGGTCAAGCCTGTGGAAGAAGGCGGCATGGGATTTGACGCCCGCTGGTATTCCGCGTTCTACCACAACCTTATGGGCGACACGGATCAGGGGGATGCGGCGAAGCTTATATACCGCGCCGCAATATCGCCGGGAAGCTCGTTGCCAATGGATCGTTTCGCCGCCCTGCTTGCCGAATCCGCCTGCCAAAAAGTTGTTTATAGCGAATCCCATGACGAAGCGGGCAATAGCTCTGGACCGTTTTCCGATCCTGACTGGAGCGGAGACGAGGGAAAACAGTACACCTCGGCGCGGGGCATTGTTGTCGCGTCAAACGCCGCGCCTCTGGTAGGGGACACCCGTAAATACGCCGAGGCCCGTTGCCGCTTCGCGTGGGGGATAACCGCGCTTTCCGCAGGTATACCGATGTTTCTTTTCGGAGAGGAAGCGGGGGCGCAAAAACGGTTTAAGTACAATGCTGTGTTGCAAAATAGGGAAGATATTAAAGGTATGGCGGGAGATGACGGTGAAGGGCGGTTTTTATACCGGTTTTACTCGGATGTCAACGCATTGCGGAGCGCCCATACGGGGCTTCGGAGTCGCTTGATTGAGATTGTGCATGTGCATAACGAAAACCGTGTCATCGCGTTCCGCCGTTGGGATGAACATGAAGCTTTTTTGATCATCGCAAGTCTTGCCGATCATCCCTATGGCGAAGGGTATGTTGTGCATGGTGATTGCCTAAAATCCGGTTTATGGCAGGAGATATTCAATAGTGACGATGCGCGATACGGTGGCTCTGGGATCGGAAACGCCGGAACAATGTTGCGGTGCGCCAATGGCGACATCAATGCGGTGATCCCGTTTGCGGGATTTGTAGTTTTGCAATGGCGCCAAGAAGGTTGAGGGAATGTCCACGCTTTCGCGTCAAGCCCGCGACTAGGAGCATAGCTTATGGGGTTGAAACGGAGATAAGCGAGGCTTTTTCAAAATTTACCATTTTGAAAAAGCTGTAGTGTTAAAAAATACCGGAAACATTGTTTCCGTGAATTCTTGTGGATAAGGAGGTTTTTATGGAAAACAGAGGAAAGATGCATACAGACGAAGCGGATGTACTGAAATGCGTCGGTAAAGATATATGCGCGTTCTGGGAAAAACGCTTCAAAGAGGCGGAACGAAATTGGACTGGAAAACGTCCTGTCGCCGACGCCGCCGCGAAATTGGTGGACGGCAGTCTTGATGTCGTTGCGGAAGTCAAGCGGATCACTGGTGGGGATGTCAAACTTGGTGATGCGGGGATGCAAAAACCAGTGTTGCTTTTGGCGTCCACATTCGGCGTATGGGCGTCCGAATTGACGCTGGTTGCCGGAACCCTGCTCAAAGCAGGGTGTCAGGTGAAGATCGCCACTGAAGACGGTTCTCCGCCGCATTTTCTGAGCGTCAGCATGAATCCTGATTTTGTTGACGGATCATGGCGCGCGCCGGTAGTGTCAAGCGCCGAGCAAGAGTTGGCGTTCCGGTTTCTGAACCCGGAATGCGCGGAACATGCCATACTGAAAAAAGAGAACATCGTAAGTCTGCATACGCTGGCGAGACCGCCTCAGGTGGGGGACTATCTTAAAGACAAACAGCAATTTGCGGCATACGCCAAGGTGTTGGAGGATTCGTTGCATATAGCGCGGGACTATTCCGCTCTATGCATTGCGGGCGGTTCTGGAGCTATTCCGGGCTTTATGTTTGATCGGGGGTTGCACAGCCTGATTCTGGCGTTCCACCGGCTTGGCAAACCCATCATGGGTGAATGTAACGGCGCGCTCGCCATTTTGCAAACATTGGAACCATTGACTGAAAAATCAATCCTTCACGGACGGGCGGTGACGACTCATTCCGCTTTGGATGAGTACCAAAGCGGCTGGGGGTGGACTGTACCGTTTGAGCAAGACACGGACAGTTTCTGGCGAGACGGCGCGTTCGATCTGGCGGCATATAGCAAAGCCGAGCAATGGTACAGTCCGGGAACGGACGGAAATCCGCTCATTGATTCTGAGGGATATTTTCGCGCCGCTGTAGGATGTGAGGGACGGTTTTTCTCACCTGCCGGCAGTTCCTATGCGGTGGCGGTTGACGGACATTTTATTACGTGCCGTACTACGCCGGACGGGTACCCCGGCGCATTGGCGCTCATCGCTCTGTTCAATGATAAAGACGCCTTTTCATCATCGCCGTTTTTCATTTATGATGACTGGCGAGGCTGTTCCATTGAGTAAGACGGCGGTCTGCGGCGTATCTTATGCTGATAATTATTAGAGAGCTGGTTCTAAACATCGCATAGCGTGTTGTTTTGCAACCGGTTCTTGCATTCTCCTGACTTTTCAATGGCGCTTGTTGATTACGAGGGCAATTCAGAAAATACCTCTGGAATCGTCCGCCCTGCATATCCTGTATTGGACAATTACGATGATTTATTGGTCGCTGAAAAGAGCGTTGGTCGGCATGAAAGGCGCTATTGAAAGCCCGCCTCCAATTTCGTATAATCAGAGGCGCTTTTAGGGCGTTTGGAGATGTTCCGGCATTATGGTCTTTAGGAGGAGCGCCGATGGTACGGCAGGCGGTTGTTATGGCGGGCTTGGATCCCGCCTGAAAGAAAAACGGTTTCAATGCCGAAGGGGTTTATCGAAATTGGCGGCGTTCCGATTGTCAAGCGGCCCATCAAAAAATTGACGGCCGCCGGGGTTGAGGAAATCGTCGTCGGAACCGGGCGTTGCGCCGATTGGTTTGGGCGGCATGGAGGAGGGGCGCGCTTCGCCCACAACGCGCGTTACGCGGAGACGGGCGGCATGGGACGCTCGCCTGTTGCGCCCCATTCGTGAGAGGTGATTTTCTGTTGCTTGAGTCCGGCCTGATTTACGACGCGGCGGGGCTCCGCGTTCTTATAAACGAGCGGCGCGGGAATGTGGTTCTGGCGTCCGGTCCGACGAATTCGGGCGATGAGGCGCATCTTGAAGCTGACGCGGACGGGAGATTGCTTCGCCAGTCTAAAAGCCGGGATGACGCCGCCTCTCTTGCCGATGAATTGACGGGGGTTTCGCGTTTGACAACCGCGGCGCTCGAAGCGATGGTTTCCTACTGGAACGCCCGCGCGGCGGACACGCCGAAAATGGTATACGAGGCGGCGCGCGGAAAGCCGGACGCTCGTTTTTGTGCGGAAAATTGAGCGTTACCTGTGGCGCGAGATAGGCTGCGAGGCCCGTCTTGTCGCGGCGCGGGAATCTATGTACCCGCAAATACAGGAGGCGGAAAGCCTTTTGTCGGTTAGGCGGGAGGCGCTTTTTGAGTCCGGGGACTGCGACCACGACGGACAGCGTGAAGTAGCTGGATATCGGCGGAATTGTCGCGCTTTGCGGGAAACGGCCGCGCTGTTCGGCGGGTCTGGAACCGCCGCCGATGAAGTGATGATTTCTTCGCGCATACCGGGGATGGAAAGCTTCTGATAATCGACAACGGCGCGTATGGCGAGCGATTCGCCAAAATCGTCTCTGCGTACCGCCTCAACTTTGATGTGTACAAAAGTTCAGGCTTCCTGCCGCTTGACGTGAACCGTGGAAAGCAAACGTTGCTTGACGGAAGGCACACCCATTTCGCCATCGTTTATCACGAGGGAAATTTATTGGAATGCGCGGGTGGAAATCCCGCCTTTCAGGGCGTATCGCTTGCTAATACATAGCGTGCGCTACAAGCGCACAATCCGTGTTTTTGTCAGTTCTTCCGCGCCGGCGCCGCCTGATTCAGCTATATCCACAACCAGCACATCGTTCTCAAACCTACAGCCTCCAAGCGCCGGATCGTACAACCCCGGTTCAATGGTGAAGATCATGCCGCTCTGCAAAATCCACGGGTTTTCAGATTTGCTCCTCAGAAAAGGCGCTTCGTGTATTTCAAGCCCCACGCCGTGTCCCAGACCGTGCGGCAGGACTTTTCCGTTCTCACTGTAAAAATCATCAATGGCTATCGCAATGCTGCGGGCGGAAATCCCGGGTTTTACCATAGAGAGCGCCAGATTGTAAGCCCGCTTCATCAGGGAAAGGAGCGTTTCCTGTTCGGGCGAAGCGTCCTGAACAAAGGTCATGGTAACGTCGCTGGCGTATCCTTGATATTTAAGCCCAAAGTCAAGGATGGAAAGCCCTTTTCCCGCGAAAGGAGCGGACGTATACGCGGGAAAGGCGTGAATGCCGAAACTTCGGGAGGGTCCCGCAACCAAGGTTTCAAAACTCGCGCCTTCGCACCCCTGTTTTCTCGCCTCCGCTTCAATGAAAAGCGCGACATCGCTTTCGGTTTTGAGCGTCCTGTCTTTCACGTTTTTTTCCAAACGCTCTATTATATCATTGGTGATGGAAGCGAGCGTTTTGTAAACGCCCAATTCTTCCTCATCTTTAACAGCGCGTCTTCGTTGAACTTCCTCATCGATTCCGCCGCTCCTGCACATCAATTCATAGGCGCCCATATCCTTCTGATAATTTAAAAAAAGCGGATGTGGCGTCGCTACGGGAATCTCAATGTGATTGCCTGTTTTTATATGAAAATGTCTGACCGCGTTTGCAAGCGCTTGCACAGCCACGCGTCCGAAGTCGTTGTACGGCGCGATGGCGTCAGCGTCGGCATACACATTCGCCATATTGACATCCCATGGAACGAGCAGGCTTTTTCTGTCCGCCGCCGACAAAAACAACAGCGCGTCGCCCGGCTGACCGGTGAGCCAGCGGACAGATGGATCGCGTCTTCCCTCGACATCTTCAAACATGGCCAAAGCGACATCTTCTTTAGCCATCCAATCATATATTTTTTCACGGCGGGTTTTGCAAGCGTTCATATTGTGAGTATGGCATGTTTTGCGAGGTTTGGCAAGGTTGGGAAAATACGCGCTATGTGCGCTATGCGCCGTGCGGTTCAATTCCTCCGACACACGATAAAAACAGGAATTGCTTAAATCAAAAACATGTGATATAGTAATAAAGTCGTTTCAAATTTTGAAAGAGGCTCTATCTGTCGTTTTTTAGATAGAAAAATAGAAAGTATCCGGTACTATGAATATAAACGGACGGCATTACAGGACAATCTGGCTCAAGGAAGATGATAAGCGCGTGGTGCAAATCATCAATCAATTGGCTCTACCCCACCGGTTTGAAATTCTTGATTTGCGCGCTGTCGCCGATGTACAGAGAGCGATCAAAGACATGTACGTCCGGGGCGCGGGGCTTATTGGAGCCGCCGCCGCATTCGGCGTGTACCTCGCCGCGCTGGAAGCCGGAGACAATTCTTTTGAACAGGACGTTTTGCAGGCGGCGGCGGCGCTCAAGGCGACTCGTCCTACGGCGAGCAACCTTGCGTGGGCGGCGAACCGTATGCTAGCGCGGTTGACCGGTTGCGAAGCGCGTGGCGCGCGCAATCTCACTGCGGCGGAAAAACGGGACGTTGCCCGGCGTACGGCTCAAGCTATCGCGGATCAGGACGCTGAGTGGTGCAAACAAATCGGGGCGCGCGGACTGAACCTCATCAAGGCTGTCGCCGAACGGAAAAAGGCGCGGAGCGGAGCGTCCGCGCCGCCTGTGCATATCCTGACCCACTGCAACGCGGGCTGGCTGGCGTTTGTGGACTATGGTTCGGCGCTTTCGTCGGTATACGCCGCCTTTGACGCGGGCATTGATGTACATGTATGGGTGGACGAGACCCGCCCTCGCAATCAGGGGGCGAATCTGACGGCGTGGGAGTTATGCCGACACGGGGTGCCGCACGACCTTATCCCCGACAACGCGGGAGGGCATCTTATGCAGCGCGGACTGGTGGATATGGTGATCACCGGAGCGGATCGCGCAACCCGTTGCGGCGATGTGGCGAACAAGATCGGCACCTATTTAAAGGCGGTCGCGGCGCAAGAAAACAATGTTCCGTTTTATGTGGCGTTGCCTTCGTCCACCTTTGACTTCGCCATGAGAGATGGGATGGAGATTCCCATTGAGGAACGGGACGCTTCAGAGGCGCGTTTTGTCAGCGGAAAGACAGCCGCCGGAGACATTGAGACGGTGCAAATCTGTCCGGACGAAACCCCCGCGAGAAACTGGGGCTTTGACGTAACGCCTGCGCGGTATATTCGCGGATTTATCACGGAACGGGGCGTTTGCGATGCGTCCGAAAAAGGAGTCCTTTCACTGTATCCCGAATACGCCGGCATCCTGCCATGAGCGGCGCTCTAGCAGGATGGCTTGGCGGTTTAAAGAGCGGTTTAAAAAACTGAATATAAGGAGTATACATGGCAATTATCGGTATTATCGGCGGCAGCGGTCTAGACAATCCGGACATGCTCTTGAATCCGCGTGATGAGCACGTGACGACGCCTTATGGAGAGCCGTCGGCGCCCCTGAAACGGGGGGCGGTCGATGGCGTGGATGTGGTGATTCTTGGACGCCACGGGCGAGAGCATACGATACCTCCAACTCAGGTGAATTACCGCGCCAACATAGCGGCGCTCAAGGCGGCAGGTTGCACCCATATTTTGGCGACCACGGCTGTGGGATCGTTGCGGGAAGAAATCCACCGGGGCGATTTTGTGATCATTGATCAATTCATTGATTTTACAAAACAGCGGAAAACATCCTACTACGAGTCTTTTGAACCTCACAAACCGGCGCATACCGCTATGGCCGATCCTTACGATCCGCACTTGCGGACCATACTCATTCACGAGTGTCTGCGATTGAACTACAAGTTTCGCTCGCGTGGCGCTGTGGTGACCATTGAAGGTCCCCGATTTTCCACTCGCGCGGAATCCAATATGTTCCGTTCATGGGGCGCGGATGTAATCAACATGTCCATAGCAACGGAAACCGCTCTGGCGAATGAGATCGGGATTCCCTACGCCGCAGTGGCAATCGTCACAGACTACGACTCATGGCGCACGGGCGAGGAGCCGGTAACGTGGGAAGAAGTCTCGAAGGTCTTTGCCGAAAACGCCCAGAAGGTCGCCGCATTGTTGCTCGGCGTCATTCGGAACGTCTGATTCAAAGCGGTCAAAAGCAATCCGGCGATCTGTCGCCCTATGAAGAGGGCGCGGACGCTCCGCGTTTTGCAGAAGCCTCTTTACGCCCTCTATCTACACGGTTGCGCTTATTCTGTGGGTCAAGGTTAGCGGCGCTATACATGAAAATATGATTGCGGAAGGTGATCCACAAAGTATGACGGGTTGTCAAACTTGGAAAAACAACAAGTCTTCCGAAATGTCCGCCTTATCCGGCAATCGCTCTCTTCTATCGTTGCCGTGTATTCTTTTTCTACCTCTTGGTTGTCTTCCGCAAATGCCGAAACAAAGGCGTCTCAATCGTCTGTCGCCACCCAATCACAGCGTATTCCCAACTGTTTTAGTCGTCTCCTCAAATTTTCGCCGTCTTGATCTCTCATTTCCCCCCTACGCCGCGATTTCCCCGCTTCCCCGATGACGCGCGTAAATAAGCCGCACTTCGCCCTTCTTTTTTTATGTCCAAAACTCGTCTATTTCAAGACAATCATAACAGGCTTGGTTTTACCTGATATTTTTCTGATTTTAAGGCTTTTAAGACTTTGATGACACTGGTTTTCACACAACACTGATGTCCCGTATCCCAATTCCCCAGGCAAGCATGATTTTTATCACGCTTTTACTCCATGAAAAGGCTCTTCTTTCAGGTTATGTTGGGACTCCGGCAATGGGGCGTTTTCTATCGCTTGGCGTCATTCCATAGCATTTCTTTGTGATCCTATTGCCTTCACCTCTTTATCATATTTTGTGGATCACCACCTGATTGCGTTCCCCTTCAAAGCAGAACCATCCTTCTCTCAAGACAAAAATACCGCTCAAAACAAAAGAATCTTCCCTCAAGGAAAAAACTCTTGACAAACAACGCGGTTTATATTACCATATCAATATGGTATCAAAATGATACCAAAATCATCTTTATATGGAGGAACATGATGAATGCTGCACAAAACAATGCGGAGAATGACATAGCCGAGAAACCGGCTTTCAGCGCCAGCGGAATGACGGTTCTGCTTGTCAATACGCTTCTGACGCTTGCGGCAGTGGGGCTGCTTATCTGGGGAGCGGAAATCGCCGCTGATTCGAATTCGACTCCGGCTGCCGTGATGATCGTCTTGGGGATACTCTACTCATCTCTGATAGGTCCCATACTTTACAAAGGGCTTAAAATCCTCAGACCACGGGAAGCTATGGTATTGGCGCTGTTTGGAAAGTACTACGGAACGCTTGCCGGCCCGGGTTTTTTCTGGGTAAATCCTTTCGCGCAAGCCTTTAATCCGGCTTCAGCGGGAACTACAACGGGAAGCATCGGCGATACCGGAGGAGCGGTCGTTTATGGAGGAAAGAAATCAAAAATCATATCCTTGAAGGTAATGACGCTGAACAACGACAAACAGAAAATCAACGATCAACTGGGCAATCCCATCATTATCGGAATCGCGGTGTTTTGGAAGGTGGTGAATACGGCGAAAGCGGTGTTCAATGTGGACAACTACACCGAATTTCTGTCGATTCAGTGCGATTCCGCTTTGCGGAACATCGTACGGCTCTACCCGTACGACAACGCAAGCGCTGAAGACGCTGACAATGAAAAATCTCTGCGCGGCTCAAGCGAGGAAATATCCAAGAGGCTGTCCGATGAGATTCAGGGCAAAGTGGCGGTCGCCGGTTTGGAAATACTGGAGGCGCGGATCACCCATCTTTCTTATGCGCCGGAAATCGCGGCGGCCATGCTTCAGCGCCAGCAGGCGGCGGCGATCATTGACGCGCGGCAGATGATCGTGGAAGGGGCGGTGAGCATGGTGGAAATGGCGTTGAACAAACTCGACGACAAGAACATAGTCTGTCTTGACGAAGAGCGGAAAGCGGCCATGGTGAGCAACCTCCTCGTGGTGCTTTGCTCCAACAAGGACGCCCAGCCGGTGGTAAACTCCGGCAGCATCTACTGATAGACGCAATGGACGAAAAGAAAAAACAGGTTCCCTTGCGTCTATCAGATTCGCTTTGGAAGGAGCTTGCCGCTTGGGCGGAAGATGAATTCCGTTCGGTCAACGGGCAGATCGAGTGCCTGTTGACCGAAGCGGTCAGGCGGCGGAAGAGAGACAAAAAGCCTGATGAAGCGAAAACGGATGCGACCGCCGAATGAACGGCGCGGCTAATGCCAACGGCTGACGCCAGCGGCTAACGCCGGGGGAGAAATTTTATGGAGGAGTATGATGCATGTTTCAGCGGCGTCCATTATATGTATGGGCGTTTCGGCGTTAGTGTCAATCGGTACGCCGATAGTGTTGTTCGTTATTTTTTATAGAAAATATAAACTGCGGGCATTGCCCCTGCTTGCCGGTTCCCTCGCATTTGTCCTATTTGTACTGATACTGGAGAGGTCGGCGCATGTACTTGTGTTAGGCACATTCAACATAAAGGAAAACCCTTTCGTGTATATGGTCTACGGAGCGTTGATGGCGGGTGTGTTTGAGGAAACCGCGCGGTTTCTTTCTTTTAATGCGCTTAAAAAAAAGTACGGCAACATAGGCGGCGCATTGTCATACGGCATAGGTCATGGCGGCATTGAAGCGATGTCGCTTGCGGGGTCGTCCATGATATATAATATTGTATTGAGCGTCATGATCAACGCAGGCTCTGTGGAAGCCGTCACCGCTGATTTGCAGGGGGAAGCGTCGATCCAGGCAAGCGCCCAAATAACTGCGCTGACAACAACCGCGCCGTATTTGTTTCTTATTGGCGGAATAGAGCGTCTATTTGCAATAGGAATGCACTTGGCGTTGTCAGTAGTGGTTTTTTATGCCGTGTCTTGCAGGAGCAAGCGGTGGCTGTATCTTTTGGCAATACTGTTGCATGCGGCAGTAGATGCGCCTGTGGCGTTAATGCAGACCGGAGTCATACAGAGCGTCTTTTTAGTTGAAAGTTTTGTGGGCGCAAGCAGCGTGTCGTTGCTGTTGTTAGCGGCGTTCATACACAAAAACGCGAGTCGGACGGCAGTAAAGGAATGAGCGGCGCCGCTTTGTGCGCTTTGCGCCGCTCTGCGCGGATCCTAGAGCCGCGCTACTGTTTCTTGCCTCTTGCCGCGCATGAAACCGTATAGAAAACCAGCGCGAGCGCGGAGGGTGCGCCCAAAAGAATCGTGGGCGGCAGGTCGCTCACGCTCTGCGCCGTGACCCCGGCGCGTTCAACCAGCGCGAACACAAAAGCCGCCGCGCCAACGCCCCACACAGTGCGAAACCCGAGGTACACGGCGGCGAGCGCTATCCAGCCTCGCCCGGAAACGCCGCCGGGCGTATATGCGCCCACGCGCAACATGAGGCACGATCCCCCAACGCCGGCAAGCATGGCCGCTATGGTCCACGCCGCCATTTGATAGCGCGCGGCGCTAATTCCGCGCTCTTCAGCCGTGGACGCCGAAAGCCCGGATGCCCGGAGCCTGAGTCCGAAACGTGTGCAGTACACCAGAAAAGCGGAAAGAACAAAACAGAGCGCGGCGGCGATGGCAAAAGAAGTTTGAATGGAAGCGGCGCTTTCAGGGATTTCGAAAAAGACTTTGTTTCGCAACACGCCTTTAGCGCCGAACCATATTTGGGAGAGGGTGTTGGTAAGTCCGTCTGCGGCGAGGTTCAAGGCAAGCCCTGTGATAAAGGGATTCGCCTTGCTTGCCTGTACAAAAGCGGCGGAAAGAAAGCCCAGCGCCGCGCACACAAGCGCGGACAGCAGGCGCGACGCAAAGACAGATCCTGTTTTCACCATGAAACAATAGGTGAAAAACGAGCCGAGGCTCATAAACCCTTCAATAAATATGCCCAGAGAACCGGCTAATTCCGTCCACAACGCGCCAAGAGACGCGAACAACAAGGGCAACGCCGAGTCTAGCACCGAGTCTCCCGCCGGACTTGCCGCATTATTCTTGTAATACGAGGCTCCCGTTTCGTATGCGGGCGATCATATCCGCTTGTTTTTCGCGGATGGTCTGGCTGACAGCCGCTATATAATCAGGGTCGTCTTCAACGAAATCGACATAACCGTCCGCAACGCCCACAATATCCGCAGCGCCAAAAGGCAGGGAGCCTTCCAGAAAAAGCAGCGTTTTTTCGTACGCCAGCTTGTCCTGCCTGATGATAGAGCTTCCCACCACTGTGCCGGGACGGACCGCGTAGCCGTTGGTGTCAAACCAGACAACCTTTGCGCCGCTCTCATAGGCGGCTTGCACCACACCCTCGTTTGCGCCGCCCGCAACGCAGAGGATCGCCTTCGCGCCGTTTGCGATCATGTCCCACGCAATATCTGCGGCTTTGCCCGCGTCGAACCAGTTGCCGATTACGCGAAAATCGGCTGTAAAGGATGGATCAACCGCCTGAGCGCCGCGGATATAGCCCGGCAAGATGATCTCGTTCATCACCGGATACTCCTGCCCCGCCATAAGCCCTACTTTTGTTCCATCAAGTTCCTGCGCTTCCAACGCGGCGATGTACCCCGCCATATACGCCTGCTCGGTCTGGTTGTACCGTACGCTGTATATAGCGGGGTTGCCCGTGAGACTTCCGTCAAGCAGGAGAAATTTTTGCTTTGGAAACTTCGCAGACACCGATTCGGCGATTGCCGGAAGCGAGGGATTTGAAGACACGATGAGGCTGTAACTGCCCGAAGCCGCCATTGAGGTGAGGAACGTCTCCCATTCCGCCTGATTGTACCCCGCTTCGACCACTTTAACCTGAACGTTCTTTTCCTTTCCAGCCCGCTCAACTCCCTGCGCCAGCATCTCATACGTCGCGCTGCCCGCCATAACCCCCGGAACAAACACACCGACAGTCCCGCCCGCCGCATTCGCCGCGCCAGCCGTTCGCTTCGTCTTGCCGCACGAGAAAAGCATGACGCTTCCGGCGCATACCGCGCATACCGCGCATACCGCGGCCGCTTTTCTTATATCTTTCCAATATTTCATATATTCCTCCCTGTTAGCCTGATATACAATGCCATAATATAGCGACCTTTCCGGTTTAACGCCCCGCAGAGTCTGCGATTAAGCGTCTTTCAAGAAAGCGGCGTAGCCCCTGTACGCTGTCCACAGGTCTATCTTGCTGATCACCTCGAATGGCGAGTGCATGGACAACACCGGTATGCCGCAGTCAAGCGTGTCAACGCCCAGATTCGCCGCATGTTGGGCGATGGTGCCGCCGCCGCCCTTGTCCACCTTGCCCAGATTGCCGAACTGCCACCGGACGCCGTGTCTGTCCAGAATGGACTGCACTTTTTGCAGGAATTCCGCGTTGGCGTCGCTGCCCCCAACCTTGCCCCGGACACCCGTGTATTTTGAGAGCGCAAGCCCTTTTCCGCAATAGGAAGCGGTTTTTTTGTCGAACACATCGCCGAAATTAGGATCATACGCCGCGTTCACATCGGTTGAAAGCATGGCTGACCTGTTCAGCGCAAGCCGCAGATCAATATCCGAGTAGCGATCCAGAGTCTGCGAACACAGATACGCGATAAAGTTTTCAAAAAGCCGTGATTGAGCGCCCGTATTTCCCATTGAGCCTATTTCTTCCTTATCGGTCAGGAGGCAGACCACGGTCTTTTCGGGTATGCCGCCCCGCTCGCTTGCTTCGGCGCACTCAAGCGTGGCGCGGAACGCGGCGTAGGCGCAACACCGGTCGTCGTGTCCATAGGCGCCGATAAGACTGCGGTCAAGTCCAACATCCCGCGCCTTGTGAGCCGGGACGAACTCGATCTCAGCGGATGCGAAATTTTCCTCCGTGACGCCGTACTTCTGGTTGAGCGCGTTGAGAATCGTGAGCTTCACTTTTTCCTTCACCTTTTCGTCTTTGAACGGTTCGGAACCGGCAAGCACGTCAAGCTCTTCGCCCCGCACAAACTCGTTGGCTTTCTTCTGCATCTGATCCTGCGCCAAATGCGGCAAAAGGTCGGTGATCACGAACACCGGATCGTCCTCATCCTCGCCAATGCGGACGGTCTGTTTTTCCCCGTTTTTATTGAACACAACGCCGTGCATGGCGAGCGGGATGGTCGTCCATTGGTAATGCTTGATTCCACCGTAGTAATGGGTGTCGAAAATGGCGAAACCGCCGTCTTCATAGAGCGGATTCGTCTTCAGATCAATGCGAGGCGAGTCAATATGAGCGCCCACGATATTCACACCTTCTTTTATGGACACTCGTCCGACAATCGCGAACACGAGGGACTTTCCCCTATTGTTCTGGTACACCTTGTCCCCTGCTTTCAGCCGCCTCCCTTCCAAAAGCGCGGCTTCAATATCCATAAAGCCTTGTTCTTTCAGGATGGAAAGACACTCCGCGTTGAATTCCCGTTCTGTCTTGCCTTTATCAATGAATCGTTTGTACTGTTCCGCAAATGCAACTATCGCGTCCCTGTCGTTTTCTCCGATTGTCTCCCAGCGCGACTTGATTTCAAACGTCAACTTTTCCGCAAGCCGCTGCCCTTCCGTCTTTTGTTCTTCCAAAGAGAACCTCCTCACTATCGGGTTTCATTGTAGTGATTGCGCGTAGGAATTTCAAGGCGCAGTCTTGAACGCCTCGTCCGCATGGAGGCGAGCGTGGGGGAGCTGGCAAAGCTGGCAAAGCCTTGCCGCTCGCTTTTTCTTACAATTTTTCAAGATCGGCTGTCAATGCCGCGTGAAAATTTCGTTCTTTAAGGTGGGCGCGACAATCACCATGCCACATGTATGGGAAAACGCCCGCGCATGAACATGAAGTATCCGGCAGCTTCCCGAAACAGATTTCTTGTCCGCAACCGCTGGAACGTCGTCAATTCGCCCAGCCTGCCGGAGCGAAGCCGTGAACGCCCTTGTTCCGGGGCGTTACCCCCCGCCTCTATCATCGCCAATAGTTCCGCATCCCGTTCCGTGCGTCCTTCCGTGCGCCAGACCGCCCTGGCGTCATCCCAGTTCCATTCCGCCAACAACATGTTCATCACCTCCCAAGCGTCAGCCGCGTCAGCCTCCAAAAATTCTTTCAGGATGTCATGCTCCACGCAGTATCTCACAGCCTCACTTTCGTCACGAACGCGCTGTATCCGCGCAACGGCTCGCTCCGCCGAACCGCCTCTTCGCTCCGCCCTTCATCGATGTTTTTTTACACCTTCACGGACAGTCCCAGCCATTCGCCCCGCTCGAAAGAGTCGGACAACCGCATGACGCTCTAGTCAACGCGGTGAACCCGGAGCGGGGCATGAGAGGTTTCTTCGCGCGGCACAACGGCTTGTTGTCCGCGATTTTCTCGCAGGCGTGCGCTGGGTATAGCAGCGGATTTCTGGCAAATTTGCACCACGAACGGCGCGGACGGGAGGCTGACGCGATGCGAACCGCTCCCTCGCTCCACCGGACGCCTGCGGAACATTCCGCTCTTCAGAACCGCCCTTGAAGCGCGCGACAATCGCTCGCGGATGTAAAGCGTGAAATGTCAGCCGCCATTCATAAATTTTTCAAAAGCGGCTTGACACGAGCGATAGTATGGCGTATACTTTCTGCAAGTTTCAGAACCTTCATAAAGAAAGCAGGTGAAAGTGAACAAACCGTATTATTCAATCAGGCGCGCCGCCGCTTTCAAGCGTACGCCCCCCCCCCCCCCATGTTCTCTTGAAGTAACTTCTTATATCATAAAGAGTAGCTCTCAGAATGGCGTACGGATTAGCGCCAACTATACATATAAAGAGAGATCGGCGCGGTTTCTCCGTCTTCCTCCCCAGGCTCCTGCAATCCGCTGGAAGCTTGTGGAAACACTTTTGAATATATGCGATTGCGCACTTTGCGCCATCCTAAAGCGGCGGAACGCGGGAGCTACGCTGGCTACATTTTGGCGGCTGTTCTATAGCTTCCGCTGTAACACAGGAGACTTGCCCGTACGGGCGGTTCATATATTTTGAAAGAGGAGCCTCCAAAGCCGGCCGCTTCCGCCAAGAATGACGCCGACTTTGGAGGAACGCTAAACGCATTGCCAGGTTACGCTTTTTCAAGCGGAATTGCAATACGTTTAGTCCTCTTGATTTGGAGGACAGTTATGAAAAAGAAACTGTTTTTTGCGGGAATGTTGGTCTGCGTACTGACATTCGGAATGGCGGTTGTTGGATGCGGCGGCGATGATGAGCCGAATACCGATCCTAAAAAAATCGTCATTACCGGGCTTACTGGTAAAAGCGGTGAGGCTCAAATTGGGATTTTCAGCGGTTTTGGCGAGAACGACATGACTGCGTATGGCGAAGGTACAATTTCCGGCGCTTCTGTTGAGCTTCCCCTATATATATACTCGGAGGGAGAAACAGTTTGGACCGGCAATGGGGCGTATTACCTCATGCTCTTCGATGGTGAGGCTGAATATATCTTCACAGACGGCAAGACATTTGAACAACTTGGAATATCCGGTGAGCAGGACATAGCAAAATTGCCAAAATATAACATCACGGCCGCGACATCTACCATTGCGTTTGACAAGTTTAAGGAGCCTCCTGCCTACGAATAACAGACGCATTTTATAGTAGAAATCATGCTGTAAACGTCACTGGCGGGGCGTTTCAAACGTCCCGTCTCGCCCTTTAGCCGCGTTTGGCGCGTCTTGAAGCGCGGGCGCGATGCCGCTTCCTTCGCCTTCCAATCAAGGCGTCCCTATTTCACATGCCATATACGTTAGAACAGCTATAACGCTGCGTTTGAGGCGTTCAAACCGCTCTGTTTGAGGCGCTCAAACCAGTCGCCTCCACGAAACGTCCGCCGGCGTGGAGCTTTTTCCCCTCCATGCCTTGACTTTGTTTGAAACATCGGACATAATTCTAAATTGACAAAAAAATACATCATGTCGAAAAAGGAATATACCGTGGGATTTGAAATTATCGGAACCGGCAGAGCTGTTCCGCCAAAACGAATAACCAACGATGAGTTGGCGAAGACGCTTGACACAAACGATGAATGGATACGCTCGCATACCGGCATAGGAGCGCGGCATATTGCCGATGAACACACCGCGTGCAGCGATTTGGCTGTGGAAGCGGCGCGGAACGCGCTCTCATGGGCTATAGAATGCCACGCCTGCGCTGAAAAGACGCTGGAAGAGCTTGCCCTGACCGTGGATATGGTGATAGTATGCTCCTCTACAGCGGACTATTTCTGTTGCCCGGCCACGGCATGCATTGTGCAGAACGCCATAGGAGCGAAAAACGCGGGCGCTATGGACGTTGTAGATGCCTGCTCAAGTTTTATTTACGGGCTTGAGACCGGAGCGGGTTTGCTTTCGGTGAACAAGGACAGGCGGCGTGCGCTCGTCATTGGCGCGGAGGTGCTGTCGCGCTTTGTAGATTGGACCGACCGCGGAACCTGCGTGCTGTTCGGAGATGGAGCGGGCGCTGTGTTGCTTGAAAAAACGGATTCCTCAAAAGGCCTGTTGCGGACTATTCTGGGCGCGGATGGGTCTGGAGCGGAACATCTGGTTATGAAGCGGGGCGGCTCGCGCAATCCGTTCAAGCAGGGTGATACGGTCGAGACGCCGCCCCATATCGAAATGAACGGCAGGGCTGTATACAATTTTGCGGTGAGCGCGGTTACTGAGACAATCACCAGCCTGCTCAAAGCGGAAAATCTCACTATTGAAGACATAGCGCTCATTGTGCCTCATCAGGCGAATGCGCGGATCGTGCAGGCTGCGGCCAAGCGGCTCAATATACCGGAAGAGAAATTTTTTCTGAACATCGAAGAATACGCCAATACATCGGCGGCTTCCATTCCCATCGCGCTTGACGAGATCAACCGGAGCGGCGCTCTGCATTCGGGCGATCTCATTATCTGCGTTGGTTTTGGCGCCGGACTGTCATACGGCGGCAACCTGATCAGATGGTAGGCGGCGCAAAGCGGCCCGCATTCCACGCGCCGCAAAGGAGAAAATCATGGATGTAAAAGACAAAAAAGCGGCGTTCCTGTTTCCCGGGCAGGGCGCCCAGTACCGGGGCATGGGACTTGATTTTTATGAAAAGTCGGAAAAGGCGCGGGAACTGTTCTCCCTCTGTTCCGAGGTTGTGGGACTGGACATGAAAACGGCGCTCGAAACCACGGATGATGAAGCGCTGAAACGCACCGATGTTTCCCAGCCGGCAATTACGCTGGTCAATCTCGCCGCCGCCGCTTTCCTTGGAGAACGGGGTGTACATCCGGCGGCTGCGGCCGGTTTCAGCTTGGGGGAATACGCGGCGCTGGCTGCCGCCGGCGTGGTGACGGCGGCAGAATGTTTCCGTCTGGTGACAGAGCGCGGCAAAGCCATGCAACAAGCCGCCGACGACTTGGGACATGGCGCCAATGCGCCCGGCATGGCTGCGGTGATCGGGCTTTCGCCTGAAAAAATCGCGGAACTGCTCGCCGAATGGCAGATCGAGGAACTTTTCGCCGCGAACATCAATTCGAAAAAGCAGACCGTGGTGTCAGGCGCCGCATCCGCGCTTGCGCAGGTGGAACCCTTGTTCAAAGCCGCTGGAGCGCGGCGCTGTATCAGGCTTGCGGTGGCAGGACCTTTCCATTCGCCGCTCATGGCGGGCGCGGTGGAACAGTTCAAGCCATTCTTGGAAAGCGCCGCATTTAGCGATCCGTGTATCGCGCTGTATTCCAATGTTACCGGCGCTCTTATAACGAGCGGCGCGGAAGCGAAAAGCCTCGCCCTGTGGCAGATGGTGAGTCCGGTGCAATGGGTTGCCGAGGAGCGGGCGCTCATTGAGAGCGGCGGCTTTGACATCGCGCTGGAAACCGGACCCGGCGCCGTGCTTGCGGGCTTGTGGCGGGACATGGAAAGCTCCATCCCCTGCCTTGCAGCCGGAACCATTCAGGCGATAGACGCGCAGGGCGCGGCGGTTTAGCCATCACAATGGTTGTTGAGCGTTTCCCAAAATTGTCGCTCTGCGCGTTTTGGGAAAACCTCTGTTTATAACCTATAGAAAGCGCCATACTATTTATTCGCAGTGGGGTCTAATACCCCGATTCAGGGCGGTTGGAATTGGCGACGCCAACAAAAAATCATAGTTGACCCCACAGGTACATAATTTCCTTACAGTCGAACCTCGTAAATAATGCAACGCTTACAGGATACCCCGCCCTTCAGGGCGGGGAGGTTCATTGAAAACTGAAAAAAGAGGAGACTGGAAAGCAGCGGGACGCAGTTGGCGGCGCATAGCCGTTGTTTTTCCACTACGGGGACAAGTGGCGGGATGGGTATGACTATAGAGCGCCTTATACGTCCGACATTGTGTTTGAAATCTACGATTCAGGTCTAAACGTGATAAAAACCATTGACGCAGACGATGGCAACGCCTATTCAAACGCAATAGGCGCTAATGGCGTTAATTATCAAAAAGGAACATAAACAACGGGAACATGGGCATGTAAAAATTGTTCCTTAATAACGGATATGCCAGCAACAATGGCTCCTCTGCGATTTATTAGAAGTACGGCTGAGACGCTGTTTCCGGGCGGAGCGGGAGAGGGTCCGGTCGTGTTTTCCGGCTTTCTCCCGCTCCCGCCAACTGGCGGGGGGATGCGGCGCTATTGGACGCCAAGAGGCTCCTCTTCCATCCGGTCTGCGGCGCCGTCATAATAAGCCGCAGATTCAGCGTCTTCAGACGGGTTGTCAGAGTTGTCCAGATAGCCCGAATCAATTTCGGCGCTTTCAGACGGATTGTCCGTATAGCCGTCGTCATTGTCAACGTATCCTTCCTCAGCCGCAGGCTGCTCCGCCGCCTTTTTATCGGAGCCAGTTATAACTCCGACAAGGGACCTGCGCGTCCAGACGCGATCCCGCGGCTTCGCTTTCGGACGGAAGGCGAAGCTCAGATCGATGGCCGGCACGGAAAGTTGCCCCGGCTCAAGCCCAAGCTCCTTGCCATAATAGGCGAAATCCAACTCAAAGAGACCGAATTTCAAGCCCAACCCAACTGCGGGCAACATTTCATTCATGCCGAGCCGGACATAGATCATATCCAGCATTGAGATTTGCAACCCGATCCCAATGTCAAGGGCCGCATTTCGCCGGGTGTAATCGCGTTGCTGGAAAGCGTTGGTCATGTCGCGCCAGTCAAACGCGACGGTTACGCCCGTATTGGCCAAAAAGGTTGGCGCCCCAGCCCAGAAACGCCCGATCTTTATATCGTAGGCCACGCCGAGGTTCATTGAGAACGGCACAACATAACCGCTGTCGTCAGAACCCACAAGGTCGGCCACCGCGACGCCGCGGGTGACTATGTCGTCAAAGACCAGTCCGGCCGAAAGTCCGATGTCCCACCGGTACATGAAGCCCATGTCAAACCCCGCGCCGACTATGACGGGCGCTGAAACCCCGTCCAGCAGATCGTTTCCGCCCATGACATCCATAAGGCTCATTTGCTCGGACAGCTTCACGCGGACGAAAGGCTTCACCGTAAGGCCGAAGTCCACCGCATGCTCGCCGGTGTCGAGAATTTTGAAGGCCGCGCCGAAGGGAACTATCACATCGGCGAACATGTCGAGTTTGATTGTCGTTCCGATGATATTCGGATTGGCGAAGACGCGATCCCATACGCCAAAGCCGAACCCGTCGGACACGTGGGCGATTGACAAGGGGAATTCGCGGAGTTCCAAGCCCAGGGGGATCTTCCCGCCTTTCAGCAAGTCTCCGGCGTTGGCGAGCGCGCCTATGTCGCCGCTCGCCATCTGTACGATGGGATCAATGAGGCCGAACGTCTTTCCCGGGCTGAGCAGCGTGGGGGCGAGGGTGAAGACGCTGTTTTGCCGCGTCCGCATAATCGCGGCGGGATTCACCAAAAGGCTGAACACATTGTCGGTGTACGCCACATGGTCGCCGCCCATGCCGTTGCTCCGCGCGGTCGGCATTGTGAAGCGGGGCATGGCCGCGTCTTCGGCGAACAGAGCGGAGAGGCGCCAGAGCACAAAACACAAAGCGATAGTTTTTTTCATCATATTTCTCCTTTCTTTATTATTTGGCGAGACCGAAAGCGTCCCCTATGGGGCCGGTGATTGGGTTGTCTTTGAATTCGCCGCCGCCACTGGCGATGAGGTTGAGGTACGCGCCCAGGACGACAATTTCCGGAGCCGCATGATCATCAGTGACAATAAACTTTCCGTCTGCGTTGACGCTGATGGGAATGTCGCTGGCGCTCAAATTCCTCAAATCGACGTCGGACACGTCTCCCGTCGTATCCTCAATCACCGCCATGGCGAGCGTCACAACCGCCATCCCCACATCCGCAGGCTTCGCGGCGCCCGCGAAGTCTTGTGAGAATTCCGGCGTTCCTCCAGTTCCATCCTTCAGGCTGTGTCCTGCGATCTCGGCGAGATTCGCCGCCGCCGCAGGGCCGCGCACCCTGAAATCGCTTTGAATGTCTGTGAAGAGGTTCTTTACAGTCTCTTCAATCTTTTCCGCGTCAAGGTTTTCGAAATCGCTTAAATCGCCGAGTACGCTTGTCGCGTTGCTGACAAGCGAAGTCCCCAGCCCTGACGCCTCAATCGCAAGTCTCATCCCCGCGTTCTGCAACGCCAGCCGATCAGCGGAGGAAAGCCCGCTTTTATCAAGATCAGCCTTGATTTTCTTCATAAGCGCCTCCGCCAGATCAGGGTTGCCGGCGGACTCCGCGATCCACTGATCGACGTTGCCGGCGCTCACGTCAATGTTGGACGGGTCGTAGTCGCGGGGCGCGCCCCAGCTTGTACCGAAGAAATCATCGCATGAAACAAACGCGACCGCTGCGGCGATCAAAAGGGCGAGCAATGGACTCGCGCCTTTTCCCTTTTTCACGAAAAACAGTTTTTTATCCATCATAAACCGCTCCTTAAAAAAAATGATTTTACTATTCTACACAGAATAGGTTTTATATAAAACCCCCAGACTTTCAAAAAAGACGGAGGATTTTCCTATAGAAAAATATGAAAAGCGGATCGCCTTGTGGACGATCCGCTAAGCGGGCTTGCCAGGGGTGGCAAAGCCGCTTTTGATTTTTACTTGTTTTTATTTACTGTAGGAGGCTTCGCAAACGTTCAATACACGGCTCCCACCACGCGCCATTACTACCAACTCACTAAGGCTGCGCTATCGAAGGATGCTGTGGTGAGGTGGTGGCAATCGTGTTGAAAAGCGTCTTGGGCACACCATTCTCCGTTGAAGTCAGCTCCACGCGGTATTTATAGTACTTGCTGGGTGTCAGGCCGGATTTTATATAGCCGACGGTGGAGGAGAGCGTTGCGTAGGTTACCCCAGTAGCGATCTTTTCCCACTGGGTAGCAGCGGTAATCGGGTTGCCCGACATATCCGTCTCCATCTGCCAGATGTCCGCGTTGATGTCGTCTCTATAGCCATAGTAGTTGGAGAATTTAATGCTCATGCTGCTGTAATTTGCCGGCACGGTAGCCGCAGATGCGGTTAGGGTAATAGAATTGCCAAGGAAGGGCGTGTACGCGTTGGTATTGTAGTAGCCGACGATGTCTTTTGAAAGTCCGTTTTTCTGTATGGTCATCTTGTAGGCGTAGGAGGCGCGTATAGCGGGCTGGTCGAGCCAGACGTAGTTCCCGTTAGCCGACGCGCCAACCGTCAGCGGTGTATAGGCGCCGACAGACTTCGGGTTAGCGCTGGAGGCGCTCTCATACACGGCTTCCGCCCGCTCTAGGTTGGTGACGGTCTCGCCACCCGCGACATTTACCTCAATCTTAAGCTGCGGCTTCCCGTTCGCGTCTGAAAGCTGGGTGAGATTGAAATAAGATATGCTGAGAGACGGCGAGAAAATAGCGGTCGTGGAGACCGTTTTCAGCGAAGATTTTGCATCGGTGTTTTTGGCGATGATGCCGTAGAGGTACGGTTTGGATACATCTACGCCGGATTCGACAAGCGTGTACGTGTTTCCATCCTTCGTTGCGGACGCCGTGGCAATTGACCCCCATGCGCCGAGCGTCATTCCGCTCAAATTTCCGCTGACGGGATTATTAAGTATCTCGGCTTTCCAAATGTCATAGCCCGTAGCGCCGGTTACGGCGTTCCATGTGATGGTATAGATTCCGCTTTCAGCATTCGCTACAGCGAAGTTGTTAACCTCCGGAAGTATAGAGCTAACGAATGTATCCGTCTTGGACGCCTCCGCGCTCTTATAATAGTCATCCCTATCCCATCGCGCGGTTATTTTTACCGTAGTCGGTCCGCCAACGAGGGGGAATGACAGCCGTTTCAACGATGTTCCCGTCACTGACCCCGTAAACTCAAACGGGGCGGTTCCGGCGGTTCCGTCGTTGTATGCATAAGAAGCGGAGTAGCTGAGATTCTCGTTTCCGGGCCATGTCACCTCCAGTTGTGTGCCGTCTGACGAAGGCGTGAAGGCGATGTCTGTGGCTGCGGGCGCCGCGGCCGCGACCACCGAGGCATCGCCCTGCGCGGGAATAGTCGCGGTTACATCGACGCTCGCCTCGCCGTTGCGCAGAGGCAGATCGCCTCCGCTCTTGGAAATCACCCTGTAGGTGTATTTGCGTCCGCCAACCAACTCGTTTTCGAGACCGGCTTTGTCCGCCACATAAAGCGTCCCAGTCGGGGCGATCTTCTTCACCTCTCCGGTTACTGCGTCTTTGCGATACACCTCATAACCGCCTTCGGCGTCTTTTGACGCTTCCCATGTAATAAGGTTGAATCCGGGTTGCGCGGTCGCCTTCAGGTTTTTCGGCGCGGAGATGGTCGCGTAGTCTTGCGAAATTTCTTGAACTCCGCAGCCAGCAAAAATCATGGCGAACAGCAAAGCTGTCGCTGCCGAAAGATAAAGGGCTTTCTTCATAAGTTTCCTCTCCTTTTCAAAGTCGGGAGCCAAGACTTGGCGTGGCTCCCATAAAATATATGGATGCGGATAGTCCGCATTCCGCAACGCGCTTTGGGCGCGGGGCAGACTGGATGAAGGCTCCCGTTTCAAGAGCGCGAAGCGAAGCTCGGCGCGCGGAAAACGGATGCGGCCAAGAAACGGAACGCTACGGCTAAAGAGAGGTTTAAAGAGTGTTTGTATATAAGACGATGTATGGAACGTGTGAGCGTACTTAAATATGGGGGGGGGGGGGGGAAATTGGATTGGGGTTTTGGCCCCCTTACTACAACCACCCCCAGTTTTAAAAAACCAACCGTTACGCCATAAAAAAAATTTTGTTGTAAACCCCC
>JAISCC010000042.1 GCA_031265845.1 Treponema sp.
GGCGGTGTCCGCGTCCAATCCCAATCAAATATTGTCTCTATTCCGGAAGATATGCGGAAACAGATGCTTGAGCCATACGGATTTGACGGCATTCTGGGAATTGAGACATTCAACGGATACTGGTGTGAAATTTCTTTCTCCCAAAACGCTATTACACTCCACAAGGAGAAGCCAACATATTTCACCTAATCCGTCCCCGCCGCTAAAGCGGAGAAATTCTTCACTATTCCGGTGGCTGTGGATGGAATTTCTTATCGTTTCGTTGTTGACACGGGTATGCCGGTTTCGCTTACTCTGCCGCCCGATGTGATACAATTAAAAGCGGAGGGCGACTATATAAGAGTGAGATCATCAAAAGCGAACGGCGACCGTTATATAAGAGTGAGATTGAGGAATGATGATTATTACGCAGTGAAAGCGCACAGCGTGACTGTTTTTAATGACACCTTCAAAGAAAAATATTTTTTTACCGATGTGCCAAACGGCATATCGATGTTCCATAATAGAAGACTTGGAATCATTGGTCTGCCGGCGTTGCGAAACTATGATCTGCTGTTTGATCTCACCGGAACAGGCGCTTCGCGGGAAATGCGCGTGTATTACAAGCCCCGAAACGAATTCGAAGATAGAATTATTGGGTTGGACCATCTTGAGCGGCAATTTGGTCCGGTTCAGTACAAAAGAGCGCCGGAGGGGATTACGTTGGATCTGCTTGAAGGAAGCGAACTTCCCGCGTTAGGCGTCAATGAAAGTACGGTGATCACCATGATCAATGGAAAACAGACAAAAGAGTTGCATGGCGCCATAGTATGGGACGAGCCTATACATTTTACAATTCTTGAAAACGGCGAAGAAAAAACGGTAATATATTAAAAAAACAAAAAGGCGGGCGGCTCAGCCCCGTTTCAACCCGTCTTTCCAGCCGCTGTTTGAAGGCGGGCGGCGCTCCGACACGCTTCACGCTACAGGTTTTTCTCCCGCATCCGGCCCGTTTTAACCGCGCATACCGCTTCCATTGCGGTTATGCAATCTGCCCTCCCTGTAGATGCCGTTTCTTTCTATTTTTTATTCGCAGTGGAGTCTAATACCGCGCTAAAGGGCGACCCTTTGGCGCGGTTAGACTTGGTAACACTAACAATAAAGTGGTAGTACGCTGGTTTGCGCATCAAGCCTTCACAGTCAAATAATTTCCTTGCAGTCAAATCCAAGGTTCGCAGGGCATCTTCGATAAGGCGACGCTTACAAGATACCCCCCCCTTGGGGTGAATACCCTGCCCTCATGGGGCGGTTGCCGATGAGGAGGATGGGGGATTATACTCCCCCGCATACGTGAAGATTTCAGATAAAAACCTTCAATTGGGCGATTTTTTTTATTTTTTTCTCTTGACAGATGGTTTGACGGGATATAGAATATCTCTTATATGAAAGTAGACAACTTTATGCAGTTGATGAAGCCGCCTATGCTTCGTTATCCGCGATTGTTACGCTTGCCGCCAATCTTTTAACGTGAGGTTTTGTAATTATGGACGTTTTTGAAGAAAAAGAAGAAAAACATGAAACGGCGCCCGCCGTGTCTGTCATCATTCCCACATATAACCGCGCCGCTTATTTGCAGCCGACTCTGGTGTGCCTGTTGCATCAGAAGCTCAGCCAGGGTGTCATCTATGAAATCATTATTGTTGACTCGGGCAGCGATATTACTGGTGTCTTGGCAGCCAATTTACAGAAAGCGTATCCCGGCGTCATTAAATACAAAAAAATTGAAACTTCGCAAAACCGCTCGCTGCTGCGCAACAGCGGCGCGGAATTGGCCGAGGGAGAGGTTCTCATCTTTGTGGACAACGACATGATGGTTCCGCCGGAATTTATCGAGACCCATTACAACGCGCATAAAGAAACCGGCAATCTGGTGTTGCTGGGGAAGCGGCTGGCCCTGATGGAGTTTGCCATTTTCCAGTTCGGCTACAACCTGTTGCTGAACAACTTTTCTATGCTGGAAAACATGCCCTATTACCGCGACGTGCGGGACGAGGTTCTTGACGACCGGGGGATTTCCATTGAAGACGTGGCATGTCCCTGGCGTTTTTGCTGGTCTCACAACTTTTCAATCCGGCGGGAACTTTTTTTCGCGGCCGGAGGGTTTAACGTGGAATTCGGCGAGAACTGGGGGTATGAGGATATTGAACTGGGATATCAGGTCTATTGCCGGGGCGGCGTGTTCAGAATGGAGAAAAGCCTGCCGGTGTATCACCAGCAGCATTTTGAACAAAGCAAAACCGAGGAGCTGACCGCCAAACACAACCTCAAATTGTTTCTGCGCCTGCACCAGTACTATGACGTGGAGCTTTTTCTCGTCTTCGGCAATGAATTTGACCGGCATATAGGCGCGGTTAGAAACGTGAAGGACGCTTTTTCTTCCCCGTTGCCGACGGGAATAGCGGACAAATATGACGCGGTGTTGGGCTGTCTGTCCGGTTTGAACGAAAAATGTCATTTCGGCCTTTATTTGCCGGATCGCGAGGATGAATCAATCGAGAACATCCTAATTCTCCGCACTTTTTACCATTTGCCAAAAGAAGTCCGTTTTTCATTGCTGAGCGAGGCGCTGCGGACGGGCAAGACAATCGACATGCAAAAACCGGATGTCGAGGAAAGCGAGCCGGTGGGCGAGTTGTGTGGAATTATCGGATACGACGTGAATGTGCTGGATGACGGTGACTATCGCCGGCTTGTTAAAACGAAGCGGCGGAAAAGCGGCGTTTTTTTAGGGACGATTCCAGACGCGCTCTCCCCGCGCTTCCGTTTCTTATACCTGCTGTTTTTATATGCCCTGCGCAAGCGCGGCGCGTACGTGATGTTCAATGATGTTAAAAGCACGCGACACCTCCGCGATGAGGATTTCCTGTTGCCGGAGGAGGCGCGCGACGCGCTGGCCGACGGCATGACCGTTAATTATGGCACGTGCGAGACACGTTATTTTGCATCGGAAACTCTCATACATTTGGGGTATATCAAATCTGCGGCGAAGAACAATGTCATTATCCGCGACCAGCAATACGAGTTTATGGGCGGAGAGACGCAAAGCGCGATAAACTGCTGGCAAAACGAGCAGGTGCCTTTCGGCGTTCTTGAGCGGCTCGGCATACAGCATTTCGCGGAAAGAATCGCTCGTCTCAATCCGCCTGAACCTGAAGCCGGCGAAACGCTGAGATACGGCGTTTTTATGGAAGAGGGCTATTTGGAAGACGGGATCGACTGTGTTCTTGAGGGATTCGCGTCCGCAATCTCCCATGGGCTCAAAGCGCGGCTCGTGATAAAAACCCCGGACGCGGCGGCTTTGGCGGACAAGAATTTCCCTCTGCACAACGCCGCGTCGAAGTTCAACAAGAATTACGGCGTTCTGCTCAAGAGCGGATCTGACCGCATGAGGCTGGAACAAAAAAGCCGCGCGCTGGGGCTGGAAGACAAGATTGAAATTATACAGAAAAACATGTCCGTTGATGAGATTGTCAGTTTGATCGCGTCGTTTGACGGCTTTATCTGCGCCACGCGGGGGCTTCTTGTCCCGTGCGAGGCGTACGCCGCGTTCTTGCTGAACAGGATCGTGTTTGTTCCGGCCCAGTGTGTTCTTGATGAATATTTCGCGGACAGGGCGGCGCGGATTTCCTCAACGCCGCAACTTTTCGGAAAGGCTCTTGCGATTCCGGTATACAGCAACAACGCGGGATTTCTCGCCTATGTGGTTGACAGCGGCGAGTTGGGAGAAAAAATAAGGCGGGAGAAGTCGGCGGCGGGCACTGACGGGGGATATGACGATTATATCAAAGAGATAACGGCAAAAAATGAAGAAGCGATAAAGGATTTTATGTTTGGATAAACCAGACCGCGGTCTGTTTATAAGCCGTTTCGTACGAAACGGCAATATTATTTTTGCCGGACTTCCATATAAACTGGTGATATGGCGGGACGGCAAAGGAGATCATTATGACGATGGTAATGGAAGCGTTTGAACACTCAAACGGATTTTCGGCGCTGACGGCGGACGAGTTGTTCTTTGTTAATGGAGGGAGCTCTTATACTTGGAGTTCCGGTGGTACTGGCAATAATAGTGGCAATGGCAGTGGCAATGGCAATATTAGTGTTGGTAGTATTAGTGGTGATGGCAACACAGTAAGTATAAATTCGTCAAGCGGAGGATGTTGCTGCAACTGCAACTAACTAGTCGTATTTGAAATTTTCAGGTTAAGTCATAGTATGACTTAACCTGAATTTAAAATGAGGAGGTGAATCGTGGCAAGAAATATAATCTGTTCCCTTTCATTCGCAGTGATAATAATGCATGCATCCTGTGTTGACAACGCCGCTCTACGAATTCCATTCGCTTTAGAAAATGAGAGAATTGTGGTGGAAGCGGACGTGAACGGAACCGCCGGCAGATTTATATGGGATTCCGGCTCTAATATTTCCTGGGTTAATTGCCGGTTTGACAACCTGCAATACATTGGCGCTATTCCGTCTCGCTGGATAGGAGGCGGCGGAGAATTCGCCA
>JAISCC010000100.1 GCA_031265845.1 Treponema sp.
TATATATTCGTGCGGATGCAAAGCGACGCGGCCTGCCGTGTCGCCGCCCGCGAGCGGGTCAAAATCGGCGATTTGTTCAAGCGGTTTCCCATGAGCTATTTCACCGACGGCAATATCGGCAACGTGACGAGCGTCATCACCGGCGACCTCAGCTTTGCGGAGGACTACGGCATGACGAAGCTCGACGACGTGATCTCCGGGCTTGTCTCCATCGCCATCGCCTGCGCTTTCCTGCTGTGGGTGGACTGGCGCGTGGCCGCCGCGTCCGTCGCCGGCTGCGCCCTCTCGTTTGTAGCGTTTGGCGCCATGGAGAAGGTGACGAAGCGGCAGGCAAAAATCCGGATGGAGCAGCAGTCCAAAATCACGGGGGCCGTGCTGGAATACACGGAGGGCATCTCCGTCATCAAGGCGCTGCGCATGTCGGGGAGCGCGGCGAAGCGCATCGACAGCGCGATAGACGACAACTGCCGCCACGCGATAGATTTTGAACACAGCATGGTAAAGCCCGTCACAAATTATCTGCATTGCTACGCCCTGACCATCGCGGCGGTGCTCTTTCTCTCATTTTGGCAGTTCTGGGGCGGGGAGATGGGCCTGCCCGTCGTGGCGATGGTCGTGCTGTTCATTTTCCGCATCTACCTGCCCGCGATGGGGCTGGCCACCGGCGCGGCCATGATGCGCGTCATGGAGTCGGGGCTCGACCGCTACGAGAAGCTGAAAGATGTTCCGATCATCGACGCGGACGGCAAAGACATTCCGCTGGACTCTTTTGATATCGCGTTTGAGGACGTCTCTTTCAGCTATGAGGACAAGGAAACGCTGAAAAACATCACCTTCACCGCCAAGGAGCGCAGCATGACGGCGCTGGTTGGCGCGTCCGGCTCCGGGAAAACCACTATCGCCAATTTGATTGTCCGCTTTTGGGACGCGCAGAAGGGCAAGGTGAAAATCGGCGGGGTTGACGTGCGGGAAATGACCTGTGACAGCCTGCTGCGCTATGTCAGCATGGTGTTCCAGCGGGTCTATCTGTTCCATGACACGATTGAGAACAACATCCGTTTCGGAAGCCCGGACGCCACCCGCGAGGAGATCATCGCCGCCTCGAAAAAAGCGCGGTGCCACGACTTCATTGAAGCGTTGCCGGACGGCTATGACACGGTGGTCGGCGAGGGCAGCTCGACGCTTTCCGGCGGTGAGAAGCAGCGTATCTCCATCGCCCGCGCGATATTAAAGGACGCGCCAATTGTCCTCTTGGATGAGGCGACGGCCAGCGTTGACCCCGACAATGAGAAGTACATTCAGGAAGCCATCAACGAACTTGTACGCGACAAGACGCTGATTATCATCGCGCACAGGCTATCCACCATCCAGCGGGCGGATCAGATTCTGGTCATTGACGACGGGCGCGTCGTCGAGCGCGGCACGCATGACGCGCTTCTCGCCAAAGGCGGGCAGTACAGCAATCTCTGGCAGCGCCGCCAGAAGGCCAAAAGCTGGAGAATCGCGCGGGTTTAACCGCGCTGGAAGGAATTACGCGCGCCGCAATGAATTACGAAAGGATAGCTTTTAGCATAAAAAATCTAAAGATATCAATGCCTGTTCCCCAATGCGACGCGCAAATAATCTGCGCCATCTTTTCATAAGATTTGCGCCGTTCGCCTTCAATCTCAAAAGTGAAGTCAAAGGTGATTCGGGTTTTGATTGCGGGCGCTGCTGTTGGTTTGTTCATTCCGTAATCCCCCAATTTTCTCTACCGTTCGTCCTCATCGTCTTTCGGCTCGATGAAATAGTCAATTTTCCGTTGAATGGCGCTGCCCGGAAGTGATTTGCGGCGTTCCATGCGCTCTTTCGCTTCAACCATTATCGCTTTGATTTTTGCCTCAAACTCCGCTTTCGGCGGCAAATGCGTCCAGTATTCCGCGACGGCAATGCCCGCCTTATCCATCTCCATCAGCTCAATCTGGTCGCGGCTCGCTTCCGTGCAAAGGATAATGCCAATAGGGGCGTTTTCACCCTCGGCGCGTTCGTATTTATTCAGCCAGCGCAAATAAAATTCCATTTGCCCTTATACCGCGGCTTGAACTTTCCGAGTTTTAGCTCCACCGCCACAAAGCGTTTTAACAGCCTGTGAAAAAATAAGAGATCGAGGGTAAAGTCGTCGCCGTCCTCGATCATTCGTTTCTGGCTCGCGGCGAAAGTGAAACCATGACCGAACTCCAAGATGAACGCTTCAAGCTCGGCAAGTATCGCTTTTTCCAAATCAGCTTCGAGATAATTGTCTTTCAGCCCCAATATGTCGAGAAGGTAAGGATCGCGGAACACATTAAACGGCACGGAGGATGTTTCCGCAAGCTCCATATTTGCTATCTCGCGCCGTTCATAGGTTTTTCGTGAAATCTGATGGCGCAGTTCACGGACGCCTAATTTTCGGGCGGCGGCGTCTCGCGCGTAATACATACGCGCGTCATCTGTTTTAAGCGGTAAAATATCCTGAAAATGCGACCAGCTTAATTGTTGCGACAGCGCCGCAACAATTTCAATTTCGGGAAACAGTTTGGCAAATTTTATCATTCGCGTAATTTTTGTCCGTTCAAAACTGTTTCCGTATCGCTCAGTCAATTGTTGCGACAGTGTCGCAACAATTTGTTTCCCATATGCGGCGCGCTCGCCATCAAGCAAAACAGAGCCAACATACCGTCCGACTTCCCAATACATCAGCGTAACCTCTCGGTTTGCCAATGCTCCGGCGCGGTTTTTTCGATTCTCGATAATCGCCGCCACGCGCTCGAACAGCGCGTTCTCGTCCACAAGCCCGGCGTTCGGCGCGGACGGAACCAGCGCCGCGCTTTCAGGGTTCTTCTTCTCGCGTTCCGCCATCTATTCATTCCCTCCGTTCGTATCGCCGCCTTCCCGGACGTATCCGCGCAGAAAGTCACGCATAGCCTCAATCGCTCTGTCGCTGATGACGTGTTCTATCGCGCAGGCGTCCGTGTCGGCGGTCTTGTCGTCCAAATTCAGAACTTCCGAAAAAAACCGCTCTACCGTTTTGTGCTTTTCCGCGACTGCCAGCGCCATGCCGTACCCGTCTTTCGTCAGGACGACGCGGCGATACCGATCGCCCTCGACCAGTCCTTTTTTGGCAAGCGCCGACATCGCTATGGACGCCGTGGATTTGGTGACGGACAGCCGCGCGGCGACATCGCTCAGACGCGCGCCAAGCCCTTCCCGCGACAGTTCGTACACGGCTTCAAGATAGTTTTCCATTGTAAACGTCAGCTTATCCATTCAGTAAAGCCTTTCCTCCTCGTCCGACCCTCAAACGCCGTCCGTGTCCGGCGAACGGCTTTGCCACAGGCGCGGCGGCAATATTCACATTTTTTTCTTGTTTGCCGTATCGCCGTCCGGAACCAGTTCCGCCACATCATGCAAGTCGCAGTTCAAAGCGGAGCAGATGCGGACGAGTATATCCAGATTCACGTTTTCGTTTTTCGACATCTTCGTGAGCGTGGAAGCGCCGACCCCCGCCATCCGCGAAAGCTCCTTTCGCTTGATCTCCCGCTCTATCAGCAATTTCCACAATTTTTTGTAACTGACTCTCATTCGCACACCCCGCTTCCGACAAGCATACGGCAACTGTTTGTAGCAGTATACCAAAAAAAGAGGATAATCGCAACAGAAAATCGTGATTTCTCGAACGGAATTTGCGATGACGGTATATTTCTCGTTTTCTTTCTGCCGGTTCATATCGGAGCCTTAAATGCGGCGAAAACGATATTGTGAAATATATCATAAGTTTTCTCGAAATGAAACAAAATTTTCATTACAAATTCCCTCTTGACAAGTAAATTCTTGTGGAATATAATTATAGTCAGGTAGAGTTTGAAGTTTCAAACTTTCAAAATACTCCGTCCGATGGCGGGAAATGTTTTCGAGAGGCGTATACGCCTCTCGGCGGTAATCACAAGTGATTACCGCCGAGAGAACAGGAGCTTTGGCAATGCGTACAGTACATATAAACCCGGTATTTCGGGTGGCGTTGTTTACGTCAACATTTTGGCGAGTGTTCTTGGCGGATACGCGTTTTTTTAATACGCAAAAGTTAGCTGTCGCTAATTTTTGACGAGGCCGCCGAGCGTTTACTGAGATTATTGCGTCCGCCCGCAATACGGCGGAGTGATAATATGCCCGGCTCCGCATCCGGGCATTCCCCGGCAGCTGCGGGCGAGACGAGATTTTTTTTGGCGGGCGAAGCGTCGAAGCGCGCCAATCGACAGCGCGAGAGGATCAAACACATTGACCGAAATGGCCTCATTTGCGTTGCGTCGATCAGCGCGGGTCGGTTGGCCGCGAAAGAAAAATGCCGCCGCGGTATGCGGAAAGAACTGAATATCGGGTTTGCTTTCGGCGGCGAGAGCCGAGCAAAACCCGGAGCCGCTGAGGAGCGGCCGGCGTATGCGGAACGCCGCATCAGGGCGGGGACGCGTCACAGTCCCGCCTGCAAAGGAAGGAGGTATGGGAGAAATGTTAAAACTGACGCAAAAGCGCTTCGCCGGCGTATCCGGCGATACAAAATCAAGTGCGCCCACTGCCGCAGTGTGGGAGAAAGAGAGGCATCTTATGTCTAAAATTCAAACAAGCAAGAAACTGTTCGCGCTCGTCCTCGCCGTCATGATGATGGTGAGCGTGTCCGCAATGTCCGTCAGCGCGGCGACCGGCGACGGGGGCGTCACGACGCCCGTGAACGCGCAACTCTGGTTTGTGGATAACGCGTTTACTACGCAATACTCGCAGACATTGGACATTACTGTCGCAGGTGTAACCACGCCTACAGCTTACACGCTTGGCAACAACACCATCCAAAAGTTTGTCAAAAACGGCGTTAACTATGAAATAGGATTGCATCCTCAGTTCTTTGCGCCGTATACCACCGACCCGGATTATGACGATTCGGCAAACGCTCAGTACGAACACAATATCACAGATGTATTTGTACTGGCGCCGAATGGCAGGTATGTGAGCTGCTACAATAACGGTATACTGACTATTCCTGATACTTATGCGCTTCCGGAGCCGAAGGATGATGAACTGTATTTCCAGTGCAAAATCTTTTCCGCAATTGATGATTTTTCAACAGGTGAATCATTCCTTCCGACTTGGTATGGACAGATCGTCTATTTGCAAATTGATACCGACAACTAACTTTCTGCCGCGTCTGCGCCGCAGCCAACCCTGCGGCGCGGGTGCGGCGCTTTGTTATTATAACTAAAAGGAGATTGCTGGATGAAACTAAAAAAAATTCTGGCGACGACGCTCGCGTTTGCGATGATTTTCTCGTTTATCGCTGTTACGCCCGTTGTCGCCGTTGACATTACGGGTGACGGTACGATCGATTCGCCCCTGCAAATAGGCACGGCGGAGCAATTGCTGGAATTCAAATCCCGCGTCGATAATGGCGAGACAAGTCTGTGCGCTGTGCTGACGGCTGACATTGAAGTTACAGATGACTGGGCTTCAATCGCTGCTGGCGGCTTGAAAGTAGGAATATCTGACAGTACTGTTCCGTATGTCGGTACTTTTGACGGCAACGGTAAAACATTAACGTTGAAGAAGGAAGACACAACGACTGCAGGAAGAGCTATTGCGCTTTTTCATACGATAGGCATCGAAGGTGTGGTTAAAAATCTTAATCTTGACCTAACCTTTAAGGGACATTCGTATATGGCAGGCGTTGCGGTGCGAAATTACGGAACAATTGAGTCCGTGACGGCAACAGGTGTTGTTATGCCTAAACCGGCTGCTGGTTCAGCCGTTTACGCGGCAGGCATTGTTGTATATAACGGGTGCAAAGAAGTAAACGGCCAATATGTTCCCGGCAAAATTTTTAACTGCGTGAATCTCGCGGAAATCGGTATAAATATGACTTCCACAATCTCCGAGATAAGCGGTCAATTGAGTGGCGGTACGAATTTAGCCGGAATAGCTGCCACGTTTACTGGTGAAATGCGCAATTGCGCAAATTACGGCACAATTTGGGCTATAACTACCGGCCCTGCGGGTGGTTTGTTTTGTTTGCCGAGCGGCGCTGATGGGCCGGCGGCAAATGGTGAACCTATAAAGCAGGTCATCGTTTCAGATTGCTACAATGCCGGTACTGTAAATATAGTCGGAACAACTGCATCAGCTAATTCGGTTGCCGGCTTATTTGGTGCTACAACAGATAATTATTATATTACTTGGGTATCCACCGGAAAGTTTGCTATCAGTAATGTGTTCAATTACGGAACCGTACAGAACCCGTATAAGTCGCTCTCTCCTGATAACTCAAAGGCGATAATTATCGGACTTGGGACCGTTTCAACCTTCACTGACCTTCATGTTTTGGCTGCTTTCTCAAATATATATTACCTTCCTGAAAGCGGTACAAGAATCTTCGGCGCAGGACATGTGGCAGGCGATGACGGTTGGGGTACTGCGAATGCCAAAACCGTCATTCACCCCGGGACTGCCGCCGAGTTCGCGTCCGCAGATATGGCCGCTGCCCTCAACAACGGGCGCACGGGCGCGTCCGCGCCGTGGGAGTACGTCGCGGACAATGATTATCCCACTCTGAAATTCGAGCGCGAGGACTACGACCCCAACGACGATATATACATACCCGAACCGGATGTGATTGACATTGATTTCGGTTACGGCGGCGAGATAACGGTCACGCAGGACGAGGACGGGCAATACACCGTCAGCGTGACTGTGGATGATTATGTCATTGACACCATCAGCGTTGACGGCGTGAGGCTCGACAATGTGCAAGGCGAGACGACGTTCACAACGACGGTCGCACCGACGCGAAGCATATTCGCCACATTTGCGTATACGGTAAATTTTCCTAACCCGGCTAACGGCACGCTCTCCGTTAGTCGGGAAAGCGAACTTCTGACGAGCGGAAGCATTGTCCGCGCCGGAGAAATTCTCACGGTAAGCTACACAGGCACGGATGAACTGATATTGAACGGCTTCGAGCGTATAGGCGATACTGATCAATACAAGGTGGTCGCGCGGCGCGACGCTCCGCCGTCCATATCGTTTGAAACCGCAACAACCCCTGACCCGGTTGACAAGACTGCGTTGGAAACGGCGATAGAGCTTGCGGAAACAAAAGTTGAAACCGAATACACGTCAAATTCGTGGAGCGCGTTGCAAAGCGCGTTAAGCGCGGCGCAAACAGTCGAGGACAACGCGGATGCGACGGAAAGCGACGTCACAGACGCGACGGCGGCGTTAACCGAGGCGATAAACGCGCTTGTCCCGCGCGCCGACAAAACTGCGCTGACCGGAGCGATTGAGGCGGCGACGGCTTACACCGAATCCGAGTACACCCAAGAATCGTGGCAGGCATTGGCCGAGGCGCTGATCGTAGCGCAGGGCGTCCTTGAGGACAATAACGCGACGCCGGGCGATGTCAGCGGAGCGGTGAGCGCGATAAACAACGCGATTGCGGAGCTTGTCGCGGCAACACCCCCGGAAGAACCTGCCGACAAAACCGCGCTAACCGAGGCGATTGAGGAAGCGGCGGAGCTTATTGAAACCGACTATACGCCCAATTCGTGGAGCGTTTTGCAATCGGCGCTGACGACGGCGCAAACGGTCGCGGCCAATGACAGCGCCACACAAGAGCAGGTGACAAACGCGGCAAGCGCGCTCGTAAGCGCGATAAACTCACTCATCCCCCGCGCCGACAAAAGCGCGCTGACCGGGGCGATTGAGGAAGCGGCGGCTTACGTCGAATCCGACTACACACCGGCATCGTGGCAAGCGCTGACATCGGCGCTGTTTGCGGCGCAGGGCGTTCTCGCAAACGACAACGCGACGCCAGGCGAAGTCGCCGACGCGGTAAGCGCGATAAACAATGCGATTGCGGAGCTTGTTACGGTAACGCTACCGGAAGAACCCGTTGACAAAACCGCTCTGACCGGGGCGATAGAGGCGGCGACGGCTTACGCCGAATCCGACTCTATACTTCGGAATCATGGCAAGCGCTGGCATCGGCGCTGACGGCGGCGCAGAGCGTTCTCGCAAACGCGGGCGCGACGCCGAGCGAAGTCGCCGATGCGGTGAGCGCGATAAACAACGCGATTACCGGGCTTGTTACGGTAACGCTACCGGAAGAACCCGCCAACAAAACCGCGCTGAATACGGCGATAGAGGCGGCAAACGCGTTGCGGCAAAGCGATTACACGGCGGCGAGCTGGACGGCGTTTACTGACGCGCTGACGGCGGCGCAGGGCGTTCTCACGAACGCGGACGCCACGCAAGCGGAGGTTGATACGGCGGCGGCGAATCTGACGACGGCGAGAAACGCGCTCGTTGTCGGAAGCAGCGGCAGTAACTCAAGCAATTCAAGCAACAATTCGAGCGGCAACGGCACGGCGACGACCCCTCAGCCTACGCCGAGCGCCACGCCAGCGCCGCAGACTAACACAGGCGAAACGTCCTCTCCGAAAGTTGTGGAAACGGTAACGGCGGCGGTAGACCCCGCTGCGACGACGGTTGACGAAAGCGGCAAAGCGACGACTGCGGTCGAGAGCAAGGCCGTAACCGATGCTTTGGAAATTGCGGTCAAGGCGGTCGAAATAGCCAAAGCAGCCGGAGAAACAAATGCCGTAGCGGAGATCAGGCTGGACGTTACGACTTCCGGCGAGCAAACAGCGACGGTCGCGGAGGTTGATATTCCGGCTGCGGCGCTGAAAGCGGTCGCGGAGGCCAAAGAAGCAGTGCTGACCGTGGAAAGCGACATATCCGTCATTACCTTGGACAGTGCGGCGCTGAACGCGATAGCCGCGAAAGCCGGGGACGGCGAGACGGTCAAAATCATCGTGGAAACGGTCGATAAGACAGAGGCGCTGAACGCGCGGCAACTGAGCGCTGTCGGCGAAAACCCCGTCATCGAGCTTTCGATAACGGTCGGAACCACCGCGATAACCGACTTGGGCGGCAACGTGACGGTGCGCGTACCCTACGCGCCGGGCGCGGAGACGGCGCGGGCGGACTACGACCTGCTGACCGTCTACTATCTCGACGGGGACGGCAACATCAGCGAGATGAAAGGCGCAAGCTACGACGCGGCGACGGGTGAAATCACGTTCACGACGACGCATTTCTCCAAGTTCTTCGTGAGCGAATGGGTCAGCCCGTTCGCGGACATCGCAAAGGGCGATTGGTTCTACAAGTCGGCGCGGTTCGCCTACTCAAACGAATTGATAGCGGGAACGGCGGCGGATCGATTCTCGCCGCAAACCAACCTGACGCGGGCAATGCTCGTCACGATACTGTGGCGGCGGGAAGGTTCGCCCGCGACCGGGGAAACAGGCGCGTTTGACGACGTGAAAAGCGGGCAATGGTATTCCGGCGCAATCGCGTGGGCGAGCGCGAACGGAATCGTCGGCGGCGTGGGCGACAACCGCTTTGCGCCGGATTCCGACGTGACCCGCGAGCAAACGGCGACGATACTTTACAACTACGCGAAATACAAAAAGCTGAACACGGCGGAGACGGCGAGCCTCGTTGGTTACTCCGATGCGGCCGGCGTATCGGCATGGGCGGCGGATGCGGTCGCTTGGGCGAACGCGGCGGGAATCCTGATAGGGACAGGGACGACGCCGGAGACGCTTGCGCCGCAAAGCGGCGCGACGAGGGCGCAAGCCGCCGCGTTCCTGCAACGGTTCATTGAAAACGCGGTATAGGCATAGGCGGCGATAGCCGAGCAAAACCGTATCAGGGCGGGAGGCGCGTCAAAATCCCGTCCGCAAGGAAAGGAGGCAGCAAAAAATGTTAAAACCGACGCAAAAGCTCTTAGCCAAGGAGCCTGTTATGCGAAAATCCATAAGTAAGAAGCTGTTTGCGCTCGCTCTCGCAGTCATGATGTCGGTGAGCGTGTCCGCGCTCTCCGTGAGCGCGGCGACCGGCGATGGGGGCGTCACAACACCCGTGAACACGCAACTCTGGTTTGCGGATAACGCGTTTACTACGCAATACTCGCAGACATTGGACATTACTGTCGCAGGTGTAACTACACCTACAAATTACACGCTTGGCAATAACACCATCCAAAAGTTTGTCAAAAACGGCAATATCTATATAATGGCATTGCATCCCCAGTTCTTTGCGCCGTATACCACCACGCCGAATTATGACGACTCAGCGAACGCTCAGTACGAACAGATTATCACAGATGTATTTGTACTGACGCCGAGCGGCAGGTATGTGAGCTGCTATAATAATTACGGTATACTGACTATTCCTGATACTTACGCGCTTCCGGAGCCGAAGGATGATGAACTGTATTTTCAGTGCAAAATCTTTTCCGCAATTGTGGATTTTACAACAGGCGAAGCATTTCTTCCGAATTGGTATGGGGAAATCGTCTATTTGGAAATCCAAACCGACAACTGACGCTCTCGCCGAACCCGCAGCGCGGGTTCAGCGGCTTTGTTTTAGTGACCGACGCGACGCCTTTGTCGCAAAGACAGCCGAGCCGCAGGATTTCCCGATGAGAGATTCTGCGGCTCTTTGTCTGCCGGCTCGCCGCTCCGTGACCCGCCATGCGCTTTCGGAAAAGTGAAACAGCGCCGGAATCGGTGAACCCGCGGCGGCAGATGAGAAGATGCTAATTGTTATGGCGATTGGCAATAAAGTCAGGAAAGGAGAGTGCGCCGATATGGAAGATAAAATCGGCTTGCAAGACCAGACGGTGCAGGCCACAATGCTTCTCCCCGTTTATGGGCGCGCCAAGGCGAGCCGCATGTTTCCGGATATTCTGCGCGACGACGAGGCGATTCGGATTGTCGATGGCATGGACTACGATTTTGCGCGAATCGACAAATCCTACGGCACGGAATACGGGTGCCTTTGCTGCCTGCTTCGCGCCAAACGGTTTGATGAGCGCTGTCTCGCGTACATGCGAGAGCATCCGGACGGCGCGGTCGTCAACCTCGGCTCCGGGCTTGACACGACGTTTGACCGCGTGGACGACGGCGCTGTCCGTTGGTATAACTTGGACTTGCCTGACGCGATAGCGTTTCGGCAACGGTTCATCCCGCCGAAAGAACGATGCGCCGACATTGCGAAATCCATGTTTGATTACGCTTGGCTCGATGAAATAAAAACCGCAGACGGCAGCGTGTTTATCCTCGCGGGCGGGCTGTTCTATTACTTTGAAGAAACGCGGCTGCGAGAGCTGATTTCGCGCATTGCGGAATATTTTCCGCGCGGCGAGATTTTTTTTGACGCCCAGTCAAAAACGGCGGTCAAAATCTCCAACCGCATGGTGCGGAAAACCGGCAACAAAGGCTCAGAGATGTATTTCTATGTCAACGACGCGCAACGGCTGAGAAACTGGTCGCCGAAAATCAGAAAAGCCGAGAGCGTACCTTTTTTCGGAGACATACGGAAACAAAAGCGTTTTAAGCTGGCGTCAAGAGTGGGCATGTGGGGACTGGAAAAGCTGAAAATGGGCTGTCTTATAAGCCTCCGGTGGGGTGAGAAGTGATACGGTTTACTTTTGGCCGGACATCGAAAAAGGAGCGATTGCAAAAAACGGAAAATCCCCGCGCGATTTGCGCACGGGGTGCGATTGAGCGTAATTGGGCTTATTCCTTTTCGGGCGCGGCCAGAAACGCCTCCGTCAACGCGGTGACAGCCCGGACATCCCGTTCGGAGCATTGCCCCAGCAAACGGGTAAGATATTGCAGCTTTGAATCTTCGCTCCGGGTTTCAGGGTAGAAAATACTGTCCGCCGAAAGGTTCAATTCCCGTATAAGGCTGTACAGGACTTCGTAGCTGGGACTCTTGCCCTCGTTTTCAATGCCCATGATGTGGCGCAGCCCAATTCCGATTTTCTCGGCAAGCTGTTCCTGCGTAAGTCCTCGGTTCAGGCGGGCGACTTTGACAAGCGCCCCTAAACGGTTTTCGATGTTATGCACTGTTGTTTCACCTCAGCATTAGTTTACAGTGCATATTCTGAACAGTGAACGTCTTAATAATACATGTCCATACGCTTTTATAATGCGTATTGCCACTGTATGCCCCGCTTGCAAACAAAAAAACAGGTTGGCGGAGTGTGTTCAACTGTACGCAAAATAGCAAACACCTTTCCAACCAAAACAGGGAGGGCGTTTTCATGTTTGTGAAAGCAGCGCCGCCGCTCTTAGCGGCGGGGAATAACCGCCGGCGACAACAAGTTTTGTGTTTGCAGCGGCAAAGGCATTTCAAAAAAATCTCTGTCGGTCTTTGCGGCAAACCGCCCGCAATACGAACTTACATATCGCACATATAAGAATTATCATATCATTCAGACCCGGTTGAGAGAAATCTTGCTGGGTTTTTTTGTGCCTTTTTTCAGTGAGCGCCCACGTTGCCGCGACCCTCCGCTCAGGTTTGACTTTCCACCAAAAATCAGATTTAAGAAAGGTAGAAACAAAAAATGAGCGACCGGACATTGGATAAGGATTATCTGTCCATCAAGGAGTTCGCGGGGTTTGTTGGGATGCCCGTAAACACTCTCCGGTATTATGACAATGAGGGCATATTCCATCCCGCCAAACACGGCGTCGAG
>JAISCC010000161.1 GCA_031265845.1 Treponema sp.
CACGGCGCGGCAAAACCCGGCATTTGCCGGGTTAGTTGTCAGATTATTAAAAACAATTGCAAAAACCTATATTCAGCGTACACCCCCCCCCCCCCCCGAATGAACCGCTAACAACTGCCGGTGCAAACAACCTGTTTTCTCATGTCCGCCGGGCGCATTCCGTCAGGGGAACGCGCCCGGCTTTTTCTGTTTTGGCGGCGTTTGCCGCCGCCAGAAGGCTCCGTGACTCATGTGGCGAGAGCTTTTTCACGTTTGCGCGCAATGGACATATTCCATCGTTTTATTTATCACACTATTTTAGGAGGGTGGCATGAAAAAACTCTTGATTTTTATGCTAATGCTAACAGCGGGCGGGCTTGTGTTCGCGGGCACCGTTACGCTTGACGAGGCCATACACGAGATCGCCGATTATATGAAGCAGCGGTTGGAGAAAGGTTCGGTGATTGTGGTGTCCAACATCAAATCGGAATACAGCGGTTTGTCTGACTATATCATTAAGAGTTTAACTGTGGAGTTGACAAGCGACGGGACGTTTTATGCGGCGGAACGCGATATAAAAACCCGCGATGGAGTTGCCAAAGAGTTGCAGTTTCAAGAGGACGGCTATGTTCCGGAGGATATGCAAAAAAGGTTGGGGCATGAGATGAGCCCAGATTATGTCATTTCCGGAGAAATCGCCCTTGTCCGGAATGTGTACCATCTTACCGTCAAGGCGAATCATATTGAATCCATGAGAATAGTACAGCCGCATGTTATGAAGATAAAAAAATCGGACAGGAGCGTCACGCAGTTTCTGCCCGTTGTTGACGTTGACGATTCATGGAAACAAAAGAGAGTCTATTTCGGCGGCAGGGCAGGCGCGGTTATGAATATGTTTAGTCTGACGGGCGCCAACAGTTACTATAAAGCGGGTGAAGTCGAGCGGCCTCAATTCTCTTTTAACGGGGCCGGGCAAATCGCGTGGCAGATGGGCGACTGGGTGTCTATGCAAGTGGAGTTCATATTTTTCACCAGTGAAATGAAGTGGGCTTATGAGCGAGACTGGCAGACCGTAACCGCGAGCGACATAGTGGCGCCGCTTCTTTTCAAGCCCACTTTTTGGGTTGGCCACTACTTTCTCGTGTCGCCTTTCATAGGCCCCTATCTTAAATTCGCGTGGGGAAGCTATGAGTGGAAACGGGTGTACTACGATGCCGGAAGTTTCAATCCAGTAGAGGGAGATGTGGTTTTTGAACTATTATGGGGCGGTTCTGTGGGCTTGGATATTGGCGTGAAAGCCGGCCCCGGCATTTTGTTTCTCGACGCCCGCTACTTTTTCGACTTGGACGGATCGAGGCTGGGCTCCGGAACGACCGGCGAGTTGCTGTACCAGCAGAGCGCCGAAAAGAAATCCTCTGTTTATAGGATGCATACTATTACGCTTTCCATCGGGTATACAGTTGGCTTGGGAAAAGAGCGCTGATTTGGAAGCGCGTTTCAATCAGGATTTGTAAATAATTTGTAATGAAGGAGTGAAGGTCATGTTGAAAAGACTTTTTTATGGCGCGGCGATAGGCGCGGCCGCCGCCGTTGTCCTTTTGGGTTGTGGCGCACAAGAAAACGATAATTCGGTGCGCTTTGTCATAGACAACCAATCGAGTTATGATTTGACGGATGTAAAAATATCGGGTCAAGACTTTACAACAGCTTTGCCCAAAAAAATCTTGTCAGCCAGCGCGCCATTGGAGTCTGGAACAGGAAAGACAATAACCTTTAAGCGTCAAGACACGGGAGACGTTGAATATTTGATTGAAGGCGTCTCCATTTCCATAAGAGATGATCGATATACGATTTGGGACGACACGGATGTCGCGCTGTCCGGCGGACGCACAGTGAAACTGGGGAAATTGGCGGGAATTCCTTCATACATGAGAGTGTCCGGCGCGTCTTCCACCAGTGTTACAATAAGCTGGGATATCGTAAGCGGCGCGGAGGAATATTATATTTACCGCTCGTCAAACGCTGACGGCGAGTATTTCAGACTGCCGACAGCCGCCGCCATCACGGAAACATCGTACACAGACACGGAACTGCCCTCCGGCGCCACGTATTACTACAAAGCCGCCGCAAAAAACGCTGACGGCGAGAGCGAGAAGTCAATCGCGGTTGCCGGAGTTGTCATTCCGGCTGTCCTTTCCCAAGTGAGCGCGACCGCCGCGTCTTCCTCCAGCGTCACATTAACATGGAGCGCCGTAACCGGCGCGACGGAGTACTATATATACCGCGAAACAAGCGAAAACGGCGCGTATGACACAAGGCTGACGACAGCCGCCGCCATCACAGGAACATCGTACACGGACTCCGGCTTGCCCTCCAACACCACCTACTACTACAAAGTTGCGGTGAAAAATGACGGCGGTACCGGCGACCAGTCGTCTGAAGTTTCCGCGACTACACTTCTAACGCCTCCTTTAAATGTGAGCGCGACCGCCGCGTCTTCCTCCAGCGTTACAATAAGCTGGAGCGCCGTAACCGGCGCGGCGGAGTACTATATATACCGCGAAACAAACGAAAACGGCGCGTTTACCACCAGACTGCCGACAGCCGTCGCCATCACAGGAACATCGTATACGGACGCCACAGTGTCCTCCAGCGCCGCCTACTATTACAAAGTCGCGGCGTATAACAGCGCCGGTGTGAGCGCATTGAGCGAATATTCATCCGGCGCTCCATACATATTGCGCACAACGACGTTTGACGCGGACGGGGGAAGCCCCGCAACGCAAACGAAGACGGTAATAGACGGCGGGAGCCTTGGCTCTTCAATGCCGACTGAGCCGACAAGGAGCGGGTACGTTTTCGGCGGCTGGTATACTGAAACCAACGGCGGCGGAACCGCGTTTACCGCCTCTACGGTGGTAAACGCGAATATAACAGTATACGCAAAATGGGTGTACACGATAACGTTTGACGCGGACGGGGGAAGCCCCGCAACGCAAACAAAGACGGTACTAGACGGCGGAACGCTGGGGTTGTCAATGCCGTCTAATCCGACCAAAAGCGGGGCCGCCTTCGAGGGGTGGTATACGGCGCAGAGCGGCGGCGGCGTTCAGTTTACCGCCTCTACGGCGATAACCGCAAATATAACGGTATACGCGAAATGGATATGCACGATAACGTTTGACGCGGATGGGGGAAGCCCTGAGACGCAAACAAAGACGGTACTAGACGGCGGAACGCTGGGGTTGTCAACGCCGTCTAATCCGGCAAGAGGCGGCTACGTCTTCGAGGGGTGGTATACGGCGCGGAACGGCGGCGGCGTTCAGTTTACCGAGTCAACAACGGTAACCGCGAATAGGACGGTATACGCAAAATGGACGATTGCACAAATGCCTTCCGATTTATCGCTCGCCGCGTCGTTAGCGTGGCTCATCGACAATGCGCTAGAGGGTAATGATTATACTATTACGGTAAAAAGCAACGAATCCCTCGCGCCTCAGACGCTTTTTTACAATGAAAAGAAGATCGGCGTTACCCTTGAAGGCGGGGACTCTGAACGGTGGGTCGTTTTGAATTCAAATGGCGCGCTTTTTACTGTGGACAGTGGCGTAACGCTGACTTTGGGCGATAACATTACTTTGCAAGGGCGGTCTAGCAATACGTCTACACTAATTATAGTGCACAGCGGCGGGGCGCTGACGATGAACACAGGCTCGAAGATCACCGGCAATTCCTACAGCGGACTGGGCGGCGCGATGGTTTTGTACGGCGGCGGTACATTTACGATGAACGGCGGTACTATCAGCGGCAATTCAGCAGGCTACGGCGGCGGGGTGAATTGCGGCGGGATGTTTATTATGAATGGCGGGGAAATCAGCGGCAATTCCGCTGGACGCGGCGGAGCGATGTGTGTAGGCGGCGTATTTCTCATGAACGGCGGGAAAATCAGCGGGAACACTGCCACCGACCATGGAGGCGTCGCCTTTGCCGGCGGAGTATATGTATCTGGCGGGACGTTTACGATGAGTGGAGGGGAAATCAGCGGCAACACTGCCAATGCAACCGGCTTTGCCTTTGGAGGCGGTGTTGGAGTAGACGGCGGCGCGTTTATTATGAACGGCGGGAAAATCACTGGCAACGCCACCTCCAACACCAATACCAGCACCGGCACCGACTCGTCCTATAACTACGCCTGCGGCGGCGGCGTCGGTGTAAAGAAAGGTACGTTTACGATGACCGGCGGAGAAATCAGCGCCAACACAGCCTATTCCATCAAATACTATTACTCCTATGGCGGTGGCGTGGGGGTGCGAGACAGCGGGACGTTTATTAAACAGTCTGGCGGCATCATCTACGGGTCAGACGCCGATACAGGCTTGAAGAACGCCGCCACCGGCAACACTCGCGGTGGTCATGCGGTCTATGTGAATATTTCACCCGACAAGAAGCGCAACAGCACGGCGGGCTCCGGCGTTACCTTGAACAGCGGGATAAGCGGCTCCGCAGGCGGCTGGCAATAGGCTTCTGGAGGGGCGGTCTAAACATCGCCCCTCCATTTCGCAGACGTAAGGGTGAAATGTGTATAAGAATAAGAACGCGGATGTTCGCGGTTCTCGCCGCGTTATCCTTGGCCTTTTCAGGCTGTCCCGATGCGAGAGAAGCGCCGGTGTTTTATGACAACGCCGAAGGAAGCTTCAGTCCAAAGTATACCGGAAGAAAGAACGCGCAGTACGTCTCTGACACCGGATCAAATTCTATTGCCAGCAATTACGCTCTTTACTATCATGACCCTGCGCCTTATTCTGGCTATAGGCCTCTCTACATCTGCGGCGGGACAACCTCTGTATATAATTCGGTGAATTGGCCGTTATCCACCGCCACTTTCTCGGTCAATGGCGTGGTAAAACAAACTTTTGCGGCGCAAGACTCGATTCCGTCATGGCAAAAGGCTACATTTTCCCTTAACGCCGGAACAAATGTCTTGAGATGGCAAAAACGGTATGGACTGGGAGCGTTTACACCTGACGGCGGGATAACTATCACTCAAGAGTGTTTATATATTCTACTATACAATGAGTACAGTATGGCAAAGAAAACATTCAGGAAACGCGACCCTGACTGACTTCAAGGGTCTTTATCCATCCATACTTTTGTGATAGAATGAGCGCAAAAGAGAAATAGGGAGAAAGCATGAACATATTGGTCATTGGCGGCGCGGGTTACATTGGGAGCCATGTCACCCGTGAATTTCTGGACAAGGGATGCCGCGTAACGGTATTCGACAATCTGTCTTCCGGGCTTCGGGACAACCTGTTTCCGGACGCGGCGTTTGTTTACGGGGACATACTGGATTATACGGGGCTTTCGCGGGTCATGCGCGACGCCTCGGCGTCCGGTTGCGGCGGCTTTGACGCGCTTGTGTATCTCGCGGCTTTCAAAGCCGCCGGAGAATCCATGCTAAAACCGGAAAAGTATTCGGTGAACAATATCAATGGCGCCGTCAACATACTGAACGCCGCTGTGGAAAACGGCGTCATCCGCATCATTTTTTCCTCCAGCGCGGCGGTTTTTGGAGAACCCCGCTATCTGCCCATTGACGAGAAACACCCGGCGAATCCTGAAAACTACTACGGGTTTACCAAGCTGGAGATTGAGCGGTTTTTGGGCTGGTATGAAAAACTCAAAGACATTCGCTTCGCAAGCCTCCGGTATTTCAACGCGGCGGGCTATGATGTGAAAGGGCGCGTCAAGGGCAAAGAACTGAACCCCGCGAACCTCATTCCCGTTGTCATGGAAGCGGCGGTTGGACTTCGGAATGAAGTGAGCGTCTTTGGCGACGATTACGACACGCCAGACGGGACCTGCATCCGCGATTACATACACGTAAGTGATTTAGCCGCCGCCCATGTACAGGCCCTGGACTACATCGGCAAAACCGGGAAAAGCCTCACCGTCAATCTGGGAAGCGAAAATGGAACCTCGGTGCTTGAAGTCATTGAGACCGCCCGCAGGGTTACGGGAAAACCCATACCAATACGAATTGCGGGACGCCGCGCTGGAGACCCGGCGAAACTCACCGCTTCGGCTTCCTATGCGAGAGAAATCATGGGATGGGAAGCGCGGCATTCGGATATGGAGACGATCATCAAAACAAGTTGGGACGTGTACAAATGACCATAACCGCCGCGTTGCAGGCTCTTGACTCAGAGGACGCGAGCCGCTATTTCGCCGAACTTTACGGTTCAAGAGAAGATGCCGCCGCAGAACAGAAGAAGCGGTACGCCGCGCTTGTCGAACAATTCAGGCGGCGTTTCGGCGAAGCGGACATCCGCATATTCAGTTCCCCGGGACGGAGCGAGATCGGCGGAAACCACACGGATCACAACCATGGCAAGACGCTGGCGGCGAGCATACAGCTTGACGCGCTTGGCGTTGTCGCCGCGTGTGAAGAGCGCCGCATCTCGCTATGCGATTTCACCTACCATGAAGACTATGCCGTTGATATAACGGAACATCCAGAGCTTGCGGACAAAAGCGGCTCTTCCGCTCTTGTCAGGGGAATCATCGCCGGTTTCAAGAACGCCGGTTTTGCGACAGGCGGTTTCAAAGGCTGTTTTGAAAGCAGAGTGCTTCCGGGTTCCGGGATGAGCTCTTCCGCCGCGTTTGAAATGCTTGTCTGCGGCATTCTGAACGTCCTGTACAACAATGGCGCGATTCCTATAGAAAAACTCGCGGCAATCGGGCAGTACGCGGAAAATGTTTTCTGGGGCAAGGCGTCAGGGTTGATGGATCAAATGGCGTGCGCGGCGGGCGGCATGGTCGCGCTTGATTTTGAGCGCCCCGAATCTCCGGCGCTGGAACGAATCCCCTTTGATTTTGACTCCCTTGACTATCGTCTTGTCATCGTAAACACCGGCGGAAGCCACGCCAATTTAAGCGCCGAATATTCGGCGATTCCCGCAGAGATGAGGCGCGTCGCCGCTTTTTTTGGCAGAGATGTTTTGCGGGGATTGACCGCAGAGGAATTGGCGCGGCGCCTGCCCGCGCTCCGCCAAAGCTGCGGCGACCGCGCCGTACTAAGGGCGTTGCATTTTATTGAAGAAAACAGCAGGGTTGATGAAGAAATCAAGGCGCTTAAAGAAAACAACTTCACCGCCTTCCTGCGTTTGGCGCAAGAATCGGGCGATTCTTCTTACCGGTGGTTGCAAAACGCGGCGAATCCCGGCGCCGTTCAGGAACAAAACATACCGATCTGCCTTGCCATGACAGAATTGTTTTTCCATCTTCACGGTTTGGACGGAGAGTCCACAGGCGCCGCGCCCCGCGCCGCCTGCCGTCTTCACGGCGGAGGCTTCGCCGGCGTGATTCAGGTGTTCCTGCCGGGGAAATGCGTTGACGCATACCGTGCGTGGATGCATGAGGTTTTGGGCTTTGTCGGCGGAGGCGGCGCGGAGCGACATCCGGATCCGGTTTTTGCGATGTCAATTCGTCCCTGCGGGGTGCGGGAATTGCAAGTGCAGGAACTGCGAGCGCAGGCGTTGCGCCGGAATGATGCGTCCGCACGGCAATAACCGGCGCCGTGAGCCTTTTATGAGCCTATCCCTCCTTTAGGGTCGCCCTTTAGGGCGCGGCGTTAGACCCCACTGCAAATGAACAGCCCCGGAGCGGATCCTCTAAATTTGACCCACAAATACGCCGTCAAACGGTCAAACGTCAAAAGTGTCTGACACCACATCGTCTATCTCGTTAAAGAACTGGCGGACATACTCCACGAGGTCATCGTAATTGCCGGTGAAGCCGCCCCTGTTCTTGAGGGTGGCGCAGACATCCTCGACAGTAAGGGTCGCCTCATTGTTCGTGCGGGCGATGTACGCGCCCTCCACTTTGGGGAGGTAGTTTGGCTAGAGTTTCACCCGTATGCGGTGCAAAACCCCGTTGGCGTTGTTTACGATAACCGTGTTAATCGCTCCTATAATACACAAAAATAAAACACAAGAATTATAAGAATCAGCCTTTCACTTTTATAAAAAAAGGAGATAAGATGCAAGAGACGCGGCAAGATCTGTTTGAGACAAACACGACTGAAACCCTGGGCGTGCGCGCCCGCTACGTGTTGCAACACAACGCCATCAGCCGATCCGCCCATAGCTTCTCGGCCGCAGCGAAAAAACTGACCGCGATGGCTATGGCCCTGCTGAACCGGATTTATCCAGCCTTTCGGCGGCGTTCACCTTCGCGGAATTCTGCAAAGCCCTGGGACACGCCAAAAGCGGGGAATCTTTCACCTTGTTCAAGGCGGTGGTGAAAGAATGCATGGAAAGCGTTGTCGAGGCGGAACGCCGCCCGACAAGAGGGGGAAGACAAGCTGGGTGATGTTCCATTGGTTTCAAAGAGCGGAATTTAACAAGGACACCGGCGTATGCACGATGATCTTTGATCAAGACCTTGCGGAATTCCTCAAGGAGCTGAAAAGGCTGTACGCAAAATTGAACCTCGCCGACAAGGGCAGGCTTCAAAGCCGCTACGCCTTGCGGATATATGAGATGGCTCTGAGTTATAAAAGCCTTCATGGAAAAGACGGCAACGCGGAAAACGCTTGGTATATAGAGCGGACGCTGGAGGATCTGCGGAAGGTGATAGAAGGCCCGGTGAGGGAAATCAACGAGTCCGGGATAGGCGTAAAAATCAAGTCCGAGAGCATAAAGAAAGGGCGCAATATTGCAGGCTTCCGGTTTGAATGCAGGAGCGCGTCCAGAACCGCCGGAAAAAAGCGGGGGAAAAAAGTTGCGGCCGTTGAGCTTCCCTGCTTTTCTGCGGATGCCATCGAACAGCGACTGGAAAAAGAATTGCAACACCTCAAAGAACTGTACCCAGAAGAATTCGCCGAACTGTACGAAGCGGAGATGGAGAAAGCCCCTGCGTTCATCTCCGAAAGGTTCAAACAGATAGCGTCAGAAAGCTCCACCCTTATGCGCCTGAAAGAACGCCGCGGCATAGTGAAATGAGCGGAAAACGCCCCGAGACTCGACGTTCCGCCTTCCGCAGTTGTTGTTGTGTAAAAACAGCGAAGCCCCCGAAAGCCGCTCTACGCCCCCTCTATACGCGGACAGAGGGCTTTTTCCGGCTATGCGGGCGCGGCGGCGCTTTCAGCGCGAGCCTTTGGCCGTATCAAACCGGCGTCCAACGATCCCCGCCGCGGCCGCGCCGAACTGCGGATACACCGGGATTTCCACCAGGAACCTCATAATCTTTCAAACAGCATAAAAAACGCTCCGGTTCCCGCCGTTAAAACAGTCAGATCGTCCGTTTTCCATCCCCGTCTTACGGGCGGCAGATTGACCGCTTGTACAAAAGCGAAAGAAAACCCGAAACGCTCGTTCAATAAATCGGAAAACCCGCCCGAAACCTGCATGTTTCCCGGCGCGACCGACGTAGAACCGCTCCCGTTTATGGTTGGTTAAGAACGCATATTCCCCCGTGCGTCTCCTCTCACGAAATACACGTTTCCACCGTCCGCCAGGGACACGGACCATGATTCTTGATCTGGTGTGGACGGAGATATTTCGAGGTCAATCTGATTTGAATTGTGAATGTTGATTGACCTCATGTAACAGTCTCAGTCTTGCATGGGGCGTCTACTCCGATTCGTACAAGTCTATTGAACGTTGTGTACCGTTCGCGATAAAACTACACTCAATTTTATTTTCTGAGTTCTCTGAAAACCGAATCGTATACGAACGGTAATCATCCGCATAACCGGTGTTGCCGGTATACTCTCTTTCTTTGTAAGAAATAGTAAAGTCAATATCACCAAATATATCTGAATTAAGTACAATTTGTGAATGTTGACTGATTTGTATTGGCGGAACACTTTTTATTTTTTCTGAAAGTGTTATTAATATGATTTCGGACTCGGTGTCATTTTTTACCGTGATATTCAAACCCGCGCTGTCTTCGCATCCAATAAAGGAGAACATAATAAGCAATCCAAAGAATATCTGTTTAAACATTATACCTCGCAGTTGGCAATCATCTGACAACCCGTCAGATGACAGCCCTTTAACCGAAATTTTTTCGGTCGTTTAATAGTTGTGGTCATCTGGCGAAATATACACAAGCGTATCCCCTGAAACAGCGTTAATTTGACTTTTTGCCGTACTTAGACCAATATCTTTGTTTACAAAAGTCGCATTTATGGCTTTGTTCTTAATATCCGCGCCAGCGCTGTCGTAAGATGGCTCGCTTACTCCGGTTTCTATCTTAATGAATAGAATAATTATATATTTCTTGGAAGATTTTGAGTCGTAATACCAAGACCTACGTTGTTGTTGTGCAAATCCATTTCACTTGGGATGCCAGTATATTTCACCCCTTTTTCATGGGCTGTAGAAAAGTCCCTTGCCCACGCCATCTTTTCACCTTTGAGTCCCCAGCCTTCCTTTGCCATTACAATATTTAGTATGGCATGACGAAAAGCGTCGGATTTGTCGTCGGTACGATCTTTTGCCCCCATATATTTTTCAGTCAATTGAAACGCCTTTTCTCTTTGTTGTGACAATGTAACCGCGCTGAAAGCATGCAAAAGCGCCGCCCCGATTTCATAGACGGTCACCTGCGTATCGTCGTAATAAAATGCGCCGTCATTGTAACCTGTTGCGCGAGAGATAGAACTTTCCGGTTGATAATCAGGGTTGGCTATAATTGCATTAAATACTAATGAGCCCACCTGATTTTGATACACTTTTTGTATTGTCTCTAGTTCAGCGATAGTATCTTCTTCACTTAAATCCGGAAAATCTTTGTTTATCAGAGCTATGTCTCCAGAAGAAGGTTCAATCAATTCAGGAATGTTTAACTTTGTAAGTTGCTCTTCAATTAAAGCTGAAATATCTTCGCTCGTTATCGGCAACTTCTCAGTGGCGCCTACACTTCTCCCATATTTTTGAGATAAACTGGCAGAAAGCTTTTCTACTTGACCTTCGAATGTCAGTGTGACATCGCTTTTTTTAACTCCATCAAACAGTCTCACAGATGTTTTCGTCAAAAGAGTATTGATAGCGGGATCATACCCATTGTTGTTTGATTCGTTTAATTCAATTGTGGAATCAGGAAATGCACAACTTGTTGCAAGTAACGCCACTAATAAAGCAACCGTGTAAATGCCTGCGACAACCCTTAAAACATTTTTCATACATCCTCCTAAACAAGCTATACTTGATTTGACAGTATCAGAACACTCTTTTTATTTTTTGTCAAGAGAAAAACGAGGAAAACAAGAGATGAATGAAGAAAAATGTTTAAAAACTTGCTGTTTTTTACTGTTTTACACCTGTTTGAATATGACATATATCAAACGCACAGCAAAAAACAATCATATGGAAGAAGCTACAGGAAAGGGAATGCGACGCCATCGGCGGCCTCAGCGCGAGCTTTGCCCATGTCAAACCGGCGCCCACGTAATCCCCGCCACAACCACGCCGCCTTGCGGACAGCGGCATTTCCACCGAGAACCTCATAATCTTTTTCAAACAGCATAAAAAACGCTCCGGATCCCGCCTAAAACAGTCAGATCGTCGTTTCCATACCCCGTCTTTAACAAGCGGCAATGGGTCAGTTTTCAAAAGCGATACCGCAAGGGGGTGGTTATCGTCTACTTCACCGGAACCGCCGAACTGCGCTATTGGGATATTGGAGAGGTGTGAGAAAATATCCGGGACGGCCGACGACGGCTTTCACCGCCCGCTTAATCCCCGACGATTTCAGTATAAACCAACGCCCCTTTTCTGTCAACAAATCAAAAAACAAAAAAAGCCGCAGGCGACAATCGGATGGCGCGTGACAATATAATTACAAAGGAGATATACTACACTTATAATATAAATGTTTTGAACATATAACATAACTCTAATGTAATGATGCGCCATGCGGAAAATATGCTTTCACATTCAGAAGGGCGGAGTAATGGACGAGGCGGTGAGCCCGCTGTCCCCTGAGTTTTTCAGCGTGGACGGCATAGAAATCTTTGTGGCCGAACTGCGGGCCATAGAACAGAAGTATCGCAGGAAGATACGAAACGACAAGATCGCCTTGAACATGGTCAACAAGTCCTTTTCCTGGCACAGGGCGTTTCAGGAAGCCATCGCCAAATTGGACTACCGCGTGTTCACAATCCCCCAGGACGCGAAGATAGCCGAGCGCCAGATCGCCCACAAAAGCTTCTACGACTTCGCGTCGGCGGCCAAATCGATCCCCGCGTTCGACGCGCTGACGGACGCGCTCATAGAGGAATAGAGGGCAGGCTATGGCGACAAAGCGGGAGGACATTGACGGCTTGGTCAAAAAGACGATGGAAGTCCGGGACATAGCGGCCAGCGCCCTGCGGGACGCGGCGGAAGGGGCGGCGAGATTCGATCCGCCTCCAAAAAGGCAGGCGCAAGTCCGTTTCGATCCCGGCGACTATGAGAGGCTCCAGATGATCGCCTACCGGAAAGGCGCGAAGGCGGCCGCCCTTATCCGGGAGGCGGCGAAGGAAATCATCAGGAAAGCCGAGGCGAGGGTTTGACCGTTATCGGCGACGACGGCATGACAACCGCCTGATTCGGCGGTGTAGTTTTGGTCTGGCATCGAAAAAAATAGGCTTTGTAATTAAATATATTACAATGAATTGTTGAGTTGTCCACAGCCCCCGGAATTATAAGTGCGGCAAGCAAACATGGCGACGAATGCGTGACAACAAACTATGTCAGATCACAGGGGGCAGAAGGACATTGCAAACAACTGCGTAAGATGGCGGATGAATCACAGCCATCTTTGTTTGACTGAGTTGCAGACAAAAATCTTAAAATATTCCGCCCCTTGGGGTGGGGATTTTTTATTCGTAAACCCTCTGGACTCGCGTCCTGACAGTTCTTTGTGTATCCTGATTGCGCTTTTGCCTTTCAGATACCCGATTGCCATCGCTATGCCGTATTTCGGCGGCACTCATATACACATGTGTATATGATCTGCCACCGCATGCGCCTCCGCTGTTTCTATGCCTTTGTACCGGCACAGATCCCGAAGAATTTCCCCTGTCCTTCTTCTCAATTTCCCGTACGGCACCTTCCTGCGGTACTTTGGGACGGTTGCCGCATGATACCTGCGCTCCCGTTTGGCCTGTGCTAAACTTTGCCATTCTTTCATTTATACTCCTGCTTTTGCCCTGCCGGGGGGCTTCCTCAGGAGTACATTATTTCATTTCTTCATTCGTTTCACTCTGGACACGGCATAGCCTATTCAAGTCTTACCGGCATAGCCGGTGGTTTTATCAATTATAATAAATCAAGTATGTTCCCGCCCATACATCTATACTATTCTTTCAGGAATTTATGTCAAGTCCGCGTAACATGACTTAATATCTTTTTTTTTGAATAGAAGCATTATAACAGAAACAATTTAGCCGGGTTGCTCATAACAAGGGCCGCTGTTACAGGATATAGCCAAATACCTCAGACAGAGTCGGGGTTGCCAATTTAAATTATCCTGTTTTGCAAACAAAGACAAAATGACGCACTTTTAACGTTTGTTTTCGACTAATGCATCAAAATGACACATTAATAGTATTGGTTCCGTTACCATTACAACACAGATTCATCATAATACAAAATCTTGCAAACATGCCAACGCAAATATCCAAAGACGGCCGCTTTTGAAGTTTCTTGCTCAATCTAAATAATAGTTATATTATAATTACTTGCACCACAATAAATTAGAGATATTGCTACAGGTGCATGCCGCATCAAGTGAAACCTGAACACCGGCTTGCCGAGGCGTGAAAAGCAACAGAATAATACAAATTTTCGCTACAATAAAAAAAGTATATAAAACTGGCACAGGTTTTGCTATATAATTGACAAGCGCATGAAAAGCAGTGAGACGCAAGTTCACTTATTCAAGGCGCAAATCTAATTTTTTGGAGGAGTGTTATGAGAACACTAACCGTCTACAAACCTTTCGATTTCGAGAATGCCTTCAACGCATTCGACCGTGACTTTCGCGGCAGCACCCCGCTTGCGGAAATGGGCCGCATGATGGACAACATCTTTGGTTGTCCGCCAGCGGCTTCCGCATCGCTTGCGCGGATTCCCGCCGTTGATGTGGAAGAGACCGACAAGAGCTATGTGCTTGAAGCGGAGCTTCCCGGTTTCGCAATGGAGGATGTGAGTGTAAACCTTGACGGGGGAACCGTTACGATTGAGTCCAGAAAGGATGAAACCGTTGAAAAACACGTCGCGAAGAACTTTGTTCTTCGCGAGCGCAAGGACCGCTCGTTCAACCGGAGTTTCAAACTGCCGGAAAACGCCGACCCAAACGCGATCAATGCGTCTTTCAAAAATGGTTTGCTTACACTGACCATCGGTAAACGTACCGAGGCACAGAAGAAAACTATTCAGATTGAAGGCTAATTTTTCATGAGGCTGTCGGCGTATCAAAAGGCGCCGGCGCTTCTCCCTATGCCGTTTTCCAAGCCCCCTGCGTCCCCTATCATGCCCATTGCAGGGGGCTTTTTTTTCCGAACTCATCCCCGGCGTAATAAAGATAATCATGGGCTCAAGCTTGGACTCGCAAAGCGGATCTGCGTTCAGTCTAAAAGATGGCTTCTGCCTATCCGTTATCGAAAACATCTTTTATCTCTTAGCGGCAACTTAACATTGAGAAAAAAATGTGACGAGGATTCTGAAGAATTCTTTAAGGATTCTTATGGAAGAAAGTGCTTGGCGCAAAACTCCGTAATTGGGTCACGTTTTCCCCCGTTAGGGGGTGCTAGGCGGTTCGTACGCAAGGGGTCGCAAATCCATCATAGGCCCAATGCTAACCATCATGGGTCCAAGCTTGAACTCGCAAAGCGAGTTTGCGATCCGCTTGTCGAAGCGGTTTCACGTTCAGCTTGTGCGGATTTGCTTCCGTAGGGACGGTGCCACCGCAGGTGGCCGGGCCACTTGTGGTTGTCATCGGCCGCAACGCTGGGTCGCAGCCATGCGTTGCGGCAGAACCCCCGGAAAGCCCGGTTATTTGCGGCTTCAGTCGCAAATAATACGCCCAAATCTTTAATAATCTTCGTAATGTTAAATTCCTGGAAAAATTGCCGCGCCTTGACGGATGGCGGTTTCTGTGGTATTTTGTGAAGATATGAATAGACGATTTTTTGTGGTTGCGGTTCTTTTGGCGGCGGGGCTGGCGGCTTGTTATAGCGGGCCGGTGAAAATTGCGGACAATGTGACGGCGGCGGAGCTTATTCAGCAGGGACAGGCGGCGTACGAGTGGAATCGTTACGGGCAGGCTGTCCAGTATTACGAGGCGATTCTTGAGCGTTTTCCCGATGATATTGACCGTACCTGCGAATCGCAGTACGAGATTGCGCGAATCCACTATAAGCAAAAGAAGTATACCCAGGCGCGGGAAGAAATGGAGACATTGCGTGCCCGCTACGATACCGATGAAGGGGAGATACTTCCGACAAAATTCATGATTCTGTCTGAAATTGTTCTCGGTCAAATTGGCGATAAGCAGAAGCAGATTATTGCGGAAGAATAATCGCGGACACTTTTATTTGGCGCGCGTCCAGTGCCGTTGCGGTCATTTCCTTGGTTAACCGGCCTCGCGGTCGGGGATGGGGCGGCGCGTCGCCGATGAGGATGACGAGTCTCGACTCGGCCTGCCAGCGGAAATTCGTCGCCGCCTCGTAAAGCGCTTCGTAGACTGCTTCGGGGATGTCGCGACCGCCGCCTGTTTTTATATCAAGCAATGAACGCTGAAGCCGGTTTAAGTCACTGGTGAATGGTACTGTTTTGGTAATATAGGTTTCTCCATAGTCTTTGTAGAGTATCATGCCGATTCGCAGTGACGGAAAGCCCCGGTATTCTTCTTTAATCATATTTACGAAGCCGTTCTGTATCCCGGTAATGTCGTCTCTCATACTGGCGGTGGTGTCCAACGCGATTACAAGGTCAAGCGAGTTTCCCCGTTCTTTTCTGAGGATGGCGCGTATCGTCGGGATTATATCCGCAGGACCGGTTGAACGAACGGCCTCTCCCCGTTCCATCCGCGCAATTTCACCAAACGCCTCAACCGTGTCCCGCATATAGTTGCTGGCGGCAGGTCCCGCCAAGGGGCTCTGGTTCACCTCCAGCACAAAAGAATTGTCCCGAAAACTGCCTGAATAATCGCCGTAAGGCTTTTCAAACGCGCGGATATTAAAATAGGTGCCATTTCCAACATACACCTCACCGTTTCTCGTCCACGGATAACCGTAATTAACAATATAGGGAATGTAAATATGATACGCCAAGCCCAGTTCTCCATGCGGTTCGGGTGTTGAGTCAATGAGCGACCAAATATTGCTCTCTCTGGGCAATACCTCGCCGTCCATCATACGTATCTCATCGCCGTTAATCGCGTTCCATTCGAGCGCGCGGTAGGCATAGTTATCGGCACGCATCGCAGGGTCGCGCACCGATTCGCTGAGCAGTACCGAATTCATATCGGGTTTTTTTCTGATATAAAGATGAAACCCGCCGTCCGCTCCCTGTGTTACCCGCAGGTCTGCCGCGCCGATACTCAAATCCTGCGCGGCCAGAGGAAGCGCATAGAGGATGACCGCGCACACCGCAAAAAAAAACGACCGTTTCACCTTTTAATTATCGGCAAGTTCCGCATGTTATGAGAGACGCAAGAACAATGAACAATAGGCCGCAGATTATGCTCCTCATGACAAGAGAAATTTGTGGCAATCCGCGTAATCTGCGGCTCATGTGCCGATCACGGGGATTCTGTTCATTCTTTGAGGTACCGGGACGCACATCTGGATCCTCAGTTTGCGAAAGACGCTTTGAAACTGGCGCATCCAGTGACGGACCGTCTGTACAGCCGACTGTAAACCGTGGCGGAGCCCGGTGGCGAAGAGGACAAAGACAAGAAAATCCACGGAAAGGTTCTCAAGACGGCCTGCGGCCCTGCGCCGCGACCGATGGCCACCACAAGTGGCCCGACCACCGCAGAAACAAATCCGCAACGCCTTTAGGCGCGATTTGCGACCCCTTGCGCACGAATCGGCCAGTAAATCCCCATAATCGCACGGCATATTGACCGCAGGTTTTGAATTGATATCTTTTGGATAGAAGCACTATAATAACTTGGCCGCTGATTTCCCGTGACACCCGGCCAGTCGTATGAATTCGTCAGGCAGAGCCAGCTTCGGGGCCTCCCTCGTTACCGTCGGTTTTTCTTTCATGGTTAACCCCGTTCGGATGGCCTCCTTCGAACACCCTTGTTTCAATTAGGGCAACATTTTTCATGAGGCAACGCGGTTACTTGACACTTTTCACCGCTTTCCGGTAAGATAATTCACTATGATTTTTCCTATAGAAGCATTGATTAAATACGAAGGGAATACCTACGAAATCACCGCTGCCGCATTGCGCCGGTCGTATCAGCTTTCGATACTGCGCGACCCGGAGATCGAGGAGAACGAGGGGAAGGTTGTTTCGCTGGCCGCCCGGCAGGTGTTCAACAAAGAGGTGAGCTTCCTGCTCGAATCGTCCGAAGACAAGAGTATTTGAACGCGAAAATCCCGGTTTTTGTCTTTTTGGGACCTACTGCGGCCGGGAAAACGGCTATTCTCTTTGATTTGTTCGCAGGTTCTGATGCTGTTGCGCCAGCGGAGGTTGTTTCCGCCGATTCCATGCAGGTTTATCGGAGTATGGATATTGGGACCGCGAAACCGGACGGCGCGGCGCGGGCGGCGCTTCCGCATCATCTCATCGATATTTGCAATCCCGACGAGCAGTTTAACGCGGGCGATTTTGTCCGTCTCGCCGACGAGTGCTGCGCGGCGATTTATATGCGGGGGAGGGCGGTAATCCAAACGCCGTCAACATTATACTGAATGCGGCGGATAAC
>JAISCC010000051.1 GCA_031265845.1 Treponema sp.
TACAAATTGCATCCCGTCGTATCTCGCGGCGATTCTCGCCGCCTCTCCCCCCGCTTCCTTCGCCGTCTTGTACATCCTCAAACTCCTTTATGAAAAGCGGCTTGGATTTTCCCGCAGGGACGCCGCTTTTCCTTGCTTCTCTATATCTGTATAATACAGATATTATCCGATATATTCATATATGTCAAGGGGTGTTCTGTATTTATTTCGCTTTTTTTGCGATTGTTTTTAATATTAGCTATATATATGTTTAGCATTGCTTTTCTGATAATATATGATATTATCTTATACATGCCGCGACAACTAAAAATCACCTTCCAAGTCAGTGAAGACATGAAAGAGGCCTTGGAAAAAGAAGCCGCTGAAATGGACGCTTCCGTCTCATGGATCATTGTCCGCCGCCTCCGCGCGTCCCTGGAAGCCGATTCTCGTCTGCCGCTGAAATCAGACGGGAAATCACCCAAGACATAGCCACTCCATATCTATCACATATTCTCTTGAGTTTTTCCGCCGTTTCATCATCTAATAAAGCGGTGACTTTGTTTGTTTTCTTCATTTTACTCACGCCGCCGCCTCCTGTTTCTTGTTCATGGCCAAAGCCTCAAGAACCGCGCCTTGCGCCGTCACTTCGCTTTCATACCACAGGCTGAAAACCTCCCGCCTGGGATTTTCCACATGCCCATCGCGGGGCATGGCTTCCGCTTTCCGGCTCCCCAGGACGGCCGCCTTCACCGCTCCATCCTCGTACACTTCCACCTGTACGCGCCAATACCGCTTCATTTTCTCCGCTCTCATCCACCCGCTCATGCTCTTCGCCTCCTCCACCGCGTCACGCGAAGTCGTACGCCGTTATCTCTTTCAACAGCTTGACTTTGCCCTTGTTCAATTCAGGCAGCTCCTCCACAGTGCGAACCACCCGCCCGTCCTCGTCATACGCCCGCGCCACGCGGCGCATGATCTCGCAAATTAGCCCGCGCTTCACCAGCGCGTCATAGCTTTCAGCGTTGTTGTATTTCATCATCTTGACCTTCTTTTGCTATCATTATGTATAACATTGTATAACAATATTATACAATAGTCAAGAGGGTTTTTGCAAAAAAACGCTATAAAATTTTTTATTTTTGTTTTACAATGTCTAACAATGGGAAAGGCAAAAAAATCTGAACTCATAGCTTTCCGTTCTGAAACAGATATAAAAGCGGCTCTTGAAAAAGAAGCGTTGGAAAAAGACCGTACTATTTCTTGGCTCATAAACCACCACCTCCGCCACGCTCTTGAACAAGCCGGTTATATTCAGCGGAAATCAGATGAGAAATAACATAGCTGTATGTCCTGTCATCTTTATCCGCCAGATATTTTAGACGTTCCAATTCCTCGTCAGTCAGCCTTGCCGCCACGAGGTTCCGCTTCTTCTCACTCGTTTTCATGCTGATGCCCCGCCGTATTTCTTGGCGAAACGCGCCACGCAGTGCTTCTTGTATATATGCTCGCTGATCGACAGCCCAAGCCCGAACCGCTCGTTCGCCGCCATAAGCTCAACCGTGTCTTCCAGCGCGGACTGCCTGTCCCGCAACATCCCCTCGTCCATGTCAGCCTTCTTCACCAGCTTTGGATAGCCATGCATGGTTGACGCCGCCTTGTCCGCTATCGCGTTCGCCTTGATGTAGTCAACTTTCACAGGCTCGCGCAGGCTTTCGTTGAGCTTGCGCATGGCCTCTTTCTGGCGTTCCCTGTCCATCAGCCGGAAGGCCTCATATTCTTTGAGTTGCAACACGTCTTTTCTGATAGACTCTATCACGTCCATCACCCAATCTTGAAACGCCTCCGCCTCCGGCAGCCGGCTATGAAATATCAGTCTGTATATGTCCTTTACCGGGATGACGTTCATGCTTTGTTTTCCGCCTTCTGTAAGGACGTAGCGTTTCGCTACGCCCTTGCAATGAGCCGATAAAGCGTCTCTGCTGTTCTCATAGCCTAAAGCGTCGCAAACATCTTTAGCCACCGCCCGCCACTCGCCGTCTTTCTCCACGAAACGGATCGCCCGCCCGTTCCACTCCTCCACCCGCATACTGTTTTCTTTCATTGTCTCTCCCTTCTTCACGCCGCGCCTCCGCTTTCTCTTGATTCAACGCCGCCGATCCCCACGCAGGCGATCATGTCTTTGACTTTGCAATAATCCGCCCCCGCCTCTACCGCGGCTCCCACAAGCCTCTCCACCTTCACTATGGCCGCCAGTTGAGCCGGAGCGAGCCGCTCGCGCACGTCCGCGTCTTTCGGGAGGCTGTTGATTTCCCTGTATTTCTTTGTGTTCACGCCTAAAACCGCTTTATTGACGAGATCGGTGAATTGCTTATAGGCGAAGCCGTGCATGGCGTCGTTAAGACCCGAAGCCTGAATCACATCGGTAAAATCGCGGCGCACAAATTTTGACAGCCTGCGGCCTTCAACAAGGGACTTGTATCTCTTTTCAACTTCCAGAAAATACCGGCGCACTTCCTTGCCCCTCTCTGTTCCGGCCATCATGCAGAACGCTTTGAAGCAGTCTATCGTAAGGAAATAGCCATCTCCGGGACGCCCTCCAGTACTTTTTATCTTTATTGATAAAAAGTCCAGATTCTCTTCGAAGTTATCCTGCAAAGTCCGCAAAGCGTTGCCTTTGGTAGAATACCCGACCCATTGCCACGCATCGTCAAAGTCGACCGGATACGGGGCTATCGACTGGGCGATGGCGTCAAGACCGCCAAACGGTATAAGTTCGTTCATCTCTTCCTTCTCCTTCACGCCGCGCCTCCGGCGTACTTGTCGGCGAAATGCGCCGCGCCTTTTTGCGTTATCCGCAACTGCCGTTTAGTCGCGTCAAGTTGCGGCGCATAGCATTCTTTTTCATACACGAGACCTCCGAAGGCAGAGCCGGATGGCGGCTTGCCCAAATAGCGATAAGGGGGTATATTATAAGCATGGAAAAGAAAACAAAGGAAACAAATAACACACATCTCTTTTTTCAGGGCATGGGGACAATCGGCCAGATTTTCCCTCCTGTCCGCCAGCCTAAACCCGCTAATTGGGCTTCCGCTTGGCAGGGGGTTGGCGACGCTTTCGCGGCGGCTGGCGACAACCTGCGCAACGCCATTGATGAATTCCGCAAAACCCAAGCGATTGTGGGAAAAGCCGCTCATGGCGCGTGATGCGGCGAGCGCCAAAGAACAAGTTGTCATCCGGCAGTATAACGGGCCGATTCCGCCTCCCTCCGACCTCAAAGAGTTGCAAGCTATCAGCCCTGATTTTCCTGATCGCGTCATGCGTATTGCCGAAGCCCATGCGAAAGCGGATGTCCAAACGAAAAACCGTGATTCGATGGCGTCCCTTGTTACGCCGATAATCGCCCAAATAATAACGTTTTTTTTAGGCGTTGCGGGTGTCGCCGCATGTATATATCTTTCAAGGGCGGGGCATGAAGCCGGCGGAATAGCCGCTATAGCCGGCAGTTTCTCGCCTATGGTCATAGCCGCGCTGTCAAACCTTAAAAATAAATAGCTCGTTTTCACGCCGCGCCTCCATGCGCCAGCGTCCTGCGGATAAAATCCATCCCCCGCTGGTAAACGAGGGTCTTTAGGCTGATATGAGTCTCCCCTTCCTTATCCGTCCATTTCTGCTCGACGACCCGAAAATAGCCGCGATCCTGATACTCCCGATACGGAACATTGCGGTCGTCTAAAATGTTCTTCTTGCGCAACAGTTCGAATATCTTGTTCCGACCCATATCGGGGATATTCAGAGCGGCGGCCACGTCCCGCATTTGAAGCGCGTCTTGGGAGTCAGTCACCTGATCGAAAAACTCCGCCTTCGGCTCCGCTATCGCAAGTTTGCTTTCCGTCTCAATCCTTAACTTCCTCTCTTGTTCAAACCGCGCCTTAAAATGCTCCGCGCTTTTCAACAGCATTTCGGCGGCTTCCAAATCCGTAATGGCGCTGGCAACTTTAGTTGTCAGCCGCATACGCCGCTTGATTGCGGTTATTTGCTCTTCATTTAACACAGTCGCCACACGTTCCCGCATTAAATTAGGGTACAGTTCACGGATATGCTTTTTTATCGCTTCATCCGTAACCCCCAACACATCCGCGACTTCCTTAGCCGTCATCGCCTTTCCAGAAAACGCCATCTCATTCATCTTTATCGCTCCTTTCCTCTCATTTTTCCCCCCTTCCATCAAACGCTTGTCAACACCCAAAATTCTTCCGGGATCAGGTTGATTGCCTCTTCCGGCGTAGGAGCGGGAGCCCCATGAAAGAGCTCTTTCATCAGCCCTTCCCGATTAAGCTCGAATTCATGGGTGTACACCGGCCTGCCCAACGCTTCTTCTCCCGTCATGTCGCCTCCCCCTCAAAACGCCTGCCGGTCAAATCAATAAATTTCATATTATTCCGGCTTCTTTTAACCGCTCTTCCAGTTCTTCTACGGAATGGACGCAGACGCCAACCCCGCAGCATCTGTTTATCATGTCAAGGAACTGCCGCTGGCTTTCTCTTAGTTTTTCCCCTGGGGCCTTGCATTCAATTTCAAGCCGCCTGCCTGTCTTTGGGTCAATCCCGGTAAAATCGGCGCTGTCTTTTTTCCCAAAGCGCACAAGCTGTCCATGGGCGTTTTTGAGGGCGCCGCTGTTTTGCCGCCAGTGCGGTATTCGCTTCAAAGCCAACCATTGGCTTACGGCGCGGAGGACGTCGGCCTCCCTGACCTTGAAAACGGGGGCGCCTTCTTGTTCTTTTTTATGCCTGCTCCGGTTCATATACTCGCCCATCTTTGATTCTTGTGTCATCTTAATCATCACATGTGAATCGGCATAATAACCGCAGCGCGGCTCTCGCTCTCAAATAGAACGGCCTTGTCACCGCCGTACCATTTGGCTTTCCATACAAAATCATGATCAAGGTCATTGAGATAATTCATGTTTATTGCCGTCGGCTCAGGAAATTCCCGAAAGAACTTGACCAGATACGGCATGCTTCCCATCAAGTCTCCACGAGGCAAACCGGGCAGTTCAAAAGTAAAAAGCGGCTCATCCTGGGGAATAACCCTGCGATAGTCTGGAAATATTCCCGCGTCAGATTTTATTTGAGCCATCCATGAATGTTCGCCGCCCATTTTGAGCGGCCTCCAGTTCCCCGCCTCAAGGCCGATGTTGTCTGGACAGGCGAGAGGATCGACAATGTGCATCCGCCTTCCGTCAGTCGCCACGCCGCGGAGCTTTCCCGGCTCAACATCGGACGGCTCAATCAGAATATAGCGCGGACACCTGGACTCACCTTTGCCAACCGCCCGAGATAAAAATGTTGTCTGCCGGGAAAATTCACCGGCCGCTTCGACAAATGTTCCGTAAATCATATTCACACCTCCATTTTATTTTCCGGCTATGCCGTTGCGTTCGTCACACGCTTGGCATTCGCCGCCTTCGCTCCACTCCCCGGCGCATTCGGCGCACAGGTCATCCCCGCAACAAGCGCAGCAGCCGCCGACGCCCGGCGCGCCCTCAACCTCCCAGCGGCCGTCCGTCACACGACCGCAACGGTCGCAGGCGAAACTCATAAGCGAACCTCCTCGGAAAACAAATCAGCGGCTCTTGTTTTTATAGCTTGAGCGCAATTCATTTTCATTTGTTTGTAGTAACTGTCCTTCAACTCAATGGCGATTGCCCTGCGCCCCATTTCCAAAGCGACGACCGGCTC